>JANXRL010000039.1 GCA_025352985.1 Verrucomicrobiota bacterium
AACAGCCACCTGAGCCGCCGTGTCGCGAGTAATCGCGATATCGCATGCCGTTTCTGGAATCTCCTTTGGCAGGTGAAACTTATCTTTCGCTGCGTGTGCTTTGGTTGGATAAAAGTTTAAGGGCCAAGCATCGACGTAACCGGCGATATGATACGCCCAACGAGGGCCAAATCGAAGTTTCCACGCGTCGGAGTCCTTCATGCCGTTGAGGGCCGAAATCCTCGCCAGTTTAGCACGCCACAGCCAGCCACGCTCCCCCTTTTCCCCTGCCCAAGAAAAACGGCAGGACTTCACCACACGACGAGGACGCGCCGTGCCCCAGTAGCTGCGAAGCCTCGCCCCCTTGTCCCTTGTTTGCCGCTGTTCGAAATGCTTGGAAATATATTTGCAGACGTAGCGGGCAATGCCCTCCCGCGTTGATTTGATGGGGTCACATTCGCAGATGCGTCCGAAGCCGTAACGCTGACCCGCCGTGCGCAGGGATGCCAGCAGGTGACGAAGGTGAGGGCGGAAGGTGCGACGATCACCACGCGCCAAGGCCTCGAAATCGACACCCGTGCGGACATCCGCACCGGCATCCGCCAGCAAGTGAAAGTGAACACGTCCACGCTTGGCCCCACGTTCCAAGACTTTGATTCCGCCCGTGAAAAGTTTGCCTAGGGAATGAGTCAGGAAGGAATCGAAGCACCTTTGCGCCTTGGCCACGGTTGGCCCATCGCCACCTCCGCCAAAGGTCAACGTGATGAAAACGGTATTGTTCACGCCCCACGCCTCAACGATTGCCTCGGCATCCACTTGAAGCGCGTAAGCGGAACGCCTCGCTGAACCTGACAGTATGCCTATGCGGGACTTGAGTTCATCCTCCCAACTGTCGGGAGCTGCGGGGGTGTTTGGTGGAGTTGTGACTTGTAGACAAGGAAGCGCGGAGGCAGGCGGCGGCGCGCCCGCTGACGCGGGCGCATCCGCCGTCCGGCCTTCCGGCGCTTCCAATCCTTCAAGGGTCACAGGGCCACTCATTGCGCGCCCTCCTGCCCCGTGGTTGCGTCAGGTTGATCTCCACGCCCGCCAGACCCGTCAAGGCACGCCCCTTGCGGGGAGGAGTCAGACGGGGAACCGCGGTCGGGTCTGTCCTGCTTGTGTCCGCCCAATGCCTGCGCGCTCCCGATGATCGCAAGGATTGCTGCCCGCAGTTCGACACTGAGCGTCGCCCACGCATGGACAACTTGCGTCAGCTCCGAGCAGAGTTGGGCAGGATTAGGGGAAGCTATAGGGGAAGATGCCCCTTGACCTGTATCCGTAACTTCATCACTTATAATCAGATCTCTGGCGGAGCGGGAGGGTTCGAATCCCTCCCGCTCCGCCATTTATCCACACATATATCGTAATACGCAGCTTTCTTCCTTCCCTACAGCAAGCCTTCGTCAGCCACGTCACTCCGGCATGAAACTCTACATCTCTGGTCACAATGGCATGGTCGGTTCTGCGCTCGTGCGGCGCTATAAAAACGAGCCGCAGACCAAGCTGCTGCTCCGCTCGCGCCAGGAACTCGATCTTCTCTCGCAGGCCGCCGTGGACGAATTCTTCGCCACCGAAAAGCCCGATGTTGCCATCATCGCCGCCGCGAAGGTCGGCGGCATCCACGCCAACAACACCTATCCGGCCGACTTCATCTACGAGAATCTTGCCGTCGCCTCCCATACGATCCACGCCGCGTGGAAACACGGTGTCAGTAAACTCCTTTTCCTGGGCAGCTCCTGCATTTATCCGAAACACGCCCCGCAGCCCATGCCCGAGGAATGCCTCCTCTCTAGCGAGCTCGAGCCCACCAACGAGGCATACGCCATCGCCAAGATCGCCGGCCTGAAGCTCTGCCAATATTACCGCAAGCAATACGGCGTGCGCTTTCACTCGGCCATGCCCACCAACCTCTACGGCCCGGGCGACAATTATCATCCGCAAAATTCACACGTCCTCCCCGCGCTCATCCGCCGCTTCCACGAGGCGCGTGTCGCCGGTAAGACCGAGGTCGTCGCGTGGGGCACGGGCACACCGCGCCGCGAATTTCTCCACGTTGACGATCTCGCCGACGCTTGCGCCTTCCTCCTTAAACAAGACAACCCGCCCGACTGGGTGAACGTCGGCACCGGCACCGATGTGACCATCAAGGAACTCACCGAAACCGTCGCCGACGTCACCGGTTTCACGGGGACGATCACCTGGGATTCGTCAAAACCCGACGGCACGCCGCGAAAGCTCATGGACGTCTCCCGCCTCACCGCCCTCGGCTGGCAGGCGCGCATCGCTCTCCGCGCCGGCCTTGAAAAAACCTACGCCACCTTCCTCGCCGAACAAGAGGCTGGAGTTCTGCGGCAATAGTCGTCTCGCCGCAGGAGCGGCTTTGACCGCGCTTAACCCGATGCTCCATGCCCTCGGAGGAAAAACCAACGCCAGCCTCCATCGAAACAATCAAGCGCCTCCTGCCTTGGCTGGTGGCGCTTTCGTTTTTCATGGAGTCTCTGGACATGACTATCCTGAACACAGCGGTGCCCACCAGCGCGAGTGCCCTGGGAGTTGCGCCGCTTAGCCTCAAATCGGCTCTCACCAGCTACACGCTAAGTCTGGCTCTTTTTATTCCGTTAAGCGGCTGGATCGCGGACCGGTTCGGCACGCGCCGGGTGTTTTCCACCGCCATCGGTGTTTTTGCGCTCGGATCGCTACTAAGCGGCGTCTCGACCAGCGTGCATTTCCTAGTGGCCGCCCGCATCCTCCAAGGGATCGGCGGCGCCATGATGATGCCTGTGGGACGTATCGTAATCGTCCGCACCTTCGACAAATCTGAACTCATCCGGGCCATGAGTGTCGTTATCATTCCCGGACTTATCGGTCCCCTTATCTAACCGCTGGTCGGAGGAATGATCGTCGGTTATTTTCACTGGCGCGTCATCTTTTTCATCAACGTCCCCATCGGATTGGTCAGCCTTTTTTTGTGTATCGCTATATGCCCGACTACCGGACGGAACGCAGCGAGAAGCTGGACTTCACAGTATTCATCCTGTTCGGGCTCGGCGTAGCCCTGATGTCTCATATCCTCGAAGTGTTCGGTGAACACACTACGAGTCTGCCTGATGTAACGGCGATGCTTGGCGTGTCGCTTGCCCTGCTGCTGCTCTACGCAAGACATGCGCTGCGCACTCCTCATCCGCTTCTGCGGGTGGCTCTCTTCCGCAAGCGCACTTTCGGCACTGCCGTGACGGGAAGCTTCCTGTCGCGGATCGGTATCGGCGGAATACCTTTCCTCCTGCCGCTCTATTATCAAGTCGGACTTGGCTACATGCCCGTCCATGCGGCGTTGCTCATCATGCCGCAACCCCTTGCCGCAATGGCATTGAAAATGGTCGCACCGCATATTCTTCATCATTTCGGCTATCGTCGGATTCTCATCTACAACACGATGGTGCTCGGCGGGCTCATCGCGCTTTTCGCTACGGTCGCCGCCGGAACCCCGTGTGGGTGATCATCGCCCAGGCTTTCGCGTTCGGGTTCCTGATGTCCCTGCACTACACGAGCATCAACTCGCTCACGTTTGCCGACCTCGATGCCGAGGACACGAGCATGGGCAGCAGTATGAGCAGCGTCGCCCAGCAGCTTTCGATGAGTTTCTGCGTGGCTACAGCCTCGCTCCTCACCGCCCTGTTTCTGGGTTTCGAGCACGACTCGGCCGTTTCATCGACTTTGGCTGCGGCCATTCGCAGCAGCTTCGTCGCGCTGGGCGTGATGACACTGGCAACCACCCTGCTCTTTCGCCGTCTTCATCTAAACGACGGCGACAACGTAAGCCGACACAAGGAAGAACCTTCACCGACAGAATCCGCCGGGGCCTGAAACCCGCAGAGAGTTTTTAAATCCGCGACGCCGCCGCTTCGTCCACCAGCCAAACGACGCGGTCGGCGCACGTTTGCAGGATTTGGGCGGGCACCTTGAGTGGATCAAAAGGATCGTGAAGCACGCGACGCAACGCCTCCGCCTTGCCCGCCCCGAGCGCCGTCACGACAATGAGTCCGCACGCCCGCAGGCCAGCCGGCGTGATGGTCAATCGCCAGCCCTTCCCGGGAACCTCGACGGCGGCAAACGGCAGGTTTCCGTCGTCTTTCAGCAAAGGACTTCCGGAGAAGAACGAGGCGGTGTGCGCATCGTCGCCCATGCCGAGAAAGCATACGTCGTAGCCTTTGCCCGGCCCGGCCAGAATCATCATCGTGCGGCGGTAGGCCTCGGCGGCGGCGAGCGGCTGGTAGGCCACCATCCAAGGATGGCGATGCTCCACCGGCACGCCCAGCGGTTCGAGCATCAGACGCTCGGCGTTACCAAAATTACTTTGGTCGCTGTCGAGCAGCACATGACGCTCGTCGCTCACGGTGAAGTGCGTGTTCGCAAGCATTCCCGCCGGCAACGCCTTCGTCGAGGCCACCCACCGATACCAGTCCTGCGGCGTGGAGCCGCCCGTGAACGCCCAGGTGAAGTTCCTGGATTTCTTCGCGGCATGCTCAGTGATCGCGAGCGCGACGGCCTTTTCAAAAACTTGGTCGCGCGTGCCGACGATGATGCGGCCGTAGTCAGTGGAATGTTCGTTCATGCGAAAAAATCCCGGCGCTCAGAAAAACATCGCCTCGCCCAGCGCCGCCTCGGGCGTGAGCAGGCTGACCGCAGTCGGGAGCAACGTGCGTCCGGTGCCGAAGTCGGCATCGAAGTGGGCGCGGCCGTGGGCAAGGTCACCGTTCCAATGGAAATGGTGGGCGTTGCCGTAGTTGAATTTGAGGTCGAAAGACGGGCAGTCCTCGCAAGCTTCGGTCGCCGTGGGCACCTGGCCCGTTTTCGCGCCGCAGACTTCCAGGCGAGTCTTGATCCAGCCGAGCAAAACCGTGGCCTCCGCAGTGACGGCGGCATTATGACTCAGGGTCACCCCCGAGAGACCATCAACCAGCCTGGCGGGTTCATACGCACTTAGAAACTGGCCGAGCGCTTGACGCACGGGCAGCAGGCGCGCGTAGGCGAGATCTCGCACCGCCTCGGGCCGGGGCCAGGGAAACGTGAGCGCGTCGGCCGGCACGAGGGCGCTGTCGATCAGCACACGCTTGGAACGGCTGAGCAGATACTTGAACTGGTTGATGCGCGCACTGGAGACAAACCGGTGGGCCCAATAGTAAAGCGGCAGATCGGTCGAGAGGCAGATGGACACTTGATCCTCGATGAACGAGCGCGCGCCGAAGGAGTAGTTCAGCATCACAAACTCGCAGCAGCGGGTGTCGCCCTTGGATTTCCCGAGATGGCATTCGCCGTAAATCTTGGCGCGCACCTCGACGGCCGCCGTGTCGGCGCTCATCGGGCACAGCACCACCACGCGGCAGGGGTAACGCCGGGAAAACGCCACCGCCGTCTGAAACTGCGCGACGGCGTCCTCGGCGGTTGTGTTGAAGCCGAGGTGCATGACGAAATTCACCTGCGTGGCCTTGGCGTCGTCGGACGCGGGGGCGGCTCCGCCTTGGGCGGCGGTGTCGTCCCACATGTTTGTGAGACTGTGTTTGATGGCACTGACGGGAACCTCGATCCCGGGCAGAGCGTTAAAAATCGCGGGCATGTTGGACGGATCAGGGCTGACGCCAGACGTGACCGCCTTTGGCGAGAAGCGCATCGGCATTTGGCGGTCCCCATGAACCGGCGGGATAGCTGTCCATGCCCTCGCGACCGGCGGCGGCCCAAGCTTCGAGGACGGGCGTGTAGATTTTCCAAGACGTCTCGGCCTCGTCGCCGCGGATGAAGAGCGTGCCATCGCCAATCATGGCGTCGAGCACGAGACGCTCGTAGGCCTCGGGCGTGTTGGAACCGAAGGTCGTCGAGTAGCGGAAGTTCATTTTCACGGGCTGCGTGCGCGTTACGAGGCCGGGCACCTTGCCGTTGAGCACCAGGCCGAGTCCCTCGTCGGGCTGGATCTGGAACGCGAGGGGGTTGGGTGCGAGGTTGAAGCGCTCGCTCTCGGCAAAGAGCGTGCCCGGGGGG
>JANXRL010000043.1 GCA_025352985.1 Verrucomicrobiota bacterium
GGCGTTGCACAAGGACTTGAAGCAACTGCGCGAGCTCGGCGCGCTTCTGGCGACGCTCGGCACGGCCGACACGTTGCGCGAACACGCCTATGTCGCGGTGACGCGCTGGCTGCTGGCGTCGGAGCGCGTGAAGCAACTGACGGCCGCCGCGTTTGCCGACGCCGTCGCCAAGGTGAAAACCGACCTGCAAGGGCTGGTGCCGAAGCTGGTCGATTTGCTGCGGGAGATTTTGACGCTTCGTCAGGCGCTGCTGGTGCATCCGCAACCTTATCGCGGACAAGGTCCGGAGCTGGCTGCGCTGGTGCCCAACGATTTTTTGCTGGTGACGCCGTATGCGCGGCTCGCGCATTTCCCGCGTTACCTGAAGGCGATGAAGCTGCGCGCGGACCGCTGGAAGCAGAACCAAGTCAAGGATGCCGAGCGGGCGAAGCAACTGGCCGCGTTCACCGGCGTGCCGGAGCTGCGCTGGCAGGTGGAGGAGCTGCGCGTGAGTTTGTTTGCGCAGGAACTGGGCACGGCCGAACCAGTGTCGGTGCAAAAAATGGAGCGGGCGCTCGCCGAGCTGAAGGCGGGCGGGAAAGTGCAATCGGCCGCCGCCCCGGTCGAGAGACCCAAGCCGCGCGATTCCGCGCCGCTGCCGGTGACGACCATGAAACCCAAGGTTCCGCTCAAGAGCTTCGGGTCGTTGGACGCGTTGTTCCGGAAATAGATGGCCGATGTTTGACGGAGCGGCGGCGTGTGTCATTTTAGGTGTGTATGAAATACGCATCTTTTCTCTTCGCATTTTGTTTCGCGGTTCTGAACGCCCATGCCGCCGTGGTGTCCAAGTATGTCGCCTACGAACACGCGGGCGTGAAGCTTGAGGGCTATCTCGTTTACGACGCAGCCAAGGTTTCCGCCGAGCATCCTGCACCCGGTGTGCTGGTGGTTCATGAATGGTGGGGGCTCAACGACTACGCGAAGAGCAAGGCCGAGGCGCTCGCCAAGCTCGGTTATGTCGCCTTCGCCCTCGATATGTATGGCACGGGCGTGAACACCGAGGATCCGAAGAAAGCTACGGAACTGTCCTCGCCGTTCTACGGCAAGCCGCTCATGGCCGAGCGTGCGAAGGCCGGGCTCGATCAGTTGCTGGCGACGAGATTGGTTGCGCCGGGTAAGGTGGCGGCCATCGGTTACTGTTTCGGTGGCTCGACAGTGCAGGCGCTGGCCTACACGGGTGCGCCGCTCGCGGGCATAGTGAGTTTCCACGGCGGTCCTGTCGTGCCGACTGACGAGCAGGCGGCGGCGATCAAGGGCAAGGTGCTCATATGCCACGGAGCGATCGATCCTTTTATCAAACCCGAGCAACTGCACGGCCTTCTGGAGGCTTTGGACAAGGCGAAGGTTGACTATGAGTTCGTGAGTTACTCCGGCGCGGTTCACGCATTCACTAATCCCAACGCGACACGTATCGCTCAGGCGACCGGGCTGACTGGCATCGGCTACAACGAGGCGGCGGCAACCCGCTCGTGGCAGCATATGCAGGATTTTTTCGGAGAAATTTTCTCCAAGTAAGCTTACAATTGAAACGCACCCTGTGTCTTGGAGGGAAGACGCAGGTGTAGGCGCGTGCCGCGCGATGTGAGCTTTAACGGCGCGCTGAAGATGGCCGAGAGATTGGGTGAAACCAGCGTCGTTTTGCGCGGGCCGGATGCCAGCACGCGGCCGGCTTTGAGCAGGAGGGCGTGGGTAAAGGCGGGCGTGATCTCCTCGACGTGATGCGTGACGAGGATGAGCGCGGGTCCGCGCGCCTGGCGCGCGAGCGTTTCGATGAAGTGTAGAAACTGTTCGCGGGCGACCGGATCGAGCCCGGCGCACGGTTCGTCGAGGATAAGCAGCTTCGGCTTCGCCATGAGGGCGCGGGCGATGAGGATGCGCTGGCGTTCGCCTTGGGAGAGCTGGCTCCAGAGACGTTCGCCGAGCGCGCCCGCGCCGGTGAAGCGGAGGAGTTTTTGGGCGGCGCGGTGGTCGGCGGGCGTGAGTTTCATCCGCAGGTCGAGCTGCGCGTATTTGCCGCTGACGACGGTTTCGAGCGCGGGTTCGTCGGGCGGGATGCTGGTTTGGAGGGCGCTGGTCACGAGACCGATTTCGAGGCGCAGGTCACGCCAGTCGCTCTCGCCGTAGCGGCGTCCGAGGAGCTCGATCTCGCCCGCGCTGGGCGTGAGGTAGCCCGTCAGAGCTTTGAGGAGAGAGGTTTTGCCGCAGCCATTGGAGCCGAGGATGACCCAGTGTTCGCCGCGTTCGACCCGCCAGACCACGTCGCGCAGCAACGTGGTGCGGTCGCGCATCACGGTGAGATCATGCAGATTGAGCAACGGCTCTGTTCCGGGCATGGCATCACGGTTGGGGGAGGTTGCCGGGTCGTCACGCGAAAATCACCGGTTTGGTTTTGCCAGCGCACAGTTTCTGCAGACTGATTGGGTGATGAACACTTGGAAATTCGTCATGGGGTTGCTGGTGGTGCCGGCGATGCTGGCGGGGCGGCCTTTCACGGTGGTCGCCTACAATGTCGAGAATCTCCACGACGCCGACGGCGTGGCGATCTACGACGATTACCAGCCGGCGGTTTACACGCGCGCTCACGCTCTGACCAAGGTGAACAATATCGCCACGGTGCTTGCGAAGTTTGGCGACGGGAAGGGACCGGAGATTGTTTTGTTTCAGGAAATCGAAGTCGATCAGACGCCGGGGAAATCGCCGCCCGACTATGCCGCGATTTTGAAACGTTATGCCGGCACGAACATCGACCGCATGCTCGGGGCGGATTTCACGCCTGAGATCGGCGATTTGCCGGCGGAGGCTTTGCTGTTGAAGTCATGCGTCGATCACGGGCTGGGCGACTACACGGTGGTGACGGGCGGCGACCTGCCGGGTGCGTATGCAGATGGCAACCGGCGTGCGATCAAAACGGTCGTGTTCACGCGTTTTCCGGTGAAGGCGGTGCACACCTATCCGACGCTTAACGCGCGCAACATCCTCGAAGTGGAGCTCGAAGTGGATGGTTATCCGCTGACGGTTTTCGACAACCACTGGAAGTCCGGCGCGGGCGATCCGAAGACCGAGGAATTCCGCATTGAGAACGCCCGCACGTTGAAGTGCCGCGTCGATGAATTGCTCAAGGCCGATCCCAACGCCGACATCATCATCGGCGGCGATCTCAACTCCCACTACAACCAGAAGCGCCGCTATCGCGCGATGAAGCAGACCGGCATCAACGACATCCTCGGGTCGCAGGGCAACGAGCTGGCGGTGCGCGGGCCGGCCAAGGATCTCTACAACCTGTGGTTTGAACTGCCGCCGAAAGACCGCGGCAGCGACACCTTCAAGGGCCAGTGGGGCACGCTCATGAACCTGATCGTCTCACGCGGCCTCTACGACATGCGCGGCGTGCAATACGTGGACAACTCCTTCGGCGTGGCGAAGTTTCCCGGGCTGAATGCGGATGCTTCCGGCCGACCCGTGCGCTGGAACGGAAAGGGGCCGGCGGGCGCGGGGTTTTCGGATCACTTCCCGATTTGCGCGCGTTTCACCACGGTGGCCGACAACCAACCCGGCAAATTCATGCCGCTCCAGCGCGCGGCCGGCGTGGACGACGACAGCTCCGGGGGCAACAATGGCGATTTCAAGACAACCGCGATCACAGCCGAGAAGATTCCCGCCGGGGCCAATCTCCGCGACGGCACGTGGTCGGGGAAACTCTTTTTCGTCGAAGGGAAAGCGGTCGAGAACAGGTATCCCAAAGTGAGCGCGTTCGGTGACGTTTATGACGTTTACAGTCCGGACAAGGAGATCCGCGATGCGGTGGCGGCCCAGAAGGCCGGCGGGCAATTCAAGTTCTACGGAGAACTCGGCCAATACAAGGATCGCTGGCAGTTTGTCGTGCAGTCCATGGAGTGGGTGAAATGAGTTCCGCGCTGGCCGTTTACACCTACGCCAATTGCGACACCTGTCGCCGCGCCGTGAAATGGTTGCGCGCAGAGGGCATTGCGTTTGTTGAAAAACCTATCCGTGAAACGCCTCCTTCCTCCGCCGAATTACGCGCGATGCTCGCGCACCTCGGCGGCGCGGATGCGCTGCGTAAGCTCTTCAACACCTCGGGGCGCGACTACCGCGAGCTGAAGCTTGGTGAAAAACTACCCGCGATGACCGAGGCGCAGGCGCTGGCGTTGCTCGCGGCGAACGGGAATCTGGTGAAGCGGCCCTTTGCTATCGGCCAGGGCGTCGGACGGGTCGGGTTTGACGAGAAGGTGTGGGCGGCGGCGTTGCACTGAGCCTGCGGGGCGGCTTACGGCTTTGGCGGAAGGAACGGAGGGAGCGTGCGGGACGGGATCTTTAACTTGAGGCCGGACGACGGGGGTGTCGCCGGTTTTGCGAAGGGGGGGGGCGTGCCGGGGAAAGGCGGGTTTGAAGGCGCTTGAGCCGCCGGGGGCGGGGAGATGTCCGGTGGTGCGTCGTCGAGGCGCGACCAGGTTTCAAACTCGCCATTTGAAATGAGAATCTCCGTGTCTTTGGCCAGCGATTCCAGGTCGGCGGGATTGATATTGAGCAGGGCGGCATCGCGCAGTGAAGCCCACTGCTCGGCATGATACTGTGATGCGCCGTGCTCCGGGTGATGTAGCGACAATTGCTTTTCGGCGGAGATCGCGAGGGTGATTTGTTTGGTGATCAATTCCGATTGCGAGACGAGGTTGTGCAGCGCGGCGGCGGCGGTGGTGGCGTCAATATCCAGCAGCGACTGGGCGGATTCCTTCCAGTTGACGGCCGGTTGGCGGTTGAGCGTGAAGCCGCCCGGGCCGTTATGCGCCCGTTGGGAATCAGCGATGCGGTTGATGAACTGAATTTCGCTTTCGAGACAGCTGCCCCAGATGATGGCGCGGTTCGCCAGTTGGCGTCCGGGCGGGTTTGCGTCGATGATCATACCGGGGGGAAGGTTCGGGCAGAGGTCGGCCAGCGCCTTGAGTGAGTCGTGATAGGTGCGGATGCAGTCTTCGAGCCGTGTTTGGATGCGCGCCCAGTCGTCGGGATAGCGGTTGCCGGCGAGTCCGTTGATGTAATCTTTGGCGCAGCGGCGCAGATGGGTTTCGAGGCGGTAGGAGACGAGCGGCAGGAGTTGGTTTTCGATGGTCGTGAGTTTTGCCAACGCTTTTTGCAGGACATCGAGGGTTTGACGCGAGCCCTCCAGGGTGGCGCGGATTTCCTGATTGGCCTTGGTGGGCAGCATGATCAGGAAAGGCGCGCGGGTGGCCCGGACTTCATGTTCATGCGCCTGCGCAATAGGAATCGCCTTTGCGAGCCGCTGGCGCGCGAGGGCGATGGCGGCTTCGCGGAGCAGCATGTTCTTCAAGCTGAGGGGCACGAACTCGAGCGGATTGGCCTGAAGGGCGTCTTGCGGCATGGGGATGAATGCAAACTGGTTAACGGTGCGCGTTCTTTCGAGCGAATTTGAGATTATGCAAGATTCACGCCTTTCGGCGGGTGATTTACGCCCGTTGACTCACGGCGGATTTTCGTCGCAACTTTCCCCGTGACTTGTCCCGCCTCCACTCCTTTCCAAAATACTGTTCGTTGGCTTGCCGCTTATGCGGGCTTCCCGGCGGCGCGCTTGCCTGTGCGCGCGGAAATTTTGCTGCTGATTTCCACGGCGGCGGACGAAGAGCAGGTCGCGTTGCAGCGTTCGCCGCGGTTCCTCGTCGAACGAAATGACAAAGCGAGCGACGCGTCACTTAAGGCCTACACGATGAACCGTTCGCTCGCTCATTACGTGAGCAACAACGGCCAGAAAACCTGATGCCGCCGCGACTTTTATTTTTGTTTACGGGGTGGGCCTTGTCAGTCGCGGATGTGTCCGCGATCATCGTGCGACGGGTGGAGCGCCACTTTGACGTGCCCGCCGCCGCGACCTTGAAGATAGATGCCTTCAGCGGTGCGGTGCATATTTCCAAGGGTAACGCCCGGGCCATCGAAGTGACGGTGACCGAACAGGCCGACGTCGAAAAAGCGGAAGAAATGGATGCCCGCGTCAATGACCTCGACCTGCAAATGACCGCGACGACCACCGGAGTAGAGATCTGCACGCGTTACAACAAGCATGCCACATGGTCCTGGAAAGGCTGGCCGCCGCTGCTGCTCACCTATGAAATCAAAGTGCCGGAGCGGTGCGATGTGCAAGTGCTCACTCTTGACGGCGGCATCGTGGTCGGCGCGCTCAAGGGTAAACTTGACCTTGCCAACGACAGCGGGCCGATTTTCACAGGGGAGATCGACGGCGAGATCAAGGCGCACAGCCGCATAGGCGATATCGCCGTCACGGCTTGCACCGGCGCAATCAAGGCGCACACGCGCACGGGTAACGTTACGGTAGGGCGCGCCTTTGGGCGCACAGAACTTTCCAGTGATGGCGGCTATATCGAGCTGCAGCGCGCGGCGGGCGAAGTCCTGGTGCGTGGCAGCGGCACCGATGCGAAGGTCGGTTTTGTCCCGCCCATCAAGAGTCCTGCGAAAATAACGACCTCGGGCGGTGAAATCACCCTCGTGATGGAAACCACCAGCGCATGCACGCTGGACCTCAGCGCGTCGATTTTCGGCCGGGTCAAGGTCCGCAATCTCGCCATCAAGGCGACTGGCGGAGGAATGGCCCGCTCCCGTTTGGCGGGAACGGTCAATGGTGGAGGTCCGCTCATCTCGGCCGATGCCAACGGAGGCAATATTTTCGTGCGCGGCCTCGATCCGATTCCGGCGGCGGACGTGGACGATCCGACCAAGCTGCCGCAAAGATAACGCGGGGCGACGCCTTTTCGGATGATTCTGCGCTTCGCCCGATACGCGAGGTGTGTTTGCATGCATGTGATTTTTCCATGTCCGATTCTTACGAACTTCTCGTTGCCAAACTCAAACGCGTCCATGTCCTCGGCACCGTCGCCGGCCTGCTCGGCTGGGACGAACAGGTGAACTTGCCGCCCGACAGCGCCGATCAGCGCGGCGAGCAGATGGCGTTGTTGGCCGAGCTGAACCACGACGCCGCGAGCGATGCGGGGATCGGCAAGTTATTAGGCGAACTCGAAAACGCGCCCGCCTCGCTGACTGTGGAGCAGCAGGTCGTCGTGCGTGAGACGCGGCGCGACTACGACCGCATGACAAAATTGCCCGCAGAATTTGTCGCGGAAAAAGCGCGGCTTTCCAGCGCTGCCTACCACGCCTGGGCCGAAGCCAAGGCGACATCCGATTTTGCTGCCTACGCGCCTTTCCTCTGTAAACACCTCGCGTTGGCCAAGCGCGAAGCGACTTATCTCGGCTGGGCCGACCGGCCTTACGACTACGCCATCGACAAACACGACCCGGGCATGACCGCCGCTCGACTCACCGCGCTCTTCACCGAGCTGAAGGCCGGACTCGTGCCGCTCGTGCGTGCCATCGCCGCGTCGCCGATCAAGGCGCGCACGGATATTTTCAGAGGTTTCCCCGTCGAGGCGCAGCGCGATTTTTTGCGCGAGGTCACGGAGCGCCTCGGCTTCAACTACCGGCGCGGGCGCATCGATGTGTCTCTGCATCCGTTCTGCGAGGGATCGGGCGCAGACATCCGAATGACCACGCGTTTCGATGCGGACAACCCGCTCGATTCGCTGTTCTCGTCGATTCACGAGACGGGGCACGGACTTTACGAGCAGGGACTACCGCTGGCTTTGCAAGGGACGCCGCTCGGGCAGAACGCAGGCATGGGCATCCACGAATCGCAAAGCCGCCTGTGGGAAAACCAGGTGTCGCGCAGCCGGGAGTTCTGGGCGTTTTTCGAGCCGCGTTTCCGAGAAAAATTTCCCGCGCAACTGGCGGCGGTGTCGCCGGAGGAGCTGTATCTGGCGGTCAACGAAGTCGCGCCGACGCTCATCCGCGTGGATTCCGACGAGGTTCACTACAACCTGCACATTCTGCTGCGCTTCGAGCTGGAGCAGCGGTTGTTTGCCGACGATCTCGCGGTGGCCGACCTGCCGGTGGCGTGGAATGCGTTGTCGCAAGAACTGCTCGGGCTCACGCCGACGAGCGATAGGCAGGGCGTGTTGCAGGACGTGCATTGGTCGGGCGGGGCGTTCGGGTATTTCCCGAGCTATTGTTTGGGCAACATGATCGCGGCGCAGCTTTGGTTCACGGTGCTGAAAACACTGCCGGGACTGGAGGATGATTTTGCGAAGGGTGATTTCTCGCGACTGCTCGGCTGGTTGCGGACAAACATCCATGAACAAGGCCGGCGTTACGACACGCTCGCCTTGGTGCTGAACGTGACGGGCGAGGAGCTCACGCCGAAATACTTGCTGCGGTATTTGCAGGAACGGTATGCGCCGCTCTACTTAAAATGAACCGCAGTCCATGAAGCTCATCGACACCCACACCCACCTGGATGGTTTTGCGCGCGCCGGATCGCTTGACGCGGTGCTGGCGCGGGCGCGAGAGGCGGGCGTCGCCGAGATGGTTTCCATCGGCACGGAGAGCGATGACTGGATGCTGATCCGGGATCTGGCAGTAGCGCATCCGGGCGTCGTCCATTACTCGGTTGGATTGCATCCGTGTTGCGTGCGCGAGAACTGGGCTGACGAGGTGGCGCAGATCGAGGCGTTCTGGAGCGGCGCGAAAAAGCCCGTCGCTATTGGTGAGTGCGGCTTGGACCGGTTTCATCTGCCGAAGGACGACGCGGCGAAGGCGGAGCAGGTTTTAGCGTGGCAGAAGGCGGCGTTCGAGGTGCAGTTGAGCATCGCGAAGCGGCTGGAGTGTCCGTTGGTCGTGCATTCTCGCGGGGCTTTTGCGGAGTCGGTCGCGATGATCGACGCGAGCGGGCTCGATTGGACGAAGGTCGTTTTCCACTGTTTTAGCGAAGGTCCGGCGGAGATGAGCGAGCTGCTCAAACGCGGTGCCTACGGATCGGTCACCGGCGTCGTGACCTACAAAAACGCGGAGAATGTCCGGGAAGCAGCCAAGATGCAGGGACTTGCGCGGCTAATGTTGGAAACGGATGCGCCTTACCTGACGCCGGTTCCGCATCGGGGGAAGCCGAACGAACCGGCGTTCACGCGCCATACGGCCGAGTATGCGGCGGAGTTGCTAGGAGTGAGTCTGGCCGAACTGGCCGAGACGACTACGAAGACGGCGCGGGGCTTTTTCGGAATCTGACCGTCTGGGGCTCAGGCCTCGTCGAACTTGCGGGTGAAAAGCTGTTCCAGTTCTCCGAGCATTTGGGGGGCGTCTTCGCCGGTTGCGAGAAACTTGACCTTGGAGCCTTTGCCGGCCGCGAGCATCATCAAGCCCATGATGGACTTGCCGTTGACCTGCTCTTCGTCTTTTTCCACGAAAACATCGGCTTTAAACTTGTTGGTGATACGCACGATCATGGCAGCCGGGCGGGCGTGGATGCCCATTTTGTTCTGAACCACCAGCTCTTTTACGTGCTGCTGGCCGGTCGCGGGAGTGTCGTTCTTGTCCATTCGATTTGGTTCTTAAAGTCCGGGATGAGAGGGTTGCTTGCAACTCAAAAACCCGGAGTTCAATTTGCAGCTATCATGCCCAAGATCGCGATCATCGTTCCCTGCCGGCTCGAATCGACCCGGTTTCCACGCAAGTTGCTGCACCTGATAAAGGGCAAGCCGCTGTTACTGTGGGTTGCCGAACGCATCCGCCGCGAGGCACCCGAGTTTCCGCTTTATTTTGCGGTGGATGACGAGCTGTTGGCCGCGCCCCTGCGCGCTGCCGGGTTCGAGGCGATCCTGACGGATGTGCAGCACCAGAGCGGGACAGACCGCATCGCCGAGGCCAATCGCGTAGTGAAAGCCGACCATGTCGTCAACGTGCAGGCTGACGAACCGTTGGTGACGCGTGCGCAGATTCTCGCGTTGTCGGAGCTGATCGCGGGACCGGCGGCGATGGCGACTCTGGCCACGCCGTTCACGACGGCGGCGGATTTCACCAATCCCAATCAGGTGAAGGTGGTCTTCGCGTCGGGTGGGGGCCGGGCGCTTTATTTTTCCCGGGCACCGATTCCGTATGCCCGCGACCGGGCGGGACAGGTTGACGATGCCTGGGTGAAGGCGAATCCGTGTTTCAAGCATCTCGGGCTCTACGCCTACAAGGCGGACTTGATCGAGCGGTTCGCGAAGTTGCCGCCGGGGCGCCATGAGCAGATCGAGAAGTTGGAGCAACTGCGCGTGATCGAGAACGGCTATGAAATCGTGTGCGGGGTGACCAACGATCCCACCATTGGCGTGGACACGATCGAAGATGCGGTGAAGTTTGGACATTGCATAGGCTAGTGCTGGCGTTTCGTTTTAATACCTACCCCCCTTTTTTACCCTATGATTTCTCTTTCTTATTGGCTTAGGTTTTGTGCGGTCGCTTCGCTGGCGTGTAGCGTCCTCGGTTTCGCGTCCACGGGGTCCCCGTTTTACGGGGATGCGCCCGACCGGCATCACCCTTGGGCGGTGCACGACCAGAACCGGCCGCAGCCGGCCGTCGTCACGCCCGGCACGTTCAGCTCGGCGGAGCAGCCGGGAAAGCCTCCGTCCGACGCCGTCGTGCTTTTCGACGGCACGCAGGACTCACTGGCCAACTGGCTTTCGGACAAAAAAGAGGGTGAACCCACCAAATGGGTTATCAGGGATGGCGCGATGGAGTGTGTGCCTAAATCGGGTTATGTGCGCACCAGACAGGCGATCGGCGACTGTCAGTTGCACATCGAGTGGGCGGCTCCGGTGAAGCCACAAGGCGACAGTCAGGGGCGGGGCAACAGCGGCATTTTCCTGATGGGAATTTTGGAGGTTCAGGTTTTGGACAACTACAACAACCCGACCTACGCAGACGGGTTCGCCTGCTCGGTCTATAGCGTCAATCCACCGATGGTCAACGCGCTGCGGCCGCCCGGCGAGTTTCAGGTGGTTGACATCGTTTTCCGCCGTCCGCTCTACCGCGAGGGCCAGGCGGTTGATCCCGGTTACGTCACCGTTTTTTGCAATGGCGTGCTGGTGCAGGACCACACTGCGCTTGAAGGCCAGAACGGCCATATGAAGCGCTCCGTGCCCGGACCTTTCCCGGACAAGGCGCCGCTCAAGCTTCAGGATCATGGCAATCCGGTCCGCTACCGGAATATCTGGTATCGCGAGTTGCCGCCACGCGCGGCCGAGGGCGGCACCGACGGTTTGCTTTCGGAAGAAGCAACGATGGCGAAGCGCAGGGAAATCGCCGCCTCGATCCGCGCCGACGCGGCCAAGATGGATGCCAAGACCACCGCCGCGATGCTCCGCCTTGCCGAGTCGCTGGTTTACGAGCAGGACGCCGTGACTCTTGAGCAGGTGAAAGTCTGGCAAACCCAGTTTGTCGCGGGACTCACGCCCCTCGCTCCGGCTGAACTCAAGGCGAAGGAAGCTGAAGTGAAGTCGGTGTTTAGGGCGTTCCGTTTTCTCGTGAAGTTTAAAATCATCCCGGCCGATTTTGGCGCGCAAGAGGCATTTGACAATCTGGTCAAGATTCAGGGTTGGGAGAAGTAATCCGGCTCGTTCAACAACACCATTTCCACCGATGCCCACCTCAAACTATTCCGTCTCTCGCCGTCATTTTATCCGGGATGCGTCGCTGGCCGCTTTTGCGGTGGCCTGCGCGCCCGTCTGGGCGCAGATCGCCCCGCAGGACTGCTTCAAGAATCTGGTCGCGAAGGATAGGAAACTCCGGCTCGCCTGCATCGGGCTTGGCGGGAAGGGGCAGAGCGACGTGATGAACTCGTCCAGCGAGGACATCGTCGCCTTGTGCGACGTGGACTTCGCGCGCGGCGCGAAGATTTTCAACCAGTTCCCCGATGCCGCCCGCTATCGGGACTACCGTCAGATGCTGGCGGAAATGGGTGACAAGATCGATGCGGTCACGATTTCGACGCCGGACCATACGCATTTTCCCGCCGCCCTGATGGCGATCGAGATGGGCAAGCACGTTTACATTCAAAAGCCGCTCACCCATACGATCGGTGAGGCGCGCGCGTTGAAGGCGGCTGCGGTCAAGGCGAGGGTGGTCACTCAAATGGGCAATCAAGGCCATGCGAATGTAGGCACGCGCATGCTGAAAGAATGGGTCGAGGCGGACGTGATCGGGGCCGTGCGAGAAGTCCATGCATGGACTGACCGGCCGATCTGGCCGCAGGGCGTCGTGCTGCCGGAGACGGCGATCGTGCCGCCCACGATGGATTGGGATCTCTGGCTGGGGTGCGGGCCGGTGCATGACTACAGTCCGAAACTGGCACCGTTCAAGTGGCGCGGATTTTGGGATTATGGCTGCGGCGCGCTCGGCGACATGGGCTGCCACTTGTTGGACGCCCCTTTTTGGGCGCTGAATCTCCGGGGCCCGGTCAAGGTGTCGGCGGAGTCCGAGGGCAACACCGAGACGAGCTGCCCCAAGTGGTCGATCGTGACATGGGAATTTCCCGCACGCGGCGCTCTGCCGCCGGTGAAGATCAAGTGGTTTGACGGGGGCAAGAGGCCTCCGTTGCCGCAGGAGATGGGCAAGGACGAGCCGCTCGGCAAGGGCGGCGTCATCTATCTCGGCGACAAGGGAACGATCCTGAATGAGGATGATTATGGAGCGTCACCCCGGCTCATCCCCGAGGCAAAGCTGCGGGCGTTTACGAATCGTCCGCCCAAGACCATCCCGCGCGTGCCCAAGGCTGATCCGCATATGGAGTGGATCAACGGCTGCAAGGGCGGTCCTGTTCCCGGCTCCAACATCGTCGATCACTCCGCCGACCTGACGGAGATGGTGTCGCTGGGAAATCTGGCCATCCGCATGGGCAAGCCCATCCAGTGGGATCCGGTGAAAGGCGAGTGCGTCGGCATGCCCGAGGCGAATCGTTTCATCCACAAAAATTATCGGCTGTTCTGATCCCGTTATCCCTCATGAAGTCGTTTTCAACAATCAGTTTTATCGTCGCCGCCCTGCTTGCCGTTGCTGGCTGCCGGAGCGTGCCGCCGTCGTCAGCCGAAGTCATGCCGCGACTCGGGTTGCAGGCTTGGACCTTCCGCAGCCTGACTTTTACCGAGACTTTGAAGACCGCAAACCGGCTGGGTATTCATTATTTGCAGGCCTATCCCGGGCAAAAACTGGGCGGTGATCTTGCGGGGAATTTTCACCACACGATGGATGCTGCGACGCAGGCCAAGGTGCTGGCGCTGCTCAAGAGCGAGGACGTGAAGCTCGTCAGTTATGGCGTGGTTGGCGCGCGCGATGCGGCCGAGTGGCGGCAGCTTTTCGTTTTCGCGCAGGCCATGGGTATGGACAGCATCGCGACCGAGCCGAAGCAGGAGACGCTGGCCGTGATCGATCCGCTCTCGCGGGAGTTCGGCATCGCGATCTCGCTGCATAACCATCCGACGCCCTCTATCTACGCTAACCTCGACACCGCGTTGGCGGCGATCAAGCCATTTGGTCTGAACGTGGGGCTCTGTGCCGACACGGGACATTGGGCGCGCTCCGGTTACGACCCGGTTGCAAACCTTCACCGTGCCGAGGGACATATTGTGTCGGTGCATTTCAAGGACCTGAACGAGGTGAACGTGAAGGGTGCCCACGATGTGCCGTGGGGCACGGGTGCTTCGAACGCGGCGGGGCAGCTGGCGGAGTTGCGGCGGCAGCATTTCAGCGGAGTCGTGCTGGTGGAATACGAATACAACACCGCCGATCTCGAAAAGAACGTGGGTTTGAGCGTCGAGTATTTCAACCGCGCCATGGCCGCGCCGCTGGTCGATCTTTTGCAGGGAAAAGTGATCCCGCCTGATTACACGCGGACGCCGAAAAAGCTTTGGGCGGATGGGCGGGGCAAGGATTCTTTGCGCTGGCCTGTCGCGCCGCCGCCTGCGCCGATGGTGCCAGTCCCGACAATCGCTGCTCCGGCCGCAGCTGCTCCGTGACGCGGCGGAGTTATTTAGCGGAATGATAGACTGGCGAGGGAAACGCGGAGAAGCACTCGATCGCTTCAGGGCGTTCCTCGCTGGCGAGCAAGGCGCCACCGGTGTCCGGTCGGCGTTCGCACACGGCGGTAATTTCGTCGCGTTCGAGCAGCATCCACGCGGTCGAGAGCGCGTCGGCGGCGGCCGCTGATCCGGCGCAGGCCCAGGTGCGCGTGTAACGATGGGAAGGTTTGCCGCTGCGCGGGTCGAGGATGTGCGCACCTTTGACGGATGCGCCGGAGGCACCGATGGCTGCGTTGGCGATCCAGATGCTCTGGCGCTTGGTGAGCGTGAGCTCCCAGTCCGCGCCGTCTGCGGGGCCGTCGAGTGTGAGCAGGCTGCTGCCGCCCGCGACGAGCAGCGCGCGGGGCAGTTCCCATTCGCGCAGGAGCGCGGCGACGAGATCGAGGGCGAAGCCTTTACCAATCGCCCCGAGGTCGAGTTGGACGGGACCGCCTTCGCATTGCACGATGCGTTCCTCTGGAAACAACACGAGCCGTCCCGACTGCCCGAGCGCCGGATCGAACGCGCCGCCGGTTTCCGCGTGCAGATCGAGGGCCAGGCGGAGGCAGGCGAAGGTCTCCGCGCTCAAGCGCAGGTGCTCGCCCGGCGCGAGCCGGCCGATTTGCGAGATCTCACTTTCCTCACGGTAGCGGCTGAGCAAAGCCTCCACGCGATCAACCAGCGCGAAGGCTTCGACCGCCGCTTGCCCCGCGTAGGCTGCGTCGTCGGTCGCCAGATGCAGCTCGAACCAAGTCGCCATCGCGTCGTGACGATGGCGGCTGATGGCTGGATTGGGGCGACCGGCGGACACGGAGGGCTACGGCGTTTGGTTTGGCGGCGACGGGCGCAGGCGGGCTTGCGGGTTTGCAGCCGCCGATGCCCGAGACAGCGGGTGAGTTGATTTCACAGCGCGATTTAAGCGCGAGTGGCGGCGCGGCGCGGGCGTAGGAAGAACAAGAGGCCGAAAATGACGGAGAGGACCAGCGGCAGCACGGCCACCCGGCCAAGGGCTTCGAGGCCGGCGGCGGCCTGGATGGCGGCGAGGGCATCGGCGGCGGGCGCGGCACCTTCGGGGGTGCGGGCGGCGATGCCTTGGTCATACCATTTGCCGATGATGGGGAGCACGAAGCTGACGGAGAGCATGCCCGCACCACCGATGATGGCCATGCCGAGGGCGCCGGTCTTGGGGAAGTTTTCCGCGACGTAGCCGACCATGGTAGGCCAGAAGAAGCAGACGCCGAAGGCGAAGATGGCGGCGGCGGCGAAGAGCATGTTGCCGCTGGCGTGGCTCATGGCGTAGAGGCCGAGAGTGGAGAGAACGGCGCTCATAACCAACATCCCGGCCGGGGAGAGCTTGTGGACGAAGGGACCGGCGAACATACGGCCGACGGCCATGATGCCGTTGATCCAGACCAGCACGAGGATGCCGGCGACGCCCGCGTGGGAAAGAATGTTGGGGATCCATTGGCCGGAGCCAAGCTCGGTGGCGGCGGTGAGGAGCATGCAGCCGACCATGAGGAGAAAGGCAGGGGCGATGCAGGCGGCGAACATGGAGCTGGTGGATTCGCCGCGTTGGACGCGCTCCGTCTGGGGAAGGGATTGGCCAAAGAAGAGGAAGCCGTAGGCAATGGCGGGAAGAAGCATGGTGGCGAACTGGGCCTGCCAGCCCAGGCCGAGCTTGCCGAAGAAGAAGGCGAGCAGACCACCGATGACGATGCCGCCGGGGAACCAGACGTGGAAGTGGTTGAGTTTCGTGGTCTGATCCTTGGGGTAAAGGGTGGCGACGAGGGGATTGCACGCGGCCTCGACGGAGCCGTTGGCGATGCCGAAGAGGAGAGTGCCGGTGAAGAGACTCCAGAAATCCCAGGCGAAGATGGTGAGGAGGACGCCGGCGATGTGGCCGAAGAAAGCGATGCCGAGGATGCGTTTGAAACCAAGCGAGTCCACTAGGGGACCGCCGAACACCATGGCGAGGGTGAAGCCCCAGAAGGCGGTGCCATTGACCCAGCCGACTTGCTCGTTGGTGAGGTTGAACTGGGTCATCCAGTCACCGGTGGCACCGCCACGGAGGGCGAAGCTCATGGCGGTGACAATCAAGGCGAAGCAACTGGCGGTGAACAGGCGGTCGGGTTTCATAGTTTAGGGTGGGTGGAAAAAGAGATGTCGTTAAAAACAATGAGTTCTGCGCCGGGGGAAGGCGGAGCGATGAGCACGCTGAGGCCGGGCGAGGCGGAGAACAACTCTGAGAGTTCATCGGGCGAAAGAATCATGGCCTCGTGACGGTGGGCGTGGACTGGGACGGCGGTGGACATGGTCAGGGTAGGCGTCCGAGGAAAATCCAGACGCCCGGCCGAAGTTCATACGGCTTCGTCGGCAAAAAAGGAAAATGATTGATCGCCTCCGGGCCGACAAGCACCGCTCCGGGCTGCACGCCTACCTGCGGCTCCGGCCAGTAGCCGGTGCGTGGAAAACGGCGCAGCGTCCAGGGCAACGGCCAGTAATCCTTGGAGATGACCTGAACGAGCAGATCGCGGCCCTCGGGGGATCCGGCGGCAAGCGTGTCGAGGTCGCGTTGCAAGCGCGTCAGATCAGGGCTGCTCGGTGAATAAGCGAGGGGATTGGCGGGATCGACCGCGTGGCGCTGGCAACGCGCGTAGGTTTCGGTGCCGAGCAGTGCGGCGACCACCGCCGCCGCGGCGAGGGCTACGCTCCGCGAGGGCAAGGCGCGCCATGCGGCGGCCGCGCCGAAACCGGCGAGCAGCGCCAGCGGGAGCAAGAACGCCAGCATTAGCCACGGCGTCTTATAGGGCAGGGCGGATTGCAGGAAGAAAATCAGCAGCGCCCAAAGTCCGAGCCGGCGGGCGAAGGGATGGGAGCGTCCGCTCCAAATGCCGACAGCGGCAAAACCTGCGATGAGCCAGCCGCTCCAGGGCAGGCCGATGGAGGTGGGCGCGAAGGCCCAGCGCAGGTAAGTCCACCACGGGTGGGCGTGTTCGTGGCCGAGGCCGCGCCCGACTTGCTGGTGCACGGCGGCGAGGAGATCGAGGGCGTGCGCAGGGTGGCTGCCGAAATTGCTGAAAAATAAAAATACGGTGGCGGCGCAGACCGCCGCAGCCGCAAGCAGTCCGCCGAGTTGGCGGCGCCAAGAAAGCGGACTGCCGATGAGAAAAACGGGAATCACGACGAGCAGGAGGGGCGCGGCGGTTTCTTTGGTAGAAAGCGTGAGGCCGGCGAGCAGGCCTCCGGTTAGCGCCAGAGGAATCGCACCGGATTCTCGCCAGCGCCAGAACACGCCGACGAATCCGGTCAGCAAAAGCAGCAGGAGTGTCTCGTGGATGAAGATGCCGCTGTAATAAACAAACGGAGAGCCGAGCCCGATGAAGACGGTTGCTCCGATCGCGGCGGCGGAATCGAGGGCGGGCCGCAGCCAGAAGACGGCGGCGACGAGGGCGGCGCCGGTGCAGGCGGTCACGAGGCGCAGCATCCAAGCCTCCATCTGCGCGACGCGGGTTATGCCGGCGGGTTTCAGCGCGGCGGTGGCCAGATAAAACAATGCGGGGCCGTGATGGTCGTTGGCGCGGTAGCGGTAGCCTTCGCCCGAAAGCGTTTCCTCAAGGATGTAGGCGTTCACGGCTTCGTCAGTGTGAAACGGGCGCGACTCCAGCCCGGGCAGGCGGACGAGCAGGGCGGCCACGAAGGCCAGCAAAGGCAGCAGCAGGCCGAGGGGGAGACGGCGGGCGGGTCCGGTTACTTTGCCTTGGTGCCCCACACTTCAACCTCGATGTAGTGATTCAGGCTGTTGGTGGTGTTGCCCTGGCTGTAGAGGCGGACGTAGCGGCCTTTCGTCTCCTTGGCGTCTATCAGGCGGCCCTCGTAGGTCTCGATGTAGGCGGGGTCTTTGCCCGCGCCCTGGCCGACGAGGTTCTTGGCGTCGCTGTTGTAGAGGGTCTTCACGCCGGTGATGAAGTCGGGATCGTCGGAAACCTGCACGATGACGCCGAGGTAAACGCGGGCTTGGGCGTGGAAATGCCACACGAGCACCGCGTCGAGGGTGGCGGGGGCGCCTAGATCGATCTGCACCCACTGGGTGCTTTTCGCGAGTTCGACGTAGCTGCCCTCGCTGCCGTCCTTGTCGCCGTCGGTTATGAGGTCGAGATCGCCGAGCAACGGCTGCGGGTCGCTGCTGGTGACGGGTTTTTTTAGCGCGAGGTTCGTGCTGGAGGCGGAGATGAGGAAATCGGGGCGCTTGCCGCTGCGGGCCGGTTCGAGGTTGTCCACCTTGACGGGGACGGGCGTGCCGACGAAGAGCGGCTTGGGGAGTTCGGTCTTGAGCGGGATCTTGTCCTCGGCGTGCAGGCTGGTGACGGCGAAGGCAACGGAAACCAAGGTGGTGGCGAGGAGGGCGAGGGCGGAGCGTTTCATGGGATCAGACGGAGGGAACTTGAATGGTGACGAGCTGGCGTGTTTCCACGGCTTCGATGGCTTTGAAGATGACGTATTCGCTCTTGAAGGCTTCGTCGGCGGGACAATTGAGCTTCGCCTTGCCGAGGATGCTTTGGAAGAAGTTTTCGAGGTGATACTGGTGGATGGCCTTGTTGAGGACGACGGGGATTTTGTAGGTGGCGAGGGCGGCGGTCTCGCGGGCATCCACCTTGGCGTCGGGATCGGGGGCGGGTGCGGCGTTGGCGCGGAGGTAGTTTTTGCGCACCCAGTCTTCCCACGATGGAGCGCGGGCCTCGCGGTAGATGGCGCAGAGGGCGGGATTTTCCGAGGTCTTCACGGTGCCTTCGTCGCCCATGAACTGCTCGAAGTAGCCGCCGCCGGAACTCGTGGTCGTCTGCACCTGGTAAAAGGCGCGGACGGTGCCGGTGGCCAGCGGGTATTCGTAGATGACCATGGCGTTGTCGAACCACTCGTGGTTCTTGTAATAGTCGTTGCCGCCGCTCGCGATGACGGAGGTGGGCGAGACGTCGAGGAACCAGTTCAACATGTCGATCTGGTGCGCGCCGAGGTCGGAGAGCGGGCCGCCGCCGAATTTTTTGAACCAGCGCCAGTTTCGGAAGGTGTGCATGTCCGGGTAGCCGTAGTGGGCGAGCACGGCGGCGGGGATGGCGGCTTTCTTGGGCCAGCCGAGGTCCTCGGAGACGGCGCGGTTCCACTGGGCCTGGGCGGCGGTGATGCGGCCGGGGATGCGGGCTTCGCCGATGACGCGGTTGCGGGTGAAAAGGTAGCGCGGGTTGCTGCGGCGCTGGTGGCCGATCTGGAGGAGCTTGCCGGTTTCCTTCATGGTCTCGACCATCGAGCGGGCGCCCTCGACGGTGTTGGACATCATTTTCTCGCAGTAAACGTGGAGGCCGGCCTTGAGGCAGGCGTTGGTGTGAGGGGCGTGAAAGACGTCGGGCGTGGCGACGATGGCGGCGTCGAGGGTTTTTTCTTTGGCGAGGAGCTCGTCAAGATCGGTGTAGGCGTTGACGTCGATGCCGCCGGATTTGAGGAGGCGCTGGCCGTAGGTGCGGGCGTAGTCCCACAGGTCGCAGATGGCGACGATCTGGACGCCGGGGATTTTCAGGATGGCATCAACGAGCACGCGGCCCTCCGCGCCGAAGCCGATGATGGCGATGCGCAGCGGCTTGGCGCCGGAGGCAGCGCCGATGGCGAAGAGATGCGGCGCAGTCGCGAGCGCGAGGGCGGCGCCGGCGGATGTAGTGAGAAAGCCGCGACGGGTGAGGACCGGCCCGGCGGCGGAGGTGGTGGGGGCGGACGACGGGTTCATGCGCGCGTGACGGCGAAGCGGTTGTGGTCGGCCAGGGAGAGCGCGTAGGCGACGAGACCGATGTGAATCGCGAGCCAGGAGACGCCTTGGTCCTGGCCGATCAGGAGGAGGCCGAGGGTGAGGGCGGTGTAGAGCAGGCCCATCGCGAAGAGGCTGAGGCGGGTGGCGACGCCGATGAGCAGGAGGAGGCCGGTGAGGATGAGCACGGGGCCGAGGGCGGCGTAAAAGGGCTTGGTCAGGAAATCGGGGAGCAGAGGCTCGGCGCCGAGCTTGGTTTGCAAGGAATCGGGGACGGCGTGGTAGTGGGAGAGGCCGTAAACTTTCTTTTCGATTTCGACCATCGCGCCGCTGGCGTCGGGCGCGCCGGCGGCGTCGAGCAGGGGCTCCTGGGTGGTGATCTTGGCGGAGTATTTTTCGAGGCCGGTGAGGAGGGCGCGGCCGCCTAGCCAGAGGCGCAGGGTGAGGAAGGCGAAGTTTTGACCGGTGAGACCGAGGAAGGAGGCTTGGGGGGAAGTCATGGATTGGGGAAAACGAGGATCAGGCTTTGGCGGTGGGTTTAGGTTCGGCGGGCGCGAATTCTTTGAGGAATTTTTCGGCGTCTTTACCTTTGATTTCTTTCACAGCGGCGAGGATCGCGGCTTTCTCTTCCGGGCGCGAGGCCAGCGGCCAGGCGGCGCGGTAGCCTTCGACGCGTTGGGCGGGTTTTAGGTTGTCGAGGGCGGCGAGAGTTTCGAGGTAGCCGCGGAGGGCGAGGGTCTGTTCTGAGGACTCTTTGCTGTTCTGAGCGGTTTCCTTGAGGAGGGCGTAGGCACCTTCGCTGCGGGCGGCGGCGAGTGCGCGGATGATGTCCTTGCGCACGGCGGCGTCGGGGGAGGCGAGCAGGGCGCGGAGAACTTTCGTGGATTCTTCGCCGGGGAGGACGGTGAGGGCGCCGATGAGCACGGGGCTTTCAGGGGCGTCGGGCTGGGCGAGGGCGGTCTGGATGAGGGCGATAGCTTGGCTGTTTTTTGGCTGGGCGGAGGCGGCCGAGAAAAGGGCTTTGCGCCATTCGCGCCGGTCGGCGGCTTTTTTGAGGTTGGGGGTGAGCGCGAGGATGAGGGGGAAGTCTTCGGCGCGGGCGAGCTTGGCGACGGCTTCAAAGGCGGAGGCGCGCACGGTGGCGTCGGCTTGCGAGCACAAGGTGAGGGCGGCGGGGAAGGCGGCGCGCTGCTGGCGGCCGGCGAGGATGGCGAGGATGGTAACCTTGGCGGCGGGAGCGTCGGCGCGGGCGAGTTTGTCGAGGAGAAGGATGTCCGCTTTACCAGCGGGGAGCAGGCCGAGACCTTCCTTGGCGGCGGCGGCGAGGTCGGGGGTGGCGGTGAGCAGGGGGATGAGCAGGTCCACGGTGGTCTCGTCGCCGCAGCGGCCGTCGGCGCGGGCGGCGAGAGGGCGGATGGAGACATCGCCGGCGGAGAGCGCGGTTTTGACAAGAGGCATCAGCGCGGGGGTTCCGGAGTCGTAGGCGGCGGAAACGACGGCGGCCTGCGTATCGGCCGGCAGGGAGGCGAAGGCGGCGTCGAGTCCGGTGAGCGCGGAAGGCAGACCGGAAAGCGCGAGGCTGCGGGCGATGGATTGACGGATGCGAAGGGCGGGGTCGCGGGTGAGCGGGAGAAGTTCGGCGACGGCGTTTTCACCGTCGGCAGCGAGGAGGATTTGCGCGGCTTCGATGCGGTAGGGGATGAGTTTTGTCGTGGACAGAACCGAGCGGGCCATCTTGGCGACGGCTGGGCGGCTGGCGGCGGGTGCGCGGCGGATCACGGTGTCGGCGGCGGCGAGGAGCGCGCGGGTGCGGGCTTCGGCCTGGGGGCCTTCGAGCGGCAGTGCGGCCAGGGCGGCGAGCGATGCGGGCGTGCCGATGCGGGCGAGGGCTTCGACGGCGGCATCGGCTTCGGCGGGAGACGGAGCGGTTTTGGCGATGCGGGCGAGGGCGTCGGTGGCGGAGGCCGAGCGGCGCTGGCCGAGGGCGTTGATGAAAGTGGCGCGGCTGGCGGCGGGAGCGTTGGCGGCAAGTCGCAGCAGGGCGACGTCGGCGGAGGGATCCGCGATGCCAGCTAGGGTGCGGGCGGCGTCGGCGGCGAGAACCTCGGTCATGCCGCTTTTTTCAAGGGCGGGGACGGCGGCGGGGGTGGCGGTCAACAGGAGGCAGCGGATGAGGGCCTGTTTCGCGGCGGCGGGGGTGCCGTCGGCGGTGATCAGGGCGAGGAGCTTGGGTTCGCCGGCGGCGCGCTCGGCGGAGGACTGGCCGCGCAGGGTGGCTTCGAGGCTGGAAATCACAGAGGTGTCCTGGCCGTAATCGTAGCGGGCGAGTTGCGCGAGGGAATCGGTCACGGGCGCGGCGGTTGAGGGGGCGGCGAGCTTGGCGGCGGGGACAAGAGGGGCGGGGACGGCGGTGGTTTTGACGGAATGGGCGGCGAGTTCCTGGAGGGTGGTTTTGTCGTCGGGGGCGAGGGCAGGCGCGGGGGCCGCAGGCAGGCGAGCGGAGGGGACGGCGTCGGCGGGGAGATCGCCGAGGGCGAATTGGATGCCGTCGAGGAAATGCTGAAGGATGGAGGGGACGTTGAAGATGTCCTTGTTGTGGCCGAGGGAGGAATAGAAGACGCGGCCGGCGCCTTCGTTTTTGATCCAACTGATGGGGAAATCGTTGTCGGTGCGGGCGATTTTGTCGGCGGGGCGGGCGTTTTCGGGGCGGCTCATGTCGAGGCTGAGCAACACGCGCTGATGGTCGCGGGCGTAGGGTCCCATGATCTGGTAGATTTCCTCTTTGATCCAGAAGCCTTGGTGATGAAAGGCGGTGTTGAGGACGTGGTCGGGGTCGTCGAGTTTGACGGCGACGAGGTTACCGGATGTCCACGGGTGGCCGTGGAAGAGCCCGCCGATGAGGGCCTGGCCTTCGGGCCACGTGGGGAAGTTGTCGGTGGCGGCGTGAAGGCCGACGACGCCTTTTCCGGAGGCGACGAAGTCGAGGAGGGCTTTGCGTTGGGCGGGGTTGGCGAAGGCGAGCTTGGTGGTGTTTTGAAACACGACGGCGTCGAAGGTCGCGAGCGTCGCGGGGTCGAACATCGCCATGTCTTCGCTCAGGACCGCGGTGTAGGCACCGCTGGCTTCGCCGAGACGACGCAGGGCTTCGTTGCCGTAGGGGATGCAGCCGTGGACAAAGCCCTCGGTGCGATAAAACACGAGGAGCTTGCGGGGCTTGGCGGGAGCGACGCGGGCCTTGGCGGGCAAGGCGTCGGCGATGGCGGCTTTTTCGGCGGGCGTGAGCGCGGGGAAAACGTGACCGGGTTCGGCGAGGGCGGTCGTGGCGGTTGCGCCGACGGTCAGGGCGAGAAGCAGGGCAAACGAAGAAGGGCGGAGGCGGACGGCAGACATGGTGGCGATGGGGTAGGGAGGTGGTCGCGGCGCGGGGTTTGTCAGGCGTGAAGATCCCACGGGGCGCGGTAGGTGCGGAGCAGGAAGCGGGCGGCGTCGGGCGCGTCGATGGCGGTCTCGGTGGACGGATCCCAACGCAGTTCGCTGCGCCCGCTGCGGAAGGCGGCGTTGGCGAGGTGGGCAACGCTGGCGACGTTGTGGGCCTCATGGATGGGGCAGCGTGGCTGGGAATTGGTGCGGATGGCGTCGATGAAGTTATCCATGTGGCCTTTGGCGCCGCGTCCGAGCGTGAGACTTTGGGAGGGGATAACTACGCCGCGCAGGGCGTCGGAGCTGTGCTCGATGGTGCCGCGGGTGGCGAAAACCCAGCCGTCGGAGCCTTCAATGCGGAGGCCGCCCTTGTTTTTCGTCGATACCTCGATGGCCACGCCGTTGGCGTAGTGGGCCTCGAAGGCATAGGCGGTGGCGGTGTTGAACAAAGGATCGCCCACGGGGAACTCGGCGGTGGCGTTGCGGATGGCTACGGGGCCGGTGGTGCTGACGCCCATCGCCACGGCGGCGATGTCGAAATGGTGGCCGATCCAATCGGTGAGCTGGCCGCCGGCAAAGTTGAAGGACCAGCGCCAGTTCCAGTGGCAGCGGGCGGCGTAATAGGGGACGTAGGCGACCGGCCCCAGCCAGCGATCGTAATCGAAGCCGGCGGGCGGGGTTTCAGGGGCGAGCGGCGCGGTGTGGTTGCCCCTCGCGCTCATGCCGGAGGGCAGGCCGACTTGCACGCGCGTGATTTTGCCGAGGTAGCCGTTTCGCGCTAGGTCGATGGTGCGTTGGAATTCGCCGGTGGAGCGTTGCTGGCTGCCGATCTGGCAGACGACTCCGGCGCGGCGGACGGCGTCGGCCATGGCGCGGCTTTCGGGGATGCTGCTGGCGGCGGGTTTTTCGCAGTAGATGTGTTTGCCTGCGTTGGCGGCCCACACGGTGGCGAGGGAATGCCAGTGATCGGGCGTGGCGATCAGCACCGCGTCGATGTCCGGCCGGGCGATGATCTGCTGCATGTCCACGTATTCTTCGCAGCCCTTATAGGCGCTGCTGGCGGTGTCTTTCGCGTATTTTTCCGCGACACGTTTTTGGGCGGCTTGACGGTGTTCCTGATCCACGTCGCACACGGCGACGATCTGGGCGAGGGGGTTGCCTAGGATGTTGCCCATGTCGCCCATGCCCTGGCCGCCGAGTCCGATGCAGCCAAAAGTGATGCGGTTGCTTGGCGCGGTGCCGCCGCCCAGACCGAGGGTTTGCGCGCGAACGAGGGAGGGGAAGGCAATCGTGGCCGATGATGCGGCCATCAATTTGATGAAGGAACGTCTTTTCATGGGGTAAATGGGGTTACTACAGAGACAGTCATAATATACGGAATTTCTCAAAAATCTTCTGTGAAATATACGCTTAAATTTATGATGATTGCGACAAGATTGATAGGTGGCAAACCGCCTCCCGGGCAAAGTTATGCTTGCAGCTCCCGGCAGCGGCGCGGGCTTAGCCCGAAATGTCGGGTGAACATGGCGGTCATGTGGCTCTGGTCGTAAAAACCGCATTCGGTGGCGATGGAGGCGAGCGACTGGTTGGTGCGCACGAGCCGGTGGCGGGCGGCTTGTAGGCGGACGCGGTTCACGTAGTGGATCGGCGAGGTGTTGAAAGTGCCGGTGAAGTTTCGCCCGAAGGAGCGCGGTGAAAGGCCGGCGATAGCGGCCAGTTCGCGCACGGTCAGGCGGGTGCCGTAGTGCTGGCCGATGTGTTCGAGCACGGCGAACATCGTCTTGCCGTAGTGCGATGGGGCGTTCTGCCGCGACAGGCGGGTCATGACGCCGGCGAGCCCGACGATCTTGCGGCGGCGGTCCCGGAGCGGGACCTTGTTCACCAGCCACCAGCTGAAGGTCATATCGTTGGAGGGGACTGGTTCGGAGAGATTGCGGATGGGTCGGCCGGTTTCGATGACTTGGTGGTCGTCCGCCACGAATTTTTCGGCGATGTTTTTAGGGAAAAAATCAAAGTCGATTTTCCCCAGGATCTCATCGCGGTGCCTGCAGCCGAGCATGGCGATGAAGCCGTCGTCCATCTGCACGAAGCGCCCGGCGTGATCCTTGGCGAAATAGTTGAGCTCGGGCACGCAACTGAGGAGTTGTTCGAAGTGGGTGCCGGGTTCCAGGCTTTCGAGAAACCGCCTGATGGAAAAGGAAGAGGGCATGAAGGACGTGCGGGGTGATTCAGGCCCGGGTGGCGCGGTCAGGCAATCTTTCGCGTGGAGGGAGGGCTTGCGCCGGAGAGCGTCGGCGGTGTTGGATGGGCTGGCGGTTTAGACGGCGGATGCGCCGCGCCAGTTTCACGATGCCCCAATTTTTACTGGTTATTCCCGCCTATCGCGAAGTCCAAAGGCTGCCGGTTTTCGCCGGCGAGCTGCTGGCGGCGCTGGCTCAGGCGGGGTTGTCGGTCGCAGTGCAGGTGGTTGATGACGGTTCCCCGGAAGCGGAGCGTGTGGCGATGGCGGCGCTGTGCGAAAGACTGCGCGGGCGCTGGCCGATGATGCAGCCGTTGATCGCGTTGCCGGCAAACGTCGGCAAGGGCGCCGCGGTCTATGCGGGCTGGGATACGGCGGCCGAGGCGCGTTGGCTGGGGTTTTGCGATGCGGATGGAAGCGTGCCGGCTGACGAGGTGGTGAGGCTGATGTGGATGGTGCTGGCGGCGAACGATCCGGTGGTGTGCGTGATTGCGAGCCGGCGTTCGTCGGACGGGAAAAGCGTGCACCGAGGCTGGCTGCGCGGCGGGCTGAGCCGGTTGTTCTCGGCGTGGGTGCGCCGGTGCGCCGGGCTCGGGGTGCGTGACACTCAGTGTGGCTGTAAATTTATACCGGCGACGGTTTATCAAACGATCCGGCCGGGGCTGCACGAGCGGCGGTTCGTCTTCGATGTGGAGCTTTTGAAAAGGACGGTCGAGGCGGGCGTCCGGGTGCTCGAAGAACCCGTCAACTGGGTGAGCCGACCCGGCGGGTCGCTGCGGTTGTGGCGAGACGGGGCGACGATGGCCGCAGCCGTCTGGCGGTTGAGAAACCGACGTTGAAAAACGTCAGATTTTACCGGCCTGGCGCTTGGCGACGAGGTTGTAGAAGTCGAGGAAGAGCGGGTCGGCGTCGTTCGGGCCGGGGGCGGCCTCGGGGTGATATTGCACCGAGAAAATCGGGAGCTCCTTGTGGCGCAGGCCTTCGACGGTGTTGTCGTTGAGGTTGAGCTCGGTGACGATGGCGCCGCCTTTTTCGAGGGACTTGGGGTCGGTCGCGAAGCCGTGGTTTTGCGCGGTGATGGAGACTTTGCCGGTCTCCAGGTTTTTCACGGGCTGGTTGCCGCCGCGGTGGCCGAACTTGAGCTTGAAAGTGGTGCCGCCGAGGGCGTGGGTGAGCATCTGGTGGCCGAGGCAGATGCCGAAGATCGGGAAGTGCGGGACGAGGCCGGTGACAGTCTTGTGGATGTAGGGGAGCGCGGCGGGATCGCCGGGGCCGTTGGAGAGGAAAACGCCGTCGGGGGCGTGGGCCTTGATTTCTTCGGCGGTGGCGGTGGCGGGGAAAACCTTTACGTCGAAGCCGTGGTTGATGAGCTTGCGGAAGATGGAGTGCTTGGCGCCGAAATCGAAGGCGGCGACGGTGAAGCGTTTAGTCGGTGTGTGGGGCAGGCCGAGGGTCGTGCCGACAGGGACGTAAACGGTGTTATGGTTGGCCGCGTCGGTGGCGCTCCAAAGGTAGGGGGCTTTGCAGGTGGTGTCCTTGACGTAGTCGCTGCCGGCCATGTCGTGCCAGGATTTGGCCTTGGCGACGGCGTCGGCATCGGAGAGCTGGAGCGTGGAGAGGCAGCACTTTAACGAACCGTTGACGCGGAGTTTTTTGGTGAGCGCGCGGGTGTCCACTTCGCTGATGCCGGGGATGCCGTATTTGGCGAGGTAGGCGTCGAGGGAGGACTGGCTGCGCCAGTTGCTGACAATGGGGGAGAGTTCGCGGACGACCAAGCCGCTGGCTTTCGGGGTGGTGGCCTCGGTGTCCTCGTCGTTGACGCCGTAGTTGCCGATCATCGGGGCGGTCATGGTGACGATCTGGCCGAAGTAGGAGGGATCGGTGATGATCTCCTGATAGCCGGTCATCGAAGTATTAAAGACACATTCGCCCGAAATGGTGGCGGCGGCGCCAAAGGCGCGGCCATGGAACACGGAACCATCTTCGAGGGCGAGGACTGCGGGCTTGAACGTGGACATTAAAGCTTAACGAAAAGGCGTCGCCCTACGCCTGCCAAGGGTTTTGTTGGGTTAGTTCGGGGCATTTTGACGCCATGGGTAGGCCGGCCGCCATCTGGAGCTGCCGTTTGACAGGGCGGCGGGCTTTCTTTAGCTCCGTGACAATCCAACGACATGGCTTACTCCGAAGACCGCTCCGCCTGGTTTGAAGGCCAAGGCCACTGGCAGCATGTTCCCCCAAGTGACTGGCAGGACTGGGGCTGGCAGCTCAAAAACCGCCTGACCAAGCTCGAAGATCTCGAGCGCTACATGACGCTCACGCCCGACGAGCGCGCCGGCGTGCTCTTTGCGAGCCACAAGCTGGCGATGGCGATTACCCCTTATTTTTTTAACCTGATCGACCGTGACGATCCCAACTGTCCGATCCGCCTACAGATGATCCCGCGTTCGGGCGAGGCGCAGCTACACGCGGAGGAAATGCTCGATTCTCTCGGCGAGGACGAGCATTCGCCGGTGCCGGGGTTGGTGCATCGTTACCCGGACCGCGTGCTGTTTCTCGTGACCGACCGATGCGCGGCCTACTGTCGTTACTGCACGCGCAGCCGGCTCGTTTCCAATGCGCAGGACTACAACTTCCACCCCGAATACGAACAAGGTCTGCGCTATATCGAGTCGCATCCGGAAATCCGCGACGTGCTGCTGTCGGGCGGCGATCCGCTGCTGTTATCAGACAGGAAACTGGATCATTTGCTCGGCCGTCTGAGGGCGATCAAGCACGTGGAGTTTATCCGCATCGGTTCGCGCATCCCGGTTTTTCTGCCGCAGCGCATCACGCCGGAGCTCTGCGAAATCCTAAAAAAGCACGGGCCGATATGGATGAGCATTCATACGAATCATCCGAAGGAGGCGACCGCCGAGCTGCGTGACGCGTGCGAGCGGCTGAGTTTTGCCGGCGTGCCGCTGGGCAACCAGAGCGTTTTGCTCAAGGGCGTGAACGATGACGCCGAGGTGATGCAGGCGCTCGTGCACCGGCTGCTGCGGATGCGCGTGCGGCCCTACTATCTTTATCAGATGGATCTCATCACTGGCGGGGCGCACTTCAAAGTCGATGTGCGCAAGGGCATGGAGATCATCCAGGCGCTGCGCGGCCACACCACGGGTTACGCGGTGCCGCAATACGTGATCGATGCGCCGGGCGGTGGCGGCAAGGTGCCGGTCAACCCGAATTACATCGAGAAGATCACCGACACCGAGGTGGTTTTCAAAAACTACGAGGGAAAGACGTTCAGGTATCCGCTAGCGTCCACGTTGGTCGAGACGGAGGATGCTAAGCCCGTGAAGCTTAACGAGGAATTGCACGGTTGAGGCCGGAGCGGACGGACCGCCGTGCGATTTGGCTCATGAACCGAGGTTCCTCGAATCGCCCGGCGGGTTTTTGTGTCTTCGCCTTGGGGAATTTAATCTGAAAACGCGCTTGTCACCGGGCGTCCCCAGAAATTCTCCGGCACAGGCACGCCGAGCAGCCAGAGCGCCGTCGCAGCGGTGTCGTATTGGATGACCGGCGCGGTGATCGTGAAGCCGGGCTTCACGCCTTTGCCCCAGGCGATCCACGGGATGATCACGTCCGCCGATTCGGCGGAGCCGTGCGTGCCGAGCTGGGGGCCGAGGCCTTGCTTGGCGCGGGCGGCGTTTTCCTCGGGTGTGCGGTCGTGGCCGCCGTGATCGGCGGTGAGAATGATGACGCTGGAGTCGGCGATCCCGGCAGCGGTGATCGCGGTGCGGATGACGCCGAGCGCACGGTCGCAGGTGGCGAGCGCTTTCATTTTTTCCGGCGAGCGAACGCCGTATTGGTGTCCGGTAAAATCGGGGTCGCCGAAGTGGATGAAGCACAGGTTTGGCGCGAGTTCCTTGATCACGTCGGCAGCGGCGGCGGCGATGCCCGGGGAGAGAAATTCTTGGGGGATTATAAATTTATCCAAGCTGTCCGGCTGCTCCAAGGTTTTGAACTTGGACTTGGAGACGATCATCGCCGTGGTGAGGCCTTGTTTTTTGGCCAGTCGAAAGATCGTGGGCACGGCGAGCTTGGGCTTGGTCGTCTCCCATTCGTTCCAAGTGATTTGGTGCTTCTGCACGCCGACGCCCGTGAGCATCGAGGTGTGCGAGGGTAGGGTGAGGCTGGGCACGATGGTGTAAGCTTCCCACGTGTGTGCCCCTTCGGTGGCCATAACCTTGAACAAAGGCATTTCGGCCTGATCGATGTTCTCCGGTGAGGTTTGGTCGAAGCTTATGATGAAAACATGCGAGGCCCGCGGTGCGGACTGGGCGCAGAGCGAGGTGACGGCGAACAAACCGAGGGTCATCCAGCGGAGAATTTCTAAGGGTTTCATGAGGTGAGTGAGCAAATTTAAGCTGGTTCTTCCTGCAACCGCTGGCGACTGCATTTGCGGCTTAGAACCAGACGCGCTCGACGAACCAGTAAAGTCCGAAGCCCGCGACCAGTAGCGACAAGGCGGGCGCGCCGCGTTTCGTGAAACGAGGCCGGCCGCGAGCCCAGGCCAGCACGGGCAGGATCAACGCCACGATGCAAAGCTGCCCGAGCTCGACGCCGAGGTTGAAGGAGAGCAGGGGCAGCAACACGGAACTGCCGTTTTGCCCCACGCCGATTTCACGGAGCAGGCCCGCAAAGCCGAAGCCATGGACTAGGCCGAATATCCCGGCGGTTATCCAGCGGTGGCGGGGTTCCAGGTCGCGCATCCAGAGATTTTCGACGCCGACGTAAACGATCGAAGCGGCTATCAACGGCTCGACCCAACTCGGTGACAGCGACCAAGCGCCGACCGTGGCCATGCCCAGCGTCAACGAATGCGCCACCGTGAAACTGGTGATGATCGGTAGGATGGACCGAAAGCGATGGCAGGCCAGAATCAGTCCAGCCAGATAGAGCAAGTGATCGTAGCCGGTCAGAATGTGCCGGATGCCGAGACGCACAAAATCCGTGAACGTGTGCGTCGGCGCGGGCTGGTCGTAGGAAAACTCGATGACCGGGTTTTGCGCGGAGAGCAGACCTTCGGTGAGCGTCCGGCCGGCTTGCACGATGGAAACGAATTCGCGGTGGCCGGAGCTGAGTTTGCCGAGCTGGCGCAGCGTGATTTTTAATGGGCCGGGACTGCGCAGCGGAATCGTGGCGCGCCATTCGAGGACGCTTTGATCGGTCCGGCGGGTGATGGAGCCGGCAATCACGGTCAGCGGCCCTTGAGGATCGCTCACGTCGAGCCAGCGGGGGGAAAGCGTGCGTAACTGGGTTTCCCCGTCGATGAATTCTTGTTCCGAGGCGCGCCCGTCACCATTGGGATCGGGCGGGGTGAGTTGCAGGGTGAGCGCGAGGTGGTCTCCTTCGACTTCGCACAACAGCGAACTGAGGCCCGGGTTATGGGCTCGTGCGCATGAACCGCCGAGAGCAAGCAGGAGGAAGGCGAAAAAGAGACGACGCATGAATCAAGGGCGGGCGGTTAAGAGTGCGGCGGATGCAGTGAGGCGCAGCAGGGCGGCGCGGGCGAGCGGGGCGTGCACGGGATTAAAATGGGGTTCGCGCCCCAAGGCGGTTTCCAGGTGGGCGCGGGCCTCCGTGGTGTTGCCCGCCGCTTCCTCGATGAGCGCCACGTGATAAAGCTGGGGCGCGGGCTGGTGACGCGACTGGAGAATCTCAGGAACGAGTGCACGGGCTTCGTTGATGCGACCGGCGCGAAAATAGGCCCAGGCCAGGGTGTCGGCCGCGACGGCGCCGAGGTGATGCGAGCGTTCTGCTTCGGCCAAATGAATGGCCTCGTCGAGTTTGATGCCCGTGTCGGCGTAGAATCGGGAAAGCTCGCCTTCGCCGCCTTGGATGTTTCGGGCGCGGAGGCGGGCGTGCAGTTCTTCGATGCGCGCGGTCATCGTGCCGGCATCGGCGGTGCGTCCGGCCGCGAGGTAAAGGTCATGCAGGGTGGCCAGCGTCACGTGTTGCGGTTGCAGGGCGGCGGCGTGTTCGAGCGCGACGATGGCGGCGGCTTCGTCGCCTGTGGCGAGATGAGCTTGGCCGGAGGCGTTGAGCAGAACGAGATTGTCGGGGGCGTGTTTGAGCCAGACGTCCACGGCTTCAACCGATCCGGCGAGGTCTCCGGTGTAGCGAAGCATCATCGACAGTTCGGCGGCGCACCATGCGCTGCGGGCGGGTTCGCCGCCGCCGGCCGCGAGCGCCTGGCGGATCAGGGAGAGGGCCTCGGTGGTGTCGCCTTGGAGGTAGAGCAGATGAGCGGCGCGGCTGTAGGAGCCGAGGTCGGGCTTGAGGTCGAGCATCCGCTGGTAGTTGAGTGCGGCTTCTTCGTAACGTCCGCGCTCGACGGCAGCGTCGCCGATGATGCCGTAGGCCGCGGGCAGCTCCGGATCGGTTTTAAGGGCGAGCAAGGCCCAGGCGACGCTGTCGTCAAAGTGGTGCGCCGCCCCGGCCGCCCAAGCCAGGCCCACCAGGGACGTGGGGTCGGTGCGGTCGAGTTTGTGTGCCTGAAGGTAAACCCGCTCGATCTGCGGGTAGAGCGATGTATCGAGATTCAGGCGACTACGCTGGGTGAGGGCGTCTGCGAGACGGACCCAGGAGACGGAGGAAAGTGGGAGATTGTTCACCGTCTGCAGGCCGGCGGCAATCTCGCGGTGGAGCGGGGCGGAACCCGGTTCGTGCGATAATCCCGAGATGAACTGGGCGAGTTCATCGGAAACCGCGGGGGCCGGTGCGGCGCGTGGCGGTGCGAGCGAGTGGGCTCCTGGGGCGACGGCCAAGATCCAAACCGCCCCGGCTGCGGCCGCGGCGAGTAAAGGAAAGAGGATGCGTCGGTTCATCGGCGGGAGCGCGGCGGGCTGGTTCAGGAAACAGGAGGGCCTTTAAAAACGGAGGCCGATGGCGCAAGCCATCGGCCTCCCGGAGGCAGGCAAGGTGAGCGGGATGCTCAAGGAAGCACGACAGGATCCTTGCGGTTTTTGGTGCCGGAATGCGGGGTGCCCGAATAAGGGAACACCGCGTTGTAGGGCTCGTCGTTGCCGTTCACGTTGTCTCCGACGATGGTGATGGTCGAGTAGGCGGGGCCGCTGGCCACGGCGGTGAGCGCGATATCGACGACATCGTCGCCGAGGCGACGGCCGTTGGGCCAGCCGCCGGCGGCACCGCCGGTGGTGTCGCCACCGATAAAGCTCAGGCGGCTGAAGCCGCTGTCGCCGGCGAGTTTCACGGGAGCGGTGGCGGTGTTCACCCGCAGGACGTCGGGGATGAAGACGGCGGAGAGATCGGTGCGTCCGGTGGTGACAAACGTGGTGTGATAAAGCGTGTTCACCAATGTCGCGATCTCTGGGTTTTCCGCGTAGGTGCGGAAGCGGGCCGAGTCGGTGGTGGGCAGGGCGCGGTTGTAGTTATCCTTGTCACGGAGGGCGACGAGCACCTCGTTGGCATCGTGCCGAGCGAAGTGCAACAGGAGGCCTAAAGGCATGAAGCTGGCGTCAACTGCTTGCAGTTTGGCCTCGGCGAAGCCGGAAGACCATGTGTGTGTAAGAAAAACTACCGGCAGCTGACGCCGTGT
>JANXRL010000059.1 GCA_025352985.1 Verrucomicrobiota bacterium
TCAAACCGGCCCCCTTCGGTGGCCAGTCAATGCGGGGCGGGAGCTTCGCTCCCTCCCCTGCTCCCCTCCCTAAATCTTTGTTCAGTTCCATCCCTCAATCCTCAACCCAGCCTCTGTTGCACTTGACTTGGCAGCCCGCCAACGATCTCCGTCAGGAATCCGTTTCGCCAACTCATTTCGTCCAAAATTACAGGGACGCCGCAGGCAAGGGCTTTCATCACGGCATTGCACACAAATCCGTTGGTTTTGATGTGCAGCAACCAACGGGTGTCCTTGAATTTCTCGACATCGTTAACCGGATCGGGCGTGCCATAGAGATGCCGAGTGATGGTGGAGGCAAACGCATGGTCTTCTGGAAATCGCTTCGCGTAGTTATTGATCAGGCTGATCACTTTCACACCGGCCTCCGTATAGGTTGGCAGGCCGGGATAAAAAGGCATGAAACAGAACGAGGGTTTGCGAAGGTCAAATCGCTTGTGGAGGGATGAAGATGCATCGATCACACCCACGCATTTAGGGTCGGTGTTCCAGGAGTCCACATGCTCCTGAAGGATGGATCCATAGGGTATCACGACATACGGACACTTTGTCTGCCGGTTGAATTCGTAGACGTAATGATTGAGCACCACGTCCACGTCCGGCATGGAATCCAACGGTTTCGACATGTGGTGAACGACCCGCTCACAATCGGACGGTATGATCGTGCAAAGCATGCGATCAAGGTCGCCATGATAATATACCATGCCTACGCGCATTTTTGATAGAACGACGGAAAGCCGGATCGGGCGGATTTTGTATAGGGATAAGCCAAGGCGGCCAAATATACGAAATCGGAGTTGATGCGCATTTTGCGCTTATTGATCGCTGAAGCACTAAGGGAGATCTTAAGGATGCTCAAATATTTGAGGGATTGAACACCTCAATTGACGAGCGGGGTAAAGACCGCAATAGGTTTCCTTTCTCATGAATATCCCCGTCGTCCACATCGGCATCTGCGGCCTCGGCACCGTTGGTCAGGGCGTGTGGAAGCACATCGAGTCTAACCGCGCCGCGCTCGAGTCCCGCCTCGGCGCCAAGCTCAACCTCGCCCGCGCTTCCGTCCGCGACCTCAAGAAGGCGCGCACCGTCAAGGTTCCCGCCGCGAAGCTCACCACCGACCCGCTCTCCATCGCCACCGATCCCGCGATCCACATCGTGTGCGAACTCATCGGCGGCACCACGCTCGCCCGCGAGGTCACGCTCGCCGCGCTCAAGGCCGGCAAGACCGTTGTCTCCGCCAACAAGGCCCTCCTCTGCAAACACGGCCCCGAACTCTTCCGTGCCGCCCGCAAGCATGGCGGTCATTTCTTCTTTGAGGCGTCCGTCGCCGGCGGCATCCCGATCATCAAGGCCCTCCGCGAAGGTCTTGTCGCCAACCGCTTCAAGCTCATCTACGGCATCCTCAACGGCACCTGTAACTACATCCTCACCCGCATGGACCGCGAAGGGCTGTCGTATCCCGAGATCCTCAAGGAAGCCAAGGCCCTGGGCTACGCCGAGGCTGACGAATCTCTCGACGTGGACGGCTGGGATACCGCCCACAAAGCCTCCATCCTCGCCTTCCTCGCGCACGGCACCTGGGTTCCCGTCGAGAAGATGCTCGTCGAGGGCATCACCCAGGTCACCCAAGCCGATCTTTCCTTCGCCCGCGAAAACGGCTACGCGATCAAGCTCCTTGCCGTTATCACCCGCGACAACGCCACCGGCGAGGTCTTCGTGCGAGTCCACCTTGCGCTCATCCCGAAAACCAAGGTCCTCGCCAACGTCAACGAGGTTTACAATGGTATCTCCGTCACCGGTGACGTCGTCGGCGAGACCGTTTATATCGGCCGCGGTGCCGGCCAGGATCCGACCGCGAGCGCCGTCATCAGTGACATCGCCGACGCCGTCATCCTCCTCAACCGCGGCAACTCCCACCTTCCCGAGCTGGCCGAGACGCGCGCGGCGCTGTCTCCGCTCCAGTCCATCACCGGACGCTACTACCTGCGCCTCGAGGTGAAGGACGAACCCGGTGTGCTCGCCAAGATCGCCGGCCTTACTGCCAGGCTCGGTGTGAGCATCGCCAGCGTGCTCCAGCGCCCGAGCGAGATTGCCGGCGCCGCCTCGCTCATTCTCACGACCCACGAAAGCAACGAAAAGGCGATCCGCGCCACAGTCGTCCTCCTCGGCAAACTTTCCAGCGTGCTCGGCAGGCCGGTGCTCCTGCGCATCGCCACCTTCGCCTGAATCGGTTCTTCTTTTTTTCCTTCCTTCAGACTTTCAAAAACCCATGGCCCGAATTGTCCAAAAATATGGCGGCACCTCGGTCGGTGACGTCGAACGTATCCGCAAGGTCGCCGAGCGCATCAAGGCGATACGCGACGAAGGCAACGAGCTCGTCATCGTCGTCTCCGCCTGCGCGGGCGTGACCAACGAGCTCATCGCCCGCGCCAAGGCCGTCTGCGCCAATCCCAGCGAGCGCGAGATGGACCAGCTCCTCGCCATCGGCGAGCAGGAGACCATCGCCCTCACCGCGATGGCCCTGCACGGCGTCGGCGTTGACGCCATTTCCTACACCGGCGCACAGGCCGGCATCTTCACCGACAAGGTCCACACCAAAGCCAAGATCAAAACCATCAACGCCAAGCCCATCGAGAAAGACCTCGTCGCCGGCAAGGTCGTGATCGTCGCCGGCTTCCAGGGCATCAATGAAGAGGGCCAGATCACCACGCTCGGCCGCGGCGGCTCCGACCTCACCGCCATCGCCCTCGCCGCCGCCGTCAAAGCCGACAAGTGCGAGATCTACACCGACGTGGACGGCGTTTACACCGCCGACCCCCGCGTCGTGAAGGACGCCCGCAAGCTCCAAGAAATCTCCTACGACGAAATGCTCGAGCTCGCCTCGTCCGGCTCCAAGGTCATGCAGTCCCGCTCCGTCGAGTTTGCCGCCAAATACGACGTCATTTTTGAGGTCCGCTCTTCATTCAATTACAACCCAGGAACTATCGTGAAAAAGGAAATCGCCTACATGGAAAAGGTCGTCGTCCGCGGTGTCGCCGTGGACAAGGACCAGGCCAAGGTCATCATCTCGAACATACCGGACAAGCCCGGCTCTGCCGCGAAGGTCTTCCGCGCCCTGGCTGACGCCAGCATCATCGTGGACATGATCGTGCAAAACATGGGTCGTGGCGGCATCGCCAATCTAACGTTCACCGTGCCGCTCACCGACGCCGCCAAGGTCCAACGCACGCTCCTGCCTGTTCTCGAAGGCCTTGGTGGTGGCGAGGTGGCCATTCACGAGAACATCGCCAAGCTCTCCGTCGTCGGCGTCGGCATGAAGACGCACTCCGGCGTCGCCGCGACGCTCTTCCAAGCGCTGGCCGATGCCTCGATCAACATCGAGCTCATCAGCACCTCAGAGATCAAAATCTCCGTCGTCATCGACAAGGCCAAGTCCGACGAGGCCGCCCGGGTCGCCCACGCCGCGTTCGAGCTGGAGAAGCTCTGATCCGGTTTGGCGTCCCCGTTCGTTCAATGAAATTCGTAAGCACCCGCGGACAGACTCCCTCCCTAGGCTTCTCCGATGCCGTAGCCACCGGCCTCGCGCCCGATGGCGGGCTCTACCTGCCTGAAACGCTCCCGCAGTTCACCGCCGCCGATCTCGCCCGCTTTGAGCTGCTGCCTTACCCGGAGCTTTGCTTTGAGTTTCTGAAACACTTCGCGACCGACATCCCGCCGGCGACGCTCCGCTCGATCATCGCCAAGAGCTACACGAAATTCGCCCACGCCGACATCGCGCCCATCGTCCGCCTCGACGACCGCACCTCCGTTTTGGAGCTCTTCCACGGCCCCACGCTCGCCTTCAAAGACTTCGCCCTCCAGCTCCTCGGCAACCTCTACGAACACCAGTGCGCCACGCGCGGGCAGACGATCAACGTCCTCGGCGCCACCTCCGGCGACACCGGCTCCGCCGCCATCCACGGCCTCCTCGGCAAGCCCGGCACCGCCATTTTCATCCTTTATCCCGAGGGCCGCACTTCACCGCTCCAAGAACGCCAGATGGCATGCACCGGCGCGGACAACGTTTACGCGATCGCCGTCGATGGTTCCTTCGACGACGCCCAGGCGGCGTTGAAAGAACTCTTCGCCGACCAGGCATTCCGCACGCATCACCGCCTCTCGGCGGTCAACTCCATCAACCTCGCCCGCGTCCTCGCCCAGTGCGTGTATTACCTTTACGCCTACCTGCGTCTGCCTGCGGCGACGCGCGCAGAGACCGAGTTTGTCGTGCCCACCGGTAATTTTGGCAACGTGCTCGCCGGCTGGCTGCTCCAGAAAATGGGCGTGCCCATCCACAGTTTCAAAGTCGCCACCAACCAGAACGACATCCTCCACCGCCTCTTCACGACGGGTGATTACCGCGTGTCCGCCGTCACGCCGAGCCTCGCGCCGTCGATGGACATCCAGGTATCGAGCAACTTTGAGCGCTTCCTCTACCTGAGCGTGGGTCGCGACGCCTCAAAAGTCCGCGAGGTCATGCAGACCTTCAAGACCACCGGCGGCTACAAGTTCGAGGATTTCAACCGCGACACCTTCAGCGCGTCGCGCTGCACGGATGTGGAGATCCCGGGCATCATCAAGTCGGTTTACGAGCGCTACGGCTACATTGTCGATCCGCACACCGCATGCGCGTTCGCCGATCTGGCGAAGGATCGTCCCAGCCTAGTGCTGGCGACGGCGAGCCCGGCGAAGTTCCCCGACACGATCAAAGCCGCCATCGGTATCGAACCGACCGACCCGAGCCTGGAACTCCTGAAGAAGCTCCCTTTTAAAAAACATCTACTCAAAGCCGACGCCGCCGCCATCCGCGCCTTCATCGACCAGCACGCCGTTTGATGTAAAAACGCCGCCGGGGAACAGTTGTCCCCGGCGGTGGCAGGCTGGGTGTGGAGGAGAGGCTTAGGCCTTGGGATCGGACGACGGCTTCTTGCCCTTGCGGGTGAGCCCGCTGTTGCGCTCATCCTTGGGCACATAACCCATCTCCTCATAGAGCGAGCCGTTGGAGCCGCCCACGGATTTATCGCCGCGCACCCCATCGACGACGTCGTTGGAGGCGGTGTGAAGGGTTTTGAGGGCGGTATCGAGGAGGTTGCGCGCCTCGGTGCGGGCGGCGTCCGCCGTGGTAAGCGCATCGTCGGCAGTCGAGACTGCCGTGCGCAAAGCTTCGTATTGAACGACGGTGAGATCTCCAAAAGATTTGGTGGCGGCGGATTTTTTCCACGCGCCTACGATCTTGTTGGCGCGGTCTTGGACGGTGTTGAGGCTGAGGGCCATAATAAGCGGTATTTTGCTGGAT
>JANXRL010000070.1 GCA_025352985.1 Verrucomicrobiota bacterium
ATCGGCGCCGCCGGCAAGGTAGGGCACGTGAATGCGGATGGTCTCCTTTTGGCCGATACGGTCGAGGCGGCCGATGCGTTGTTCGACGAGGCCAGGATTCAGCGGGAGGTCGAAGAGGACGAGGTGGTGGGCGAACTGGAAGTTGCGGCCTTCGCTGCCGATCTCGGAGCAGAGGAGCAACTGGGCTCCGGCGGGTTCAGCGAACCAGGCGGCCTGGCGGTCGCGCTGGATCAGCGGAAGACCTTCGTGGAAGAGGCCGATGTTGAGGTTGTGCTTCTCTTTGATGGCGGCTTCGAGGGCGAGGACCTTGCGCTCGGAGCGGCAGATAAGGAGGACTTTGGCGGGCGCAGTTTTTTTGAGGAACAGAACGAGCCAGTCGAGACGAGGGTCGTCTTTGTAGGAGTAGCGAATGCTCTGCGTTGAGAGATCAGACTCGGCAGATTTGGACTTGGGTTTGGCGCCGGGGATGGCGGTGAGCAGGGACGTGACCACGTTGGGAGACGCGGCGGACTTGGCTTTGGTTTTCTTGGCGGGCTTTGACTTGGCCTTCGATACGGGTTTGGCGGGCTGGTCATCGAGAGCTTCGTCGGAATCGTCGAGCTCTTCGATGGGACTTGCGACGTCGTCGGATTCGGAGGGCTCGGAGGAGTCATCCGAGTCTTCGGAGGATGCGGCGGCGAGGGCGGCTTCTGCTTCTGCGGAGAAATCGATCGAGATGGGGGCGTTGTCGATCGCGGCGGCGGCACCTTGGGTGCGGCTGGCGGTGTGAGCGGTCGCGTCGGCGTCGGCTTCTTCGGCCTGGAGCTCGCGCGAGACGCGGGCGAGGAGTGCGGGCGAGGCGTCGGGAAGCGCGACGGGACAATACTGGCGCTTGGGAAACCCGGTCATCGCGGCGCGGGTGTTGCGGAAGACGACGCGGCCGGTGCCGTGCTGGTCGAGGAGTGTGCGCAGGAGGGCTTCTCGGGCGCCGGATTTGCCGGCGTCGAGCGCGGCGAGGTGAGCGGCGAGCGTTTCCGGGTCGCGGTCGAAAATCTGGCGGAGTGTTTTCTGATCGGCGGAGGAGAGGACTTTGTTTTCGACGATCTTTTCGGCGATCTCCGCGATTTTCCCAAAGTCGGCAGTCTCGTCGAGGAACGTCTCGTAGTCATCGTAGCGATGCGGATCGAGCAGGCGGAGGCGGGCAAAGTGTCCGGCGAGGCCGAGCTGGGTGGGCGTGGCGGTGAGGAGGAGGAGGCCGGAAGCTTTGCGGGCGAGTTGTTCGACGAATTGGTAGTCAGGGCTGGCGGCTTCGGGAGTCCAGCCGAGGTGGTGGGCTTCGTCCACGATGACGAGATCCCAGCCGGCTTCGATGACTTGGAGGCGACGGGTGGCGGCATCGGCGCCAGCGAGATAAGCGATGCTGGCGAGGCCGAGCTGGCTGGAGAGAAACGGATTTTTGCCTGGTTCGCTGGCTTCGACCGCGACGCAGCGGGGTTCGTCAAAGATGGTGAACCAGAGATTGAAGCGGCGGAGGAGTTCGACGAACCACTGGTGGACGAGCGACTCGGGAACAAGGATGAGCGCGCGTTTGGCGCGGCCGGTGGCGAGCAGGCGCTGGAGGATGAGACACGCCTCGATAGTCTTACCCAAGCCGACTTCATCGGCGAGGAGCACGCGGGGGATCTGGCGGTTGGAGACCTCGTTGAGGATGTAGAACTGGTGAGGGATCAGATCGATGCGCCCGCCGAGAAAGCCGCGCACATCGGACTGGCGAAAACGGCTGCGGGCTTGGAGCGAGCGCAGGCGCAGATCAAACACCTCGGACGGATCGGCTTGGCCGGCGAGAAGACGCTCGGCGGGCGAGCTGACGCTGGTGAGGTCGGAGATCGCGTCTTCGCGCACGCGTTTCCCGGCGGGGCCGACGTAGGTGAGGATGCCTTTGTCATCCTCGACGGACTCGACGGTGAATTTTTCGCCGGTGCGGGTGGCGATGGTTTCGCCGGCAGCGAACTGAACGCGCTTCAGAACGGGCGTGCCGCGGGCGTAGATGCGTTTTTCGCGGGTGGCGGGGAACTCGACCGTGATGCGGGTGCGGTCAAGTTCCACGACCAGGCCGAGGCCCAGCTCGGGTTCGCGTTCGCTCAGGCAACGTTGTCCGACAAAACCTAAAGACATAAGGGACAGATGAAACGCATAGCGGCGCGGCAGTTCAAACGCGATCTGCGGCGGCGTCACCTGACGGCTTTTGCCCGCGGGCGTTATCTGCTATCGCACAACGAGTCATGACCAAGAATCCTGCGCGCTTTTTCCTGATTTTTGCCCTGTTTTGGAGCGGGCTCGTGCTGTTGTTTGACGGTTTCATCACCCGGGCGTTCATGAACCAGTTGCGCAGCCGCAGTTTCGCGACCGCGCCGGGCCACATCCTCAGCAGCGAGATCACCACGCATGACGACTCGGACGGCACCACCTACGGGGCCAGGGTCGTCTATGAGTTCGCCATCAACGGCCGGCGCCACCAATCTGATCGCGTGCGCTATGGGCAGGGCAGTGACTCGACTGGCCGCTGGGCCTCAGAGACGGTTGCGGCCAATCCGCCGGGCGCGACGCGCCCCGTCTATTACGATCCGTCCGATCCCGCGCGCTCCGTATTGCAAAGAGGCGCAGGCGGGCAGGACTGGTTTCTGGCGCTCTTCCTGACACCCTTCAACGTGGCGATGATTTTCCTGTGGGGCCTGGTGATCCAAGCCCGCCAGCCAGCCCCACCGTTAGGTGGCGTCCGCCTCGTGACGGAGCCGGGCCGCATCCTCGTTTACGGACCCTCAATGTCTCGTGCCGCGGTGGTGCTGCTCGCCTTCGGCGCGGTGTCCTTCGCGGGCATTTTTACGCTGGTGCTTCCCTTCGGCTTTGCGCCGAAAGCCGAATACGTCTGGGCGGTCTGGGCGCTCGCCTTGGGTGCGGCGTTGTTCACGGCGTTCAAAGCCCGGGGCGCCGCGCCGTCCACCGCGCCCGAATTGATCGTGGACGGCGACGGCGGCCGCCTGCTTCTGCCAAAAGGCCTGTTCAACGCGACCAAGAGCTGGCGGCAATGGCGCGAGTGGAAAAAAGCCGGCCAGTCCGCCCTGGAGATTCCGCTCGAGCGCATCCGCGACGCGGCGATGCGCGAGCGTGTCTCGAAAGACAGTGACGGCGAGTCGCGCACCTACGTGGTGGCGCTGGCCGTCGAGGAACCGGGAGCGGCCGGGCTGCGCGAATACGACGTGGGCTCATGGGTGCTGCCCGACCGGGCCGAGGCCTTCGCCGCGTGGATGGTCGAAACCCTCGGCTTGAATAAAAAAACTTAGCGCGCCCGGCGCCGTCAGTCCCAAGAACTTGGGGTGGCGTTTCCCCGTCAAATCTGCGAGATACGCCTTCTGCATGAAGTCCGTCCTCGATTTCAAAGCCCGCAAGGGCGGCGCCCCGATCAGCATGGTTTCCGCCTACACGCACTGGGAGGCGCGTTTCCTCGCGACCTCTCCCGTGGACTGCGTGCTCGTGGGCGACAGCCTCGCCGTCGTGCTTGATGGCGAGCCCACCACCTTCGCCGCGACCCCTGAAATCATGGCGCGTCACACCGCCGCCGTCGCACGCGGCCTGGGCGGGCAAAAATTCCTCGTCGCAGATTTCCCTTTTCTCGCCGCCCGCAAAGGCATCGCCGCCGCCGTCGATTGCGCCGCCGCCCTCATGCGGGCCGGCGCTCATGGTGTGAAAATCGAGGGTATCGACGGCCACGCCGACGTCGTCGCCCACCTCGTGCAATCGGGCGTGCCTGTCATGGGTCACCTCGGCCTCACCCCTCAATCCATGCACGCCACCGGCGGCTACAAGGTTCAAGGCCGCTCCGCCGCCGCCGCCGAATCGCTGTTGCGCCAGGCCCGCGCCGTGGAAGCCGCCGGCGCCTTCGGGCTCGTCCTCGAATGCGTGCCCGCCGACCTCGCCCGCGAAATCACCGCGGCGGCCGCGATTCCCGTGATCGGCATCGGCGCCGGCCCGCACACCGACGGACAGGTGCTGGTGTTTCACGACCTTCTCGGCCTCAACCCCGGCTTCAACGCGAAGTTTGTGCGCGCGTTCGCCGACGGGAATAAAACCGTGGGCAACGGACTCGCATCCTTCGCCGCCGCCGTCTCCAACGGCAGCTTCCCTTCAAAAAAAGAAAGCTACTGAACCGAGCCATGTCCTCCCCCGCCCGCAAGCCCCGCCTCCTCTTTCTCCTGAGCGGCTCCATCTCGTGCTACAAGGCGTGCTTCGCGATCTCGCGACTCGTGCAGGCCGGCGTCGAGGTGCGCACCGTTGCCACGCCCTCCGCACTCCAGTTTGTCGGCAAGGCCACCCTCGAAGGCCTCACCGGTTATCCCGTCGCCAGCGACCTCTGGGAATCCGGCAAGGCGATGGAACACATCAACCTCGCCCGCTGGGCCGACCTCGCGCTCGTCGCCCCCGCCACCGCCAACACCCTCAACCGCCTCTCCGCCGGCCTCGCCGACGATTTGGTCGGCAGTCTCTTCCTCGCCTGGGAAATCCAAAAGAAACCCTGGTGGGTCGCCCCCGCGATGAATGTCGCGATGTTCAACCACCCGCTCACCCAGGCCTCGCTGCAAAAGCTCTCCGGCCTCGGCGTGCGCGTCCTCCCCACTGGCGAAGGCCCCCTCGCCTGCGGCGAGGAAGGCGCGGGCCGCCTGCTCGAACCCGAGCAACTCGTCATGCAAGTCCTCGCTGAACTCGGCCCAAAGCTAGCGTGAAGATTCTGATCACTTCCGGCGCGACCCGCGAATACCTCGACGACGTCCGCTTCCTCACCAACGTAAGCACCGGCGGCACCGGCGCGAAGCTCGGCGACGCCCTCGCCGCTTGCGGACACGCCGTCACCCTGCTCCACGGCGAAGGCGCCGTCCTCCCGCACACGCTCGCCCCCTCCGCCGTGCAGGTGTTTTCCTCCACGGAAAATCTTCAGTCGCACCTCAAACACCTACTCGGCTCCGGCGAATTTGACGCCGTTCTCCAATGCGCCGCCGTTTCCGACTATCGCCCCGCAGAGGTCCGCGCAGGCAAGATGACCTCCTACGCACCCGAACTCACCCTGCGCCTCGTGCCTACGCCCAAACTCCTCCCCAAGCTCAAATCCTACGCGCCCGCCGCCCGCCGTCCTCTCGTGATCGGCTTCAAGCTCACCTCCGGAGCCGACGCCGAGGCGCGCCTGCTCGCCGTCTCCAAACTCTTCGCCGCCGGCACCGTTGATGCCGCGATCCACAACGATATGGCCGACCTCGCCGCCGGCGACGCCCGCCCCTTCCGCGCCTATCGCTCGACCCACCAGCCGCCCGCCGAACTCGCCGGCATGCCCGCCCTCGTCGATTGGTTGCACGCGCTGCTTTCGACAAGCGGGCTTGCACCGGCGGCGGCGAAGCGTTGAACATCCGTCCTCACGCCCGTGTATCGCACCTTTCTTAAAACCAAGCTTCACCGCGCCACCATCACGGCCGCCGATCCGGATTACGAAGGCTCGGTCACGATCGACCGCGAGCTCTGCCGCGCCGCCGGACTCCTGGAGTTTGAACAAGTGGATGTCCTCGACATCACCAACGGCGCGCGGTTCACGACCTACGTGATCTACGGAGCCGCCGGTGAGATTCAAGTCAACGGTGCCGCCGCCCGCCTCGTCTCGCCCGGCGATCTGGCCATCATCATCGCTTACTGCCGCCTCCCCGAGGACCAGATAGCCGGCCACATGCCCCGCGTCGTCCTCCTCGGCCCAGGCAACCAAGTCACCGGCACGCAGGAGCACCCGATCCACGCGCCGTAAGGGCGTCCCGTTTTACCCGTAAGTCGCTCGTCGGCAAACTCACCCGACCGAGATTGAGGTTGTGCCTTTCGCCGAGTCATCCGATAAAAAAACTTAGGCGAAATCTCACGCATCTGCCTCCGCGTGATTCGCGCAAGCCTCCCATGATCACCACTACCCTGTTCGGGATCGTCCTCGGCATCTGCCTAGCGGCGCTCCTCACGCTGCTCTTCGGCGTTTACACTATCGGCCCCACCCAGCGCGGCGTGCTCACGACCTTCGGTCGCGCCCAGCGCACCACCGGCTCCACCGCCGACGATCCGCAGCTCGGCGCGTTGCTCACCGACGAGGAAAAAATCCGCTACAACTATCCCAACGTCCACGTCATCCTGCCCGGCGGCCCCTACTTCAAGTGGCCGTGGCAGCGTCTCTACAAAGTGGACATGACCATCCAGACCGTGGACATCACCTGGGACCCGGACATCAACCAAGATTCTATCGAGGCCGTCACCAAGGACAACCTTACCGTCCAAATCTCCGGCCAGATCCGTTGGAAGCCCTGCGAGCGCAACCTCTACGCCTACCTCTTCGGCATCTCGCAGCCGGCCGCGCATGTCGTCGGCTACTTTATTTCCGTGCTGCGCGACCGCATCGCGACCTTCCACGGCGAGGCGGCCGAAGGCGCCGTCGAGGGCGTTTCCATCAACGACCTCCGCCGAAATCTCTCCCTGATCAACAGCTTCATGGAAGACGCGTGCCGCAAGACCGCCGCGCGCTACGGCATCGACCTCGATGCCGCGCTCATCACCAACATCGACCCGCCGTCCGACGTTGACGAGGCGCTCGCCTCCATTAACACCACGCAAAACCAGGTCGCCGCCTCCATCAGCCAGTCAAAGGCCGACGCCGACCAAAAGCTGAAGATGGCCGAGCAGGCCGTGCAGATCGCCGAAAACCGCGCCCAGGCCGAAGCCGCGCCCCTGCTCGAACTCGGCAAAACCCTCGCCGCCATGCACGCCGAGGGCGGCAAGGCCGCGCTCGACAGCTACCTCCGCAACGCAAGCCTCCCGCTCCGCGAAAAAGCCGCCCAGACGATCCTCAAACTCTGACCCTTGCCCTCCATGGATTTCCTCGTCTCCCTCATCATCGGCGTCATCGGCACGTTCATCGCCACGCCCATCCTGCTCGCCATAGGCCGCGTGTTTCAGCTCTGGCGCGTGCTCCCCGAACGCACCGTTCTCGTTTACACCTTCTTCGGGAAAGTCGTCGGCCAGGTGGAAGAACCGGGGCTTTTTTTCCCGTTGGTTCACTTCGGGCCGAAGGCGCTGCTCTTCCCCCTGTTTGGAAAAGCCTACACGGTGCGCACCCTCATTCACCAGGCCTACCTACGCAACCAGCTCGTCAACTCCGAGGAAGGCGCACCCATGGGCGTCGGCATCTGGTTCGAGATGTTTGTCCACGACCCCAAGGCCTACCTCTTTCAAAACTCCGATCCCATCGGCTCGCTCAAGGCCAACGTCGCCACCGCCGTCGTGAAGCAGCTCTCCAACCTCCGCCTCGAGGTGCTCCTTGAAAACCGCGACGCCCTCTCGCGCAAGGTGCGCGAAGAAGTTTCCCCCACCTCCTCGCAGTGGGGCTTCAGCCTCGGCTCGACTTACATCCGCAAGGTGGCGTTCCGCGACAAGGGCATGATCGCCGAGATCCAGCGCAAGGTCGTCAACCGGCTCCGCCAAGTGACCGCCGCCATGCGCCAAGCCGGCGAGAACGAGGTCGCGATCATCCACTCGGAAGCCGACAAAAAAGCCTCGCAGCGACTCGGTCAGGCGCAGGCCGTGCGCCCGCAGGTCGTCGGCCGCGCCCTAGCCGAAATCCAGCGCGCACCCGAGGTCGCCAACGCGCTGTTCACTCTGCTAGACATCCAGGCGACGCTAAAAAGCCCCGGCAAAATCATCCTAGCCTCCGGTGAGTCAACCAGCCTGCTGCTGAACAGCTAGGTGAAAATCCGGCGCGTGCGGAGGGATTAACATCTCGCCAGTGCTCCTGCAACGGCTTCGCAGGCTCGTTCAGCGAGCCGGCTGTGGGAGCAACGTCAGTCCGTTCCTTGCCGCGTTTGGTATCGTGCCACCCGTTGTGAACGGATTTTGCTTTTTCCTCCGTCATATCCACCGGCCTGAACCTGGTTGACGGTCCACTCATGGCCGTGCTCGCCGCAGGCGCCTTGTATATCGCGGCACCCGCCGGCCATGCGCCCCTCATGCCGGTAGCCGCCCCGCACTTTACCCTCACCGCATCGCTTGCCCTCATATTTCCCTTCAACACGACCGTGGAAATCCCCATTTACTACAGCTTCGCCCGCCATGAACACCCATACCTTAAGATTCGCCACCCCCATCTGCGAAGCTGCGGCCCGTAAACTCCCCGCGCGCCTCGAACGGGAGTTTTTCTCCAAGTTTGCCTTAGTCGCCTGCTAGACTGACATTCGAGCTCTGCGCCGCGAAAAACTTTGATCATGCACGAAACCCGCAACCACGAAATCCCTCCGCACCCCGACCGGCACTTCGCCAGCGCCCGCCTTGGCATTATCGGAGGCGGCCAGTTGGCCCGCATGACCGCGCTCGCCGCCCTTCCGCTCGGCTGCGAGATCAGCATCCTTGAAAAAAATCCTCTCAGTCCCGCCGCCCAGCTCGCGCCGCTGACGGTCAACGGCGACTGGGCCGACGCCCACACTCTCCGGAAATTCGCCGCCAGCGTTGACGTCATCACATTGGAAAACGAGTTCGTGGACTCCGCCGTGCTTCGCCAACTCGAGGAAGCCGGGCACAAGGTGTTTCCCACCTCCGCAAGCATCGCGCTCACGCAGGACAAGCTCCTTCAAAAGGAAGCTCTCGTGCGCGCCGGCCTGCCCGTGCCCGCCTTCTGCGCGGTCAGCTCGCCAGAGACGATTGCGGCCGCCGGCGAGAAACTCGGCTGGCCGTTGGTGCTTAAAACCCGCCGCAACGGTTACGACGGCAAGGGCAACTTCACGCTCCGCTCCCGCGCCGACATTCCGGACGCCTGGCGCGCGCTGCGCGGCGACATCAACGAACTTTTGGTGGAGGCTTTTTGGCGTTTCACCCAAGAGCTGGCCGTGATGGTCACACGCGGTCGCGACGGGGCAACCGTCACTTATCCCGTGGTCGAAACCGTGCAGCGCGACCACGTTTGCCATGTCGTCCAAGCCCCCGCCACCATCACGCCGGAACTCGCCGCGCAGACCACCGATATCGCCCTGCGGGCCGTGACTGCGGTCGGCGCGATCGGCAGCTTTGGAGTGGAGCTTTTTCTCTCGGCCACCGGCGAGATCGTCATCAACGAACTGGCCCCCCGCGTCCACAACTCCGGCCACTATACCATCGAGGCCTGCGCGTGCTCGCAATTTGAAAACCATCTCCGCGCGGTGCTCGGCTGGCCGCTCGGCAGCACCCGCATGATCACCCCCGCCGCCGTCATGCTCAACCTCCTCGGCACCCATCGCGTGCCCGGTCGGCCTCTCGGCATGGAACGCGCGCTCTCCGTCCCCGGGGCGCACGTTCACCTCTACGGCAAGGCCATGTGCGGACCTGGCCGGAAGATGGGCCACGTCACCGCTCTCGGCCAGACAATCGACGAGGCAATGGCAACCGCCCGGCTTGCCGCCAACGCAATTCACTTCGACCCGATAACATGAAAAACAAAACTCAGCCCCTCGTGGGAATCATCATGGGCAGCGCCTCGGACTGGCCGACCATGGAAGCTGCGTTCACCGTTTGCGGTGAATTTGCCGTGCCCTGCGAAGTGCAGGTCGTATCCGCTCACCGCACGCCGGACGACATGGCCAACTATGCCAAGGCCGCCCATCTGAGAGGCCTGCGCGTCATCATCGCCGGCGCGGGTGGCGCCGCCCATCTGCCCGGCATGGTGGCGAGCCACACGCCGCTTCCCGTGATCGGCGTGCCCGTCGAAAGCAAAAGCCTGAAAGGACTCGATTCGCTGCTCTCGATCGTGCAAATGCCCGGTGGCATTCCCGTCGCAACGGTCGCCATCGGCGGCGGCCGGAACGCAGGTCTGCTCGCAATCTCGATTCTGGCGGCCTCCGATCCGAAGCTCCAAGCGAAACTGATCGCGTTCAAACAGAACCTCGCCGCCGAATCACGCCAACGTGGTCGCGAACTCCAGGCGCAGATCGCTCCGAAGAACCAGGCATCCGGTAAAAAGAAATAGCCTCGGCAAGCCATCGGGCGTTTTGGGGAGGGTCCGCCTCCGTGTGGGCCGTATCGAAACGGACGACACAGTGGTTTTTCTCTCCCCTTTAGCCAAGTCGAAGCAAACTCCGACATATTTCAAGATCCCGCCGTCTCCCAGTCAACGTCCGGCCGACCGCGCCTGCACCTGCCGCCAGATGGCGAGCAGTGCCTGAAAATCCTGTTCCTTGTCGCGGCTTTCGACCACGAAGTCGAACTTGCCCATCTCCTTCAACTCGCGCTCGGCCGTTTCCATGCGGTGCGCGATCTCGGCCTCGGTTTCGCCACGCCCACCCAGCCGCGCGCGCAGCTCGGGAATAGCGACATTGATGAACACCGTGCCCATGCGCTTGGCGAGGAGCGCGTTGCCTGCCGCCGCCTGCTGGAAATTTTCCACGCCCTGCACATCGACGTTGATGATCACGCTGCGCCCCGCCGCGAGGGGATCGAGCACCGACGAGGCGAGCGTGCCGTAGCGGTTCTTCTTGTGGACCCACGCCCACTCGAGAAACGCGCCCGCCGCGACTTTCGCGTCGAATTCCTCAGGCGAGAAAAAGTGGTAGTGGACGCCGTTGACCTCGCCCGGACGCGGCGCGCGCGTGGTCGTCGTGACGACACGCTCGAAGCCAGGCACCTCGGCGACCATGCGCTCGCAAAGCGTGGTTTTGCCCGACCCGGCGGGACCGGCGAGCACCAGCAAAACAGGAGGTGTAACAGCGGCGGCGGTCGTCACGTTGAAAAAGATTTTAGTAGGTAAACGAAACACCGACAAGCAGCAGACCGTAAGCGGCGAGCACGCCGCCAAGAATCTTCCCGCGCACCGGAACACGGTAGAGCCACTCAAAGAAGTCGCGCAGACGGAAGGGCGACGCGCCTAGGTAAATTGCGAGCGAGATAGCGATATAAACGGCCGTCACCATAAACAGGCGCTGCGGTTTGTCATACTCCATGTAGGCGGCGTAAAGCAGCGGCGACGCACCCAGCAGCACGAGCACGCTCAGTCCGCGCACCGCGAGGAAATCGGGCACCAGTTTGAAGGAAAGCACCGCCACCACCGCAAAGCCGATCGTCAGCTGCACGTGATACTCGCCGAAGTCGGCATTCGAAAGATTCCAGGTGTTGTAGAGAAACCAGAGGGCACCTGTGCCGAAAAAGACATACGCGGCTTTCTGCGAACGGGGCAGTGCCTTGAACGTCGTTGTAATCGCCGAGTTGCCGATAAGGAAAAGCGTCCCAAGCGCGAGCAGCAGCAGACCGGGAATGAGAGTGGCGAGCAGGAGGGACATGGGTGAAAGTTAAGAAGAACCGGGGGTCTCGACTCCGGCGAGCACGAGTTCGCCGTAAAGCGTGCTCACGCTGGCACGGTCGATCTTGAGTGGCACCAGCTGGCCCACGAGGCGCGGATCGGCGTCGAAGATCGTCACACGGTTGCCGCGCGTGCGGCCGGTGAAGCGCTGGCCGGTCTTGTCCGGACCTTCGACGAGCACTTCTTCGACGGTGCCAAGCAGGGCGGCGTTGCGGCGTTCGGAGTTTTTGCGGAGAATATCCAGCAGCACGGCATTGCGGTGCTCCTTCACTTCATCGGGGATCTGGTCGCCGAGTTCCGCCGCCGGCGTGCCGCTGCGGATGGAATACTTGAAGATGAACGCCATGTCGTAGTTGCACGCCTCGAACAGCTCGCGCGTCTGCTCGAACTCCTCGTCGGTCTCACCCGGGAAACCCACGATGATATCGGTCGAGAAATACATGTCGGACCGCACGGCGCGGAGAGCGTCCACGATCTCCTTGTAGCGCTCGCGCGAGTAGGGACGATTCATCGCTTTCAGGATGCGGTTGCTGCCGCTCTGCATCGGCAGGTGGACGTATTCGCAGAGTTTCGGCAGGCGTCCGTAAGCCTCGACGAGATCGTCCTTGAACCCTCGCGGATGCGGCGAGGTGAAGCGGATGCGTTCGATGCCGTCGATGGCGTGGACCTTCTCGATTAACTGCACGAAGGGCGAGACGCCGCCGGTGTGCGCGTAGTCGCGGCGCCCGTAGCTCGTGACGATCTGGCCCAGGAGCGTGATCTCTTTCACGCCGCGCTTCGCGAGGCCTTCGCACTCGGCCACGATGTCTTCCATCGGGCGGGAGCGTTCGTCGCCGCGCGTCTTGGGAACGATGCAGAAGTGGCAATCCATGTTGCAGCCCTGCTGGATCGAGACGAAGGCGTTGACCTGCTGCGTCGTCGCACCGTTTACATCGGCCTCAGGAGCGAGGTGGTCTTTAATGGTGTTTTGCGAACCGGCCTCTTCGGCGATGTCGATGATGGTCTCGCCGATAGGCACGCCGGCCTCGCGGGCCGCACGGAGGTTGTCGAGGTAGCCGGGAACCTGGTGGAATTTCTGCGTGCCCACGATGAGGTCCACGTCGGGCAGTTTGTCCAAAAGCTCGGCGCCGCGGTTTTGCGCCATGCAGCCGAGGATGCCGAGGACGAAGTCGGGCTGGTGCTTCTTGCGGTGGGAGACGTAGCCGGCTTTGCCGATCGCCTTCTGCTCGGCGGCGTCGCGCACGGAACAGGTGTTGAGCAGCATGATGTCGCAGTCGTTCTCGTCGCCCACGATGCGGTAGCCGCGGGCGCGAAGCATCGCCGCGACGGCATCGCTGTCGCGCTCGTTCATCTGGCACCCGTAGGTTTTGATGTAGACCCGATTCATCCGAGAGAGGGTTTTAACTACGCGGCCCCAGGGGAGGGTCAAACGGTAAAGCAGTCCCGGCTCGCCTATGGACGCGCAACCCATAGCCTCAAAGCAGGTTTCAACGCGTTGTGAACATCTCCACCCCCACCCTCTTTTTGCTCGCACCCCTGCTGGCCGCCTTCACGGCCTTAGGCGACACGCCTGCGCCCGCAAAACCCGCGAATGCGGACGACGACCTTTTCACGCAAGGCAAGGCCCTGTTCGACGCCTTTGCTCCGCCGGAAATCAAAGAACAGTTTGAGTTTCCCACGCGCGCGAAGTGGGACGAGTTTGTCGTGCGGCTGGAAAAGACCCGTGAAACCGGTTCGCTCGCCGACCTCGCAGCCTACGAGCCGGAGGCCAAGGCGGCGCTCGCCGCGCTGCGCGTTCTGCCCGAATACCGGGACTATGCCGACTGGCTGGCCGAGCGGATCGACGAAATCGAAGCGGCCAAGGAGGCCGAAAAAATCCCGGCCACCCCGGCGCCCGCTCCGCTTCCACCGCCGACTTCCGCCGCTCCAACCATTCCGCTTTACGATCTCTGGGTCGGCCGGATGCGCGACCGAGCGCGTCCGGCGCGGGCCGACGAATTCCTGCCGGAGTTGAAAAAAGCCTTCGCCGCCGAAGGCGTGCCGGTCGAGCTGGCATGGCTCGCCGAGACGGAATCCATGTTCAACCCCAACGCGCGCAGTCCGGCCGGAGCGCGCGGGCTGTTTCAACTCATGCCGGACACCGCGCGCGCCCAGGGCATGAGCCTTTTCCCTTTCGACTCCCGCACTGATCCGTCGAAGAGCGCCCACGCCAGCGCGAAACTACTTCGCGGGCTGCACGATCGCTTCGGCGCGTGGCCGCTTGCCCTCGCCGCCTACAACGCGGGTGAAGGCCGTGTCGGGCGCATATTAAAAAAACAAAACGCCAAGACTTTCACCGAAATCGCCGACTCGCTGCCGACCGAAACCCGCCTCTATGTGCCGAAGGTCTTCGCCACCCTCAAGGTCCGCGAAGGCATCGCGCCCGGTGCGCTAGCCGATCCGGTGCAGCAATCCACGGCGAATTAATATTCCGCACGCGATTCGCACGCGTTCACTCCGCCACCGCGAGTTGCCCGCAACCCGCACCGATGTCGATGCCGCGCCGCTGGCGCACCGTGCAGGGCAGGCCATAGTCGGCCAGGATGGCCTGAAACTTCTTGGCGGCGGCGTTCTCGCTCGGCGCGCCCGCGTAGCCGGCGGTGGGATTCAGCGGGATCAGGTTCACCTGCGCGGGCATGCCGCGCAGGAGCGCGCCCACCGCGTGCGCCTGGTCGGGGCCGTCGTTTTTTCCCTCGATGAGCGTCCATTCGAAAAATATTCGCCGGCCCAGCTTCGTCGTGTAGTAGCGGCATGCGTCCATGAGCATGTCGAGCGGCCACGCGCGCGCGGCCGGCACCAGCGCGAGCCGTTCGGCCTGGGTCGCGCCGTGCAGCGAAACGGCGAGGTGCATGGGCCGGTTTTCGTCGGCCAGGCGGATGATGCCCGGCACCACGCCGACGGTGCTAATGCAGATTTTTTTCGCGCCGAGCGCCATGCCGGAGGAGTCGCGCAGGATGTCGATGGCCTTCATGACCGCGTCGTAGTTGTGCAACGGCTCGCCCATGCCCATGAGCACGATGTTGCGCAGGCGTTCATGGCGATGATGCGGAGAACCGTGTCCCGCCTCGGCCAGCGCGGGCGTCTCGGCGGCGGTGGCGCGCAGCACGCGGTCCACATGCACGGCCTGCGCGACGATCTCGCCCGTGGTCAGATGCCGCGTGTAACCCATCTGCCCCGTGGCGCAAAACACACAGCCCATCGCGCAGCCGACCTGCGAACTCACGCACGCGGTTGTGCGCCCCGTGTAGCGCATGAGCACGGTCTCGATGCGGTGGCCGTCGGCGAGCGCGAGCAGGTATTTGCGCGTGAAGCCGTCGGACGAATGCGTCTCGCGCGCGACCGGCAGGCGGCCGAGCGTAGTCTCCGCCTCCAGCCTCGTGCGCAGGCGCACCGGCAGGTCGATCATCGCGGCGATGTTGTCCTCGCGTTCGTAATACAGGTAGTTCCACAGCCGCGCGGCATGAACCGGACTCAAATCCCACGCGCTCATGAGAGCGGCTAGCTCGGCACGAGTGAAATCATGGAGGTTGAGCGCGTGGGATGACATGGGCCGATCAAAGGCGTTTTTCGGAGGCTAGCGGAGCGAGGCCAGCGCCTTCACGATAGGAACCTCGTGACGTTTTCGTTCTAGGAAATAGCTCACTTTTTTGTAGCCGGCCTCAAGCAAGAGGTTCAACGCGGCCTCATAACCGTCGCCCACGCGCTGCGGCATGTGCGCGTCGGCGCCCACGACGACCGGGATGCCGCGCTCACGCATGAGCACGAGCTGCGCGAAACTGGGATTCATCTCCGGCAGGGCCTTGTTGAGGCCGCTTGTGTTGAGTTCCATCGCCACGCCGGTCGCCGCGATCCGGTCCAGCGCCCGCACGATATAGGGTTTGATTTGCTCAAAATCCCATCCCGCCGGCGACTCGTTTTTCACGAGATCGGGATGCGCGAGCGTATCGAAGAGTCCAGTCTCGGCCGATTGCGCGAGGTGCTCGAAGTAAACCCGCTGGTAGGCGAACTGGTTCCCCTTGAAAAAGCGTTCCTTGTAAAACGACATCTGCATGTGCACCGAACCGAGCACATGGTTCAGGGGCGCGCAGGCGTGGAGCTGCTTCAGCCAAGGCTCCACGCCGGGATAAAAATCGCTCTCCAAGCCCAGCCGCACATCGACGCGCCCGGCAAACTGCCGACGCGCCCGCGCCACCATGGCCACATAGGTGTCCCACTGCTCGGGAGCCATGCGCACGCTGGCCGACAAGCCGTCCGGAAGCGGTGCGTGGCAGGTGAAGATGATTCCCTTGAAGCCGCGTTTTTCCGCCTCCGCCGCATAGTCCTCGGGCTCGCCGTAGGCGTGCCCGCAGAGCGGCGTGTGGCAGTGGGATTCGTAGAGCAGCGGCGCGGTCATAAACACTCCGAGGATGCGCAGACGCGAAGCGGAGAACGAGAACGTTTTTGACAACGTCACCCTACTCCTTGCGCCTCCGCAAAACATGCACACCATCCCCACACTCCCATGCTGGTCTTATTAGACATCGTCCCCTGGCTGCTTGTCGCCATCCTTGCCGTTCTGCTTTTCCAGAGCAGGCGCGACCAGCGGCGCGCACTCCGCGAGACCAGCGTCACCCTCACCCGCATCCAGCAAGCGGTCGAAAGCGCCTCGGACGCCATCGGCATCGGCGACTTCGAGGGCAACTCCGTCTATCACAACCGCGCCCACCTCGCCCTCTTCGGCTACACCGTGGATGAACTTAACTCCGTGCCCGAATCAGGCCCGCTCTTCGCCGACAAGGCCGTCGCGGCGGCGATCCACGCCAGCATCCGCGACGGCCGCTCTTGGAGCGGCGAGACCGACATCAAAACCAAGGACGGCCGCATCATCCCCTCCTTCGTCCGCGCTGACATCATCCGCGACGCGCGAAACCAACCCGTGGGGATTTTCGGCGTGTTCACCGACATCACCGAACGCCGCCGCGCCGCCAGCCTGCTCGCGGAGGAGAGCCAGCGCCTCGAACTCACCCTTCAAAGCATCGGCGACGCCGTCATCGCGATCGACGCCTTCGGGCGCGTTTCCATGATCAATCCCGCCGCCGAGCAACTCCTCGGCACGACCCGCCGCGAAGCCGCCGGCCGCCGCATCGCCGAGCTGGTTTCTCCTCTCGACGAACGCACCCGCTCCCCCCGCGATCTTCCCGTGCTCGCCCTTCTCAAAAATCCCTCCGCCGACCGCTCCATCGACGCCTACCGCCTGCTCGTCGCCGACGGCAGCGAACGCCTGATGGCCGAAATCGCCGTCCTCATCCGCACGCCCTCCGGCGTCGCCGGCGCAGTGCTCGCGTTGCGCGACGTCACCCAGGAACGCAAACGCGCCGACGAAGCCGCACGCGCCTCCAAGCTCGAATCCCTCGGGATGCTCGCCGGCGGCATCGCCCACGATTTCGGCAACCTCCTCACCGCCCTCATCGGCCAGGTCAGCGTCGCCCAACTCACGCCCGCGCTTCCGCCCGAGGCCGCCTCCCGCCTCGCGGAAATCGACCGCATCGCCTGGCGCGCCAACGACCTCACCCGCCAGCTCGTGACGTTTGCCCGCGACGGCGCCCCCGTCAAAAAAATCATCGGCCTCGCGCCCCTGCTCCGCGACGCCGCCGCCATCGCGCAAGGCTCCTCCACCCTCGAAAAAAACGTTTCTGTCGCCGCCGATCTGTGGCCGGTCGAGGCCGACGAGGCCCAGCTCATGCAGGTTTTCCAAAACCTCGCCGTCAACGCCACGCAGGCCATGCCATCCGGCGGCACGCTCACCCTCGCCGCCGAAAATCACCGACCCGCGCCCGGCGCTTCGCCTTCCCCGGCGGACGTCCGCCATGTGCGCATCACTGTGACCGACACCGGCACCGGCATCCGCCCGGAGCACCTTGGCAACATCTTCGATCCATTTTTCACCACCAAGAAAAGCGGCACCGGCCTCGGCCTCGCGACAACTTATTCCATTGTCAAAAAACACGGCGGCTCCATCCGCGTGGACTCGGTGATGGGGCGCGGCACCACCTTTGAGATTCTCCTGCCCGCTGCCAAGACGCCTGAAACGCAACGTCCCGGTGCTCACATTCAAACGATCGGTTGAGCCGGCCTTGCGAAAACGGAGCCGGCCGGACACACTATTCCCATGCCCCTCTGGGCCGAACATTTCCTCAAGGCCTTCATTCCCCTCTTTGTCGCGAGCGATCCCATCGGACTCACGGCGATTTTCCTCGCGATGAGCGCGGGCGTGCCCGCCGCCGCGCGCCGTCGCGTCGCCCGACAGGCGACGCTCACCGGCGGCGTGGTCGCGCTGGCGTTCCTGTTTCTCGGCCGGAGCATCTTCGCAGCCATCGGCATCACCGTGAGCGATTTTCAAGTGGCGGGAGGACTTATCCTGCTCGTGCTGGCTTCGCGTGAGCTCGCCCTTCCCGCCTCGACGGAATCACCCAAGACGAACGAAGACTTCGGCGTGGTGCCCCTCGGCATGCCGCTGATCGCAGGCCCGGCGTTGATCACCACGCTGCTCGTGCTGGTGGACAGCGTCGGGCTGGGCATGACGCTCCTCGCGCTCGCCGCCAACCTCGGCCTGCTCGTCGCCGCGCTCTTCAACGCCGACAAGCTCGGGGCGTGGCTCGGGACGACCGGCCTGCGCGCCATCTCTAAAATCGTCGCGCTCCTGCTCGCCGCGATCGCTGTTGCCATGATCCGCCGCGGCTGGGCAGGCTGACAATTTCATGAAAGTTTGGTGGATCATCATCCTCGCCCTCGGGCTGGTTGGCTCGGCAACCTTCATCCCCTTCGTCAAAACGACCGGAGGGGCGACCACCGTCACCGGCACAACCCTCACAACTGAGGCGTGGTTGGGATTGCGGCCTGTTTCCCGAAAGCAGGCGAGCCCGCTGGCCAATTGGTGCCAGGCGCACGGCGTGACAGTGACCGAAGACACGGTGGTTTTTTCCACGATTACACAAAACGTCTGGGGAATCGTATGGGGGCGAGGCAGCGGGCCGCGCCCCGCGATCTGCGACTTCACCTTCGCGATGCAGAAAGAGTGGCTGGCGCGCGCGCCCGAGAAGGAGGTTGGCCGCTTCATCGAGGCGATGGTGTCAACCGACGAGGTCGGGCGGTCGCGCCTCGTCGAAGCCACCGTCGCGCTACTGGTCAAATAACGCCGCGCCCGCTCACCCCGCGAACGTCGCGAGCAGCTCCGCGTAGATCTTCGCGCTAGCGACCAGTTCCTTCACCGAGGCGCGCTCGTCCACTGCGTGGCAATCGTCCCCGCCGGGACCGTAGCCGAGCGTGGGAATCTTGAGCCCCTCCGCGAAAAAAAACATGTCGTTGAACCCGTTCGACACGCGGAAGGAGGTCTTCGCGCCGCGCACGCGCGTCACGCAGCCGGCCATCGCGGCAAAGAACGGATGCGTCGGCCGGTGGAAGGTCGGGTGGTTATGGGAGACTTTTTCGACGGTGATGCGGCACTGCGGGATTTTTTTCGCGGCCGCCGCGAGGAACGCGCGCAGCTCGCGCTCGGCCGCCGCCACCGTCTCGACAGCGGTCACTCGCCGGTCGATGGAGAAACTCGCGAGCGCGGGCACGGTGTTGATCTTGCCGCCTTCGCCGGAGGCAAACACGCCGCCGAGGTTGAGCGTGGGGCGCATGACCTTACCGTCGGGCGCGGTGAACGTGCGCTTCGCGAGCGCTTTCTTGTGGTCCTCGAGCGCGAGCACGAACGCCGACATTTTTTCGAGGGCGTTCACACCCTCGTGCGGCGTGCTTCCGTGGGCGGCGCGGCCATGCACGGTAACGTTGAGCCACACGACGCCGTTATGCCCGCAGCAAACTTGGGCGCCTTCGCCGCCTTCCATGACGACCGCGTAGTCGGGCCTGATCGGCGCGTGCTTCACAAGCCAGCCCGCGCCGAGGGCGGAATCGGTTTCCTCGTCGGCGGTGAAAGACACCTCGACGTTCATCTTCGAGGCCGTGCCGGTGGCATGGAGCGCGCGCAACGCCATCAGCAGCGACGCGTGCGAGCCTTTCATGTCGGCGGTGCCGCGTCCGAATATCCAGCCGCCGTCAACCTTGCCGGAAAACGCATCGCCGTGCCGCCATTTGCCGGATACGGGCACGACATCGTAGTGCGCGTTGAAATGGATGGTCTTCTTCGCGCCACGCACGGCGAGCGTGCCGAGAACGTTGTAGCGCGGGAAACCGTGCTGCGCCTCGGGAAGCGTTTTTCTGAGGAGGGCGGCCGGCACGGGAAAGCGTTTCGCGCGCATGCCGGCCTGCGCGAGTTCGTCGGTGAGCAGGGCGGTGATCGCGGCGTAGTTGTTGCCAGGAGGGTTGACCGTGTCGGTGCGCACCAGCCGCTGGAGCAGAGCGATGAGGTCGGGCGCATGGGCGTCGATGTAGGCGGCGGGAGACATCGCGGCGGAACGTAGACGGATTGGCCTGCCGCGCGAGGCGATAAACACCACGGCCGATCCGTAACAAACCCCGCCCACCTGCCGCCCACCTTGATAGGCACCGCACATTCCTTGATAAGAACTACCCCATCCAAAAAAATTCCGGCCAATATTTGTCACTTATTAAGTGACATTGTTTATGAGAGCACACCTCTATTTAAAAAAATAATTTGTCACTTGATAAGTGACAAATTGATTTGGGATCGCCTCTCTTCTGTGGATTGCGCTGTTAGATGAAATACGTCCCTCTCGCCGTATGACCGCCGCCGAAATCATCGTTGCCTTGCGACTCGAACCGCTGCCCAACGAAGGCGGTTTCTTCCGCCAGACTTATGCGAGCGACGTCCGGCTGCCCGACGGCCGGCCGATGGGGACGACCATTTATTTTCTGGTCACGCCGGAGGGATTTTCGGCGCTGCACCGGCTGCAAACCGAGGAAGTCTGGCACTTTTACGCAGGGGACGTCGTCGAGCATCTCATCTTCGACCCGGCAACCGGCGAAGGGTGTAAAACATGGCTGGGAAGCGATTTCACAAGCGGCCAGACTCCGCAGCTGATCGTTCCCGGAGGTCTCTGGCAGGGTGCCAGGCTAGCCGTAGGCGGCGCGTGGGCGCTGGTGGGTTGCACGATGTCACCCGGCTGGGACGAGCGAGAGTTTACCCTTGGCGACAGGGCCGACCTTACCGCGCGCTTTCAGGCATGGGCCGCGGATATACGGGTGTTTACACGATGATTTTTTGACAGCCCGCCCTCCTGGGCACACGGTAATTTCAAAATTCATGTCCTTCGCCGATCTCCGCAAAGAATACAGCATGGCCGGACTCCTCGAAAAGGATCTGGCGCGCGACCCCTTCCGCCAGTTTGACAAGTGGTTCCAAGAAGCCGAAGCCGCCAAGATCACCGAGCCCAACGCCATGACGCTCTCCACCACGACCCGCGACGGACGCCCCGCCTCGCGCACCGTGCTGCTCAAGGGCCTCGACGGACGCGGCTTCGTTTTTTACTCCAACTACGAAAGCCGCAAAGGCCGCGACCTTGCCGAAAATCCCCGCGTCTCCCTCCTGTTTCCCTGGGTCGCGCTCGAGCGCCAGGTCATCATCGAGGGCTCCGTCGCCCGCCTCACCCGCGAGGAAAGCGAAGCGTATTTCCACACCCGTCCCCGCGCTAGCCAGCTCGGCGCCTGGGTATCTCAACAAAGCGCCATCATCAACGGCCGCGCCGTCCTCGAAGACGCCATGAAGGCGCTCGACAAAAAATACGCCGGCGTCGAAGTCCCTGCGCCTCCCAACTGGGGCGGCTACCGCGTCAACCCCGAGACCGTCGAATTCTGGCAGGGTCGCCGCAGCCGCCTACACGACCGCCTGCGCTACCGCCGCGAAAAATCCGGCGATTGGCTCATCGAACGCCTCGCCCCCTGAGCCGCCATCCCTGTCTTGAAAAAGAAACGTCCAGTCGCGAAGCCGCGCGGGCCGCGACTCACCCGGCCCTCCGCCGGCCTGCTGGCCAGCGCCCTCGGCACTTTGGGCGAAGGCGTGCTCATCGCCGACCGCCACTGGACGCGCGCCGGCCTCCGCATTCTCTTCGCCAACCAGAGCCTCTGCGCGATGACCAACCGCCCCGTGCGAAACCTGCACGGCCGCGCCCACGGCGAACTTCACGCCGACCATGATCATTTCCCCGACTTGAAAAAATGGCTCGCCCGCCTCACCCCAGGCCTCGCGCTGAGCGGCGAAGGTTATCTCGCCTGCGGTCCCGGCCGACGTCTCTACACCACGTGGATTTTCAGCCCGGTGGCCGACGCCCGCGGCCGCGTCACGCATGTTTCAATCACCTACCGCGACATGACGGCCAAACGCCGCCTACAGGAGGACCTCATTCACGCCCAACGCCTCGACGCAGTCGGCCGCCTCGCCGGCGGCGTCGCCCACGATTTCAACAACCTTCTCTCCGTCATCAACGGCTACTGCGAGATCCTCCGCAGCAAGCCCGCCGTCGCCCGCCATGCTGCGCGGGAGATCGGCGAGATCCACCGCGCCGGCCTCCACGCCGCCGGCCTCGTGCGCCAGCTCCTCGCCTTCAGCCGTCGCCAGGCCCTCGATCCCAAGGTCGTCAGCCTCAACCAACTCGTGCAGGAAAATTCCGATATCCTGGAAAAACTCCTCCAGCCCGACAAGAGCCTCACGCTCTCGCTGCAGGCCTCGCCCGACCGCGTGCGCGTTGACCCGATGCAGATCCAGCAGGTCCTGCTTAATCTCACCATCAACGCCCGCGACGCCCTCGCCCCCGAAGGCCGCGTCTCCATCCGCACGGATTTCCGCGAAATCAAGACCGACCGCAACCGCCGCGCCACCGACATGCCGGCCGGCCGCTACGTGCTCCTCGCCGTCAGCGACAACGGCACCGGCATGGATGCCGAGGCGAAGGCACACCTCTTCGAACCGTTCTTCACCACCAAGGAGCAGGGCAAGGGCACCGGCCTCGGCCTCTCGCTTGTTTACGGCATCGTGCAGCAAAGCGGCGGCCACATCTTCGTGCAGAGCGCACCCAGCGCCGGCTCCACCTTCGAGATTTATCTCCCCTCCGTGCAGGAGTCCGTCAGCACTGAGCCGGTCACGCCCCCCGCCCTGCCCACCACCCGCGGGCGCGAGGCGGTGGTGCTCGTCGAGGGCGATCCCGTCGTCTCCAAGATGATCGCCGGCATTCTCACCGCCGACGGCTACCGCGTGCTCGCTGCGGAAACCGCCGCCAAAGCCCGCCTGCTTGTCCGACGCCATAGCAAACCCGTCGATCTGCTCATCATCGACTCAAGCCGCGCCGGCCCAGCCGGAGACAAGTTCATCCGCGAGCTTCACGCCACCCACCCCAAGCTGCGCCTGCTCCACACCAGCAGCGCCGAAGTCTCCCGCCTCCCCGGCTTCGCCTCCGAATATCAAGGCGCCCTCACCAAGCCCTACGCCCTCAGCACGCTCCTGCGCGCCGTCCGCTCCCTGCTCGACGGCAAAGGCATTTCCGCCGACGCGCGCTGACCGCCCGCCATGCGCCTCTACCTGATCCGCCACGCGCACGCCCTCGCCGAAGAGGAAAACCCCTCCCGTCCGCTCAGTCCCCGCGGACGCCTTGACACGGCCCGCATCGCCGCCTGGTTCAAGGCCAACCGCTCCCTCGATCCCGCTCAGCTCTGGCACAGCCCGCTCGAACGCTCCCGCGAAACCGCCGCCATCCTCGCGCACGGCCTCGATTTCGATGGCGTAATTTTGGAAACTTCCGGCCTCCTTCCCGAAGACAACCCGGACGAAATCGCCGAGCGCCTCGAAACCTTCCCGCCCTCCGCCAACCTCGCCCTCGTCGGCCACGAGCCGCATCTCAGCGCGCTCGCCACCCTCCTCGTCCGCGGCAAACGCAAGCCCGCCGCCTTCGAACTCAAGAAAGGCGCCGTCCTCACCCTCGAACCCAGCGGCGACGTCCACAAACGCACCGGCCGCTCCCGCTGGCACGCCAGCTGGCACGTTTCTCCCGAGCTCCTCCCGCCCCCGGCCTAAAGCCGCGTGCCTCCCACCGGCTCTCTGCTCCAGCCCCTCAGCTCTCAGCTAAAATGAAATTCTTCCTCACCGGTGCCTCCGGCCTTGTCGGCAGCGCCTTCGCCCAGGCCGCCGCCCGTCGCGGCCACCACGTCACCGGCCTCGTCGGCGCCTTCGCCGGCCCGATCCCCGGCGTGAACGTGAAACGCACCCTCGACCTCACCGATGACGCGGCGCTCACCAGCGCCGTGCTCGACGCCTTTCCCGATGCCATCGTCAACTGCGCCGCCGTCGCCGAGCCCGCCCAGTGCGACGCCGACCCCGCCCGCGCCCAGGCCCTCAACGTCGCCCTCCCCGCCACCCTCGCCCGCCTCGCCCACCACCTCAGCGCCAAGTTCATCCATCTCTCCTCAGAGCAAGTCTTCGACGGCACGAACGCCTCACCCTACTCGCTCCAGAGCACCCCCAAACCCATCAACCTCTACGGCCGCCAAAAACTCGAAAGCGAACGCCTCGTCCACGCCGCCGCCCCCGAGTTTGCCATCATCCTCCGCGCCCCGCTCCTCACCGGCAACAGCCTCGCCGGCACCCGCAGCCTCCACGAACGCCTCTTCGCCGACTGGTCCGCCGGCAAGACCCCGCGCGTCTTCTCCGACGAAATCCGCCAGCCCTGCACCGCGTCCAACCTCACCGACCTCATGCTCGAACTCCTCGAGCGCAACGACGTCCGCGGCGTTTACCACTGGGCCGGGGCCGACGCCCTCTCCCGCCTCGAACTCGCCCGCCGCATCCGCGCGCATTTCAAGTTAAGCGAAACCACCGCACCCATCGAAGCCGTGACCCGCGCCGCCGATCCCCGCGCCGCGTCCAAACGCCAGGCCATACTCACCCTGGACCTCAAACCCCTCGCCGGAAAAGTGAAGACCCCCATCGAGACCTTCGAAGCCCAGCTCGACCAGCTCATCATCCCCGCACCCTTCCGCGCCTGGTATCAGTCCGTCTAAAAAATGCAGCTCGACCTCCTACCCCATCGCACCGGCGGCGCCGCCGAGAACATGGCGACGGATTTTCTCCTGCTGCAACGCTACCACGAAGCCTCACAGACCCACGCCCGCTTCCGCCACTACGACTGGCGCGCCCCCGCCTTCACCTTCGGCTACTCCCAGAAAATCGCCTACGTCCGCGAACAACTCGCCGCCCTCGCCCCCGACCAACATCTCGACCTCACCCGCCGTCCCACCGGCGGCGGTGTGGTGGACCACCGCGACGACTGGACCTACGCCCTCGTCATCCCGCGCGGACACGCCCTCTACGACGCCCGCGCCACCGAAAGTTACCGCCTCGTCCACGCCGCCCTCGTCGAGTCCCTCCGCGCGCAAGCCCAGCCCGTCGTGCTAAAAGAACGCTGCGACTCCGATTGTAGGAGCCTGCTTGCAGGCGATACCCCCGACGAACCCCCAACGTCTCCCGAATCGCCTGCAAGCAGGCTCCTACGCAAACCCCCGGCCGGCCCCACCGTCTGCTTCGTCCGCCCCGAACTCTACGACGTGCTCCACGAAACCACGGGGGCCAAAGTCGCCGGCGCCGCCCAAAAACGCACCAAGCACGGCCTCCTCTTCCAGGGCTCCCTCTGGAAACCCACCGTCACCACCACGGTTGATTGGGACGCCTTCGAAACCGATTTCACGACCCGCCTCGCCAAACTCCTCAACGCCGAAGCTGCACCGACACCCTGGCCCGATTTCGCCGAAGGCGAACTCGACGGCCTCACCGACCAATACTTGTCCCCCGAGTGGATCGAGTATAGATGATTTCCACTTCGCTACATTTTGACGCTGACGTAGAAAACCATGTCATCCTCGGGGCGAACAAAAATCAGTTCCGCCTCGGTCGCCCGTGATCCATGCAAGAAAACACCACTGACCCAGACATAGTAACGACGCGTCAAGAGTTCGCTCTCCGAAGGAAACCAACTCAAGTGATCACCGTTCGTGAAGTCTGTCGCCAGTTTGGTCGCATCGCGTATCACTGGATTTACCACGTCGCCCCGAACCCATCTTTCGCCAAAAGGCGATGGCGGCGCCTCTAGTTCAGCTAGATCAGCTGGCTTAATCTTGATCGCGTAGGCATCGACATGGTCTCCGGTAAACGAACGGGCGGACACATGGCTGTGCATCACCTTCACTATTTTCGCTTCCCCTATTTCGCAACCATTGAGGACAAACCGGACGTCATAAGCGGTCGCTTTGTCGTTTACGTCTACGTTTTGGATAGGGCCAAACGAACGCATGCTGAAAGCAAACATCACCGCCATGACACCAACTACCACAAGCGAGACCGCTCCCCATATCAGGAGGAACCATTTTAAAATTACGCACAGCTTGGTCATTTCTTAAGCGGTTCTCCGCAGCGAGATCACGCACTCGAGGTGGCGTGTCTGAGGGAAAAGGTCGAAAGGCTGCACGGCGGTCAGTTCGTAGCCAGCGACGAGGAACGATTTTAAGTCGCGCATCTGCGTCGCGAGGTCGCACGAGACGTAAACCACGGCGCGCGGGCCGTAGGCGAAGAGCTGCTTCAGAAAAACTTCGTCGCAGCCTTTGCGCGGCGGATCGATCAACACCACGGTATCGGCCGCAGGGAACGTGAGCCCCGCGAAAATCGCCGCCGCGTCGCCCGCCTGGAAGGTCACGTTGACGAGGTTGTTGGCCGCCGCGTTTTGCTTCGCGAAGATGATGCTGCTCTCGCTGATCTCGATGCCCGCGACTTTTTCAAAGGCGGGCGCGGCGGTGAGCGCGAAGAGGCCGCTGCCGCAGTAAGCGTCCACCATGAAGCGCGCCCCGCTCGCCGCCGCCTGGTCGCGAGCGTAGCCGGTGAACGCGGGCAGGATGAACGGATTATTCTGGAAAAAATCGCGCGCCAGAAACTTCAGCTTCAGCTCGCCCACCGTCTCGGTGACGATCTCGTCGTAGTTGGTCGTCACGTGCCCCGACGCATCGCGCAGGAGCAATGTGCCGCCGCGCTGGTAGTCGCCGTTGGCCGCCTTCGCGCGCACGTTGGCGCGGGATTCGGCGAGGCGGGCGTTGATCGGCGCGGTCGCGATTTCGCAGCGCGGCACATCGATGATGTCGAAACGCGTTCCTTGGCGCAGAAAGCCGATGGGCAACTCCGAGCCGTCGCCGCGCGGCGCGTTGAAATGCGGCGTGATCTTCGAACGGTAGCCGTATTCCACGGGCGAGCCGATGACGGGCGACACGGGAAACTCGATTCCGGCCATGTATTTCAAGAGCTCCTCGACCTGGCGGCG
>JANXRL010000074.1 GCA_025352985.1 Verrucomicrobiota bacterium
AGGTCGAAGGTTGCCGGTCTTTATCCCAAACGCGGATTTTCCAGTAACACGCTTGGTTGGAAACCAGCGTCTTGCCTGCGAATGGGACCAACGCCGACTGCGAAGAAACGACCCGACCGCTGTCCCAAATATCTCCCAGTCTTTGTTCGAGCAGCACGGGTGTGCTCGCGATTAGAATCTGATAGGAGGTCTGCCGTTGCCCGCGGGTGTTCGCCGTGTCGGAAAGCTGCCAAGTGAAGCGTGGGGTAACAACATCTATGCCCAGCGGATTTTTAAGGTATTCGCATCGGAGGGCATCCACCGATACGGCTGCCGCCCAAGTTTCCGAGACGAGCATGGCCACTGAAAACAAGGCGGCGGAAAACCAACGAAACAGGAGAGGAGGTGACATGCTAGGTGACTATTGGGGCAGGATTGAGGAGAACAGATAGTGGCCCGAGCCGATTTCGCAGATTGCCGTGTTATTTTCCATGCGCAGGAATCTCACGTTTGGCGCGCGGGCGACGGGTTGGTCGCTTTCTGTGATGGCAGTGCCATTTTTGGCGGGAACGTAAACAGTCGCGGTGGTGTTGGCGGGAATCGTGACGGCGAGCGTGAGGCGGGCGCCTTCGCGTTTCCATGCGCTGGAGATCGGGCCGTTGATCGAGTCGTAGCGGGCGCCCGCTTCGGTAAGGTCGCCGACGACGGCGGGTTTGATGATGATCTTGCGGAAGCCGGGGCCGGCGGGATCGCACTGGATGCCGGCGAGGTCGTGGTAGAACCACTCGTTGATTTGGCCGAGCATGAAGTGGTTTTGCGAGGAACTCCCGCCGGCGTCCCAAGCTTCGGTGAGGCTAGTCGCACCATGGTTGAGTTGGTAACCGTAGCCGGGTTTTTCGGACTGGTTGTTGATCGCGAAGATCACGTCGGAGCGGCCCCCATCGGCGAGGGCGCGCAAGAGGTAGCGGTAGCCGACGTCGCCGGCGGTGAGGCCGCGGGTTTCGACGTCGCTCACGAGGTTGGCGAGGACGGCGTCGCGGTCGGCCGGTGGAACGAGGGCCATGACAAGCGGGATCGCGTTGGCGCACTGCGAGCCGGTGGCGTATTGGTGCGTGGTGGCATTGTAGAACTTGGCGTTGAAGGCGGTGCCAATCTGGTCGGCGAGTCCGCCGTAGGTTTTGGCGTCCTCTAGTTGTCCGAGCAGGGTGGCGATCCGAGAAAGGGTTGCGGCGTCGTGTTGAAAAAACGCGGTGGCCGTGAGCGCCTTGGGGGTGAGTTGGGATTGGCCGGGGTGTTTGGGTCCGATGTCATACCAATCGCCGAGGCCGAAATCGAGGATGCCGGCGCGGGCCTTGGTCGTGAGGTAATCGACGTAGCGTTTCATCACGTCGTAGTGGCGTCGGAGAAGTTCGAGGTCGCCGGCGAACTCGTATTGTTGCCACGGGGCGAGGATGCAGGTGCTGCCCCACTCGGGGGAGTTGCGGAAAGGGTTGGCGTCGCCGTCGCCGCCGAACTTCATGTATTCGGGTGCGATATTGGGCACAAAGCCGGTCTTGGTCTGCGCGTCGGCAATGTCGGTCATGCATTTGGTGTAAAGGGCGTCGAGATCCCACTCGTAGCGAAGGGAGGGGCCGTTGAGGTGGTATTGCTCCAGCCAGCCGAGTTTTTCGCGAGTGGGGCAGTCGGTGATGACGCTTACGAGATTGCTGAGCTGCGCCCAGTGAACGAGGCGGTGGGTGCGGTTAAAGAGATCGCTGGAGGACGAAAACTCGCCAGTTAGCGGCGACGCACTGTGCACGACCACGCCTTGGATGCTGGCGATTACGGGAAGGACGGTGGCGCCGGCGGGCGGAGTGCATTCGACGCGGAGGGAGCGTGCGCCTCGGTAGAAAAACTGCGGGAACCATGTCTCGGTGCCGTCGCCGGAGAGCGTGTAGGTCCAGTAGGATTTGCCGCCGCACATGGTGTCGTTGAGGTCGCCGTCGGATTTGAGCAGCTCGGCTGGAACGATGCGCACGGTGGCGCCGGCTGGGCCTTTGACAACGAGACGCGGGATGAGCGCGGTGTTCTGGCCAAGGTCGTAAATAGTGACTCCGGGGCGAAGTTCTTTAGCGGAAACAGGTTTTAGATTTTCGAAGGCACGGATCGGCGGGGCGGCGCTGGAGAGGCCGGCGAGTTGAGCGCCGGAGTCGGCGACTGACACGGCGGGCGACCATGCGGAGGCGTCGAAGTCGGGCGAGTCCCAGCCTTTCTGAACGAGGCGGGCGTCGTAGTCTTCGCCGCCATAAGGATCGGAGAAGGTGATCGGGCCGGGGGCGACGCGCCAGGTGTCGTCGGTGGCGATTGTTGCGGTGGTGCCGTCGGAGTATTCCAAGCGGAGTTGGGCAATGGTTTTTTGAGGACCGAGGTTGCCCTTGAACTTCGAGTAGCGTCCGCCGAGGGAGCGATACATGCCGTTGCCGAGGACGATTCCGGCGGCGTTGGTTCCTGCGCGGAGCTGGGCGGTGATGTCAAAGGTGTCGTAGAGGATGGTCTTGCGGGTGTCGGTCCAGCCGGGGGAGAGCAGGTCCGCGCCGACTTTGCGGCCGTTGACGGAGAGTTCGTAGTGGCCAAGGCCGGTGACGTGGACGATGGCGCGGCGGAGGCCGGGCTTCACGGTGAAATCGTGGCGGAAGAGGAGCGAGGCGGCTTCCTTGGCGGGTGGGACGATGGGGGCGGCGGTGATCCATTTCGCCTGCCAGTCGGCGGGTTTCACGATGCCCTCGGTCCAGGTGGCGGGCGTGCTCCAAGCGGAGGTGTGGCCGGACCGGTCGACAGAACGGACTTTCCAGAAGACTTGCTGGGAGGAGGCGAGGGGTTGTCCGGAGTATGGGATCTGGTTGGTGGCGTCGGATTTCGTCACGCCGCTGTCCCAGAGGTCGCCTTGGCTGAGCGCGAGTTTTTCGGGAGAGGAGGCGACGAGGATTTGATAGGCGGACTGGCTTTGGGTGCGTTGGGAGGATTCCAAAATCCAGCTCAGGCGAGGGGCGGGGGCGTCCACGCCGAGCGGGTTGTCGCGATAGTCGGTGCGCAGCCGTGTCGGATTGAGATCGGCGCTCTGCGCGGAGGCCACGGCGACGAGAAGCAGGAAGGCGAAGGTTTGGGAGAGACGAGGCATGGCGGGGTGGTTTAGCAGACGAGGACGGTTTCGATGCCGAGGAGGCGCCCGAGTTTTTCAAGTTTGTGAGCAAGGTGGCCGAGGCCGACGGCGCAGTGATGGGCGGGGCCGTGGGCGTTCCAGTCGTTGACGAAACGGCGCGCGCCGATGCTGAAGCGGTAGCGGCTGTTGGTGTTGCCGATTTCGAGGATGGGGCCAGGCACGGATTCGCCCTCGGCGACGACGAGTTTGAGGCGGCCGTCGGTGGTTTCCACGACGGAGAGCAGGGTGACGGGGCCGTGTTTGACGGACATCTCGACGGAGAGACCGCGACCGACCTTGCCGTGGTAAATGTCGAGGGGGCGGACCTTGGTTTTCCCTTCGGCGATGGCGAGGTGGCCGGGACCGTCGTGCCCCATGAGCACGACGTCGTCGGCCCAATCAAGGGCGTAATATTCGGTGAAGGAGCCGCCGGCGCCGAAGGCATCCATGATCTTCATGGCCTGGGCGTTTTTCACCTCGTATTCGCCGGCGACGGGGATGCCGCGCGCGGTTAGCAGCGAGGTGCCGAGGATGATGGAGCTGATGGCGTCTTCGTTTTCGGCGTTGCCGGTGCCCATATAATAATAGGCGAGTGAGCCGAGGTCGTGTTCAGCGACGAGGCGATCGAGCGCGACGGAGGTGCGGGCGGCGCGTTCGAGCTCGGCGAGCGAACAGTCGGCTTGGACGGCGAAGGCGTCGCGGAAACGGGCGACACGATCGGCGATTTGGTCTGCGGTGACTTCGCGGCGAAGGGAGGAGAGTTCGTCCACCTCGACGATCTCGATGTGTCCGCCAAAGGTGGCGCACTGGAGGGTGGTGTCGGAGGCGATATCGAGCATGCCGTTGTAAACGTGGCCCATGAGACCGAGGCGGTTGTGGGCCATGACGTGGGCGACGCGGGCGGCGTCGATCCAGGCGTCGATCTCGCGCCAGCAGGCGGGATCTTCGCGGAGTTGTCCGGTGACTTGGGCGAAGGGAATGCGGGCGCGTTTGAAGACGTTGGCGATTTCGGGCACGGGGCAGGCGGAACAGTGCGCGAGCCATTCGCCGGTCATGGCGGTGCGGTCGGCCATGGCGTTGAACGCGGCGTAGTCAATCGCGGCTTCGGGCGAGAGGTTTAAGATGATGACGGGAACCTTGGCGCGCCGCACGACGGGCAGGACGGTGGATGACAAGGCGTAGGTGGTGACATGGAGGAAGATCAGGTCCACGTCCTGCCGGCGAAATTCGTGGCCGGCTTCCATTGCTTTTTCGGGGCTATCAATAAGGCCGAGGTTGACGATCTCGACTGCGGGGCAGGTGAGCTTGCCGGCGACTGTGTCGAGATAGCCCTGGAGGCGTTTTTTGAGGCCCGGAAATTGGGACCAATAGGTGTCGAGACCGATGCCAAAGAGACCTACACGGACGTTTTTCATTGGGCAGGGGGGGCGGGGTGTTGTTTACAACCTTGATTCATTAAAAGGCGCATCTGCCCCATCTAATTTAACCCACTGACTAAAAAAATGCTTACGCAAATATAGGACGTCTTATCCGGCCAATTGCTAACATACGGGGCATCTTTGTCCTAAGAGTCTTCTCTATCCATTGGAAGCGGTGGTCATGGGGAAATCCAGAGGACCGGCCGATTCTCTCTGGTCGGGGCGATAGGATTCGAACCTACGACCTCCTGGTCCCAAACCAGGCGCTCTACCAGACTAAGCTACACCCCGCGACAAGAGAGTTTAGGTTCTCGCTTCGGCAACCAGTGTCAACGCAATCCCTTCGTCGTGACGAACAGGTTAAAACTCTTCGCACTCTCTGCTTGCCTAGCGTCCGGTTTCCTTGCAACTCTCAGGGTCAAATCTTTTTTATCTAAATGGATACCATCTCTCGTGAGAATAACAGCTACCTGCCGGTCGCTGGCGTAATTGTCGGTGTGCTCGCCCTCATCCTCTCTGGCGTCGCGCTTACTAAAATCTCCTCGGTCAAAAAAGACCTGGGTGCCCAAATCGAGCCACTGGCCGGCAAGGTTGAAGATGCCGAAGGCAAGGCCGGCAACGCCGCCGCCGCCGCCGACAAAGCCAACGCCAGCGTCACCAAGCTCGCGAGCGATACGCAGGCCGCCTTCACTTCCGTTGCTCAGGAAATGGGCAACATCCGCGGTGAGATCACCAAGGTTCAGGAATCCGCCAAGGCCCCCGTCAAGGCTGGCAAGGGCGAAAAAGCGTCAAAAGAACCCGCCGCCGCCGGTCCGGACGAGTATGTGATCAAGTCTGGCGACACTTTCGCAAAGATCGCCCGAGCCAACGGCGCTTCGCTCGCCGACATCACGGCCGTCAACCCTGGCGTCAACTCCGCCAAGCTCCACGTCGGTCAGAAAATCAAGCTCCCCGCCAAGAAGTAAGCGGTTGCTGATTTCAACACTCCAGCCTCCCAGCTCTCACCGGTTGGGAGGTTTTTTTTGCCCATGAGTTCCGATTCCTTGCAACCCTCGCGCTGGGAAAAAGGTGGTTCGCGCCAGTTGGCGAGCACGCGTGTCTTTGACGTTAGGGGTGTCGGCTACCGTCATCCCGTGCGCGGGACGGAGCGTGAGTTTGTCGTCATCGACGCGCCCGATTGGGTGAACGTCGTCGCGGTGACGCCCGACCGCCGGCTGGTGTTCGTGCGCCAGTTTCGTTTCGGCATCGATGAGTTTTCGTGGGAAATCCCCGGCGGCGTGATCGAGCGCGGGGAAGACCCGCTCGCGGCCGGCCTCCGCGAATTGCAGGAAGAGACTGGTTTTGTCGGGAAAGCGGCGCGGCTGCTGGGTGCGGTGAATCCGAATCCCGCCATCATGAACAACCGTTGCCATCTTGTGCTGGTCGAAGACGCCGTGCGCGCCGTCGATCAGGCATGGGACCCGGACGAGGAAATCGAGGTGCGCACGCTGCCGGTGGCCGATGCCTATGTCTGGACGCATGACGGGCGAATCACGCACTCGCTGGTTCTCAACGCATTGCTATTGTTCGCCCCGCGATGGGCGGAACTCAAGGCCCGCGCGGATTGAGCGCATGGACGCGTTGTTTTCCTGCCCGCCTCGTTTGACAGGCCGGGGAGGGGGACTACGGTCTTGGTCTGCAAGCAATGTCGTCCGCGCCTATTTTCGCCAATCATCCTGTTGTTCTCGAGCCAGCCCCCGGCGAGCGGCTGCCCGTGACGTTGGAATCCGAGATCCGCAAGATTTACGATCGCAGTCCGTTTTATGCCCAGCGGTTTCCATTGCACTCAGAGCCCCTCGGCTGGTCGTGTTATCGTGAAATTCCCGCGCTTTCCAAAAAAGAAATCGTCGAGCGCGGACACCAGGCGTTTTTCACGGACTATGCCGTGATCGAGCGAGGCCTAGTTGACCGGAAGTTTGAATACGAGTCCACCGGGGGCACGACCCAGTCGCCGATGACGGTCATCATGGAGGACGGTTGGTGGAATGCGCAGACCGCGCGCGCCTACCGCGCGCATCCGCTACTCGCGCCCTATGCGGACCGGCCCTACCGCAAGTGCGTTTTGGCTCCGGTGGGATGCTCGAGTAACATCTGCCCTTACGAAGACCATCCGTTCCCGCACCGTTATTTCGACGGCACCGTTTACCTCAACCTTACCAGTGATCCGTTTGTGTTTCCCGAAAGCGAGTGGGACCGCATCGTGACCGAGGTGCAGGCCGTGCAACCCGAGGTGATCGAGGGCGAGCCGGTGTATCTTGCGCTGCTGGCGCGGGCGGTGAAAAAACGCGGCGTCACTGTGCCAAGCGTCAAGGTGGTCATTCTCACCTATGGGAAGGCGAGCCTTCAGCACAGTCGCCGGATCGCCGAGGTTTTCCCCGGTTCGTCGCAGGTGGATCTCTACGGTTCTACCGAGGCAGGTTACATTTTTATCGGCGGTGCGTTTCAGGACGATTCACGGGTGATCGACGACAACGTGTTCGTCGAGCTCGCGCCCTATCGCGCGCTGTCCGAAGTTTTCCAGATTTATGTGACCACGCGCGACCGTGAGGCCATGCCGTTGCTGCGTTACCATACGGGCGACATTGTGCGGCGCACGCCGGCGGGTTATCGCCTGCTCGGACGTGAGGGCGGGCTTTATTTCCGGCCTGACGGCACGTTGATATCGCCGTCGGAGATCGATGCAGCCTTGCCGGTCGACTTTCGCTGCTGGCACTACAGTCTCGTGCAGACGACTGAGAATCGCTGGGACTTCCACTACGTGGCCGACGAGGTCGCGCCGAAGTCGGTCGAGGCGGTGCTGGCCGCCGTGCTCGGGCCGGATGCGCGTGTGGTGGCGTTTCGCAAGCGACTCATCGCGCCCGCTGCGAGCGGCAAGTTTTCGCTGCTCAAGCCACTGGCGAAGTGAGGCCATGCGGCGGCGATTGCGATGTTAGGTTATTTTCATGCGCACTTATTGTCGATGGCTCCTCAGTTTTGTCGGGCACTCCTGAATGTGCTTCTTGAATGAGTTAGTGGGGCTAATAGGGCCACATGTTTGACCTGCTGAACCCATCCCTTCCTTTACAAGCTTGGGCGTGCGCCGCTACGTTATGTTTTCACGTCCAAGCCTTCAACTGGCGGTCGTTTTCCCCCTGTTCACTTTGAACCAGCCCTACCTGCGATGAGCCTTATCGGAAACCTCTTCAACTCCTCCATCGGACGGAAATTCCTCATGGCCGTATCCGGCCTGATCCTCGTCGGTTTTGTGGCCGGCCATCTGGCGGGCAACCTCCAGATTTTCGGATCGCCTGATCGCATTAACGGCTACGCGCACTTCCTCCAGTCGCTCGGGCCCGCCCTCTGGCTCGTGCGTTTCGTGCTGCTCGCCGCCGTGGCCGTCCATATTTGGGCCGCCGTGGTGCTGACTCTCGAAAACCGCAAGGCCAACGGAGCGACCGGCTACGGTGTCAACAAGGTCATCCAAGCCACCCTCGCATCGCGCACCATGCGATGGACCGGTGTCGTGGTGTGCGCCTTCATCCTTTATCATCTCGCCCAGTTCACTCTTGGAGTGGTTAGCCATGACACCTTCAAAGGCAGCCTACCTGCCTGGACGATGAGTGAAGATGCCCGTGAGTTCGGCGTGCCGCTGGCCGCCAAGGGCACCGAGGTTCACGACGTTTACAGCATGGTTTTCCTCGGCTTCGCGAATCCCATAGTCTCGGTCTTCTACATAATCGCGACTACGCTGCTCGCGTTTCACCTGCTGCACGGTATCGATTCGCTCTTCCAGACCATCGGCTGGCGTAATCACAGTTGGTCCTGCCGTCTCCGCAAGGTCGCCGCACTCTTCTGTCTGCTCTATGCGCTCGGCAGCCTAGCCATTCCCGGTGCGATTTTGACCGGCCTACTCAAGCCAGCCGCCGGCACCTATGCCGCCAAGGTCGTCGCCACTGCTTCAGTCGCCCAACGCTAACCCTTCTTCCCCGCCATGGCCCAACTCTCTTCTAACATTCCCTCCGGCCCGCTAGCTGACAAGTGGCGCAAATACAAAACGGAGATCAAGCTGGTCAACCCCGCCAATAAGCGGAAATACAAGGTCATCGTCGTGGGTGCCGGCCTCGCCGGTTCCTCCGCCTCCGCCACCCTTGCCGAACTCGGCTACCAAGTGGAGACCTTCGTGTTTCATGACAGCCCCCGCCGCGCGCACTCCATCGCCGCGCAGGGCGGCATCAACGCCGCGAAGAACTACCAGAACGACGGCGACAGCGTTTACCGTCTCTTCTACGACACCCTCAAGGGCGGCGACTACCGCGCCCGCGAGGCCAACGTCCACCGTCTCGCCGAAGTCTCCGTCAACATCATCGACCAGTGCGTCGCCCAAGGCGTGCCCTTCGCCCGCGAATACGGCGGCCTCCTCGCCAACCGATCCTTCGGCGGCGCGCAGGTTTCCCGCACGTTCTACGCCCGTGGCCAGACCGGCCAACAGCTTCTCCTCGGCGCCTACTCGGCCCTATCCAAGATGGTCGGGCAGGGCGGCGTGAAGCTTCACGTCAACTCCGAGATGCTCGACCTCGTCGTCATCGACGGCGTAGCCAAGGGCATCATCGTCCGCGATCTCGTCACCGGCGCGATCACCCGCCATTCCGCCGACGCCGTCATCCTCGCCACCGGCGGCTATGGCAACGTCTTCAATCTCTCCACCTACGCGCGCGGCTCCAACTGCACCGCCATCTGGCGCGCCTACAAGCGCGGCGCCTGTTTAGCCAACCCCTGCTACACGCAGATCCACCCGACCTGCATCCCCGTCTCCGGCGATTACCAATCCAAGCTCACCCTCATGTCGGAGTCCCTCCGCAACGATGGACGCATCTGGGTTCCCAAGAAAAAAGAAGACTGCAAAAAGCCCCCGGCCGACATCGCCGAGGAGGATCGCGACTATTACCTCGAACGCATCTACCCGAGCTTCGGCAACCTCGCCCCCCGCGACGTCGCATCCCGCGCCGCCAAACGCATGTGCGACGAAGGCCGCGGCGTCGGCGAGACCGGTCTTGGCGTTTACCTCGATTTCGCCGAAGCCATCGAGCGTTACGGCCAGCAGGTCGCCAACCGCAACCACCTCGAAAATCCCTCGAAGGAAAAAATCCGCGAGCTCGGCGAAGCCGCCGTGAAGGAACGCTACGGCAACCTCTTCGACATCTACCACGAGATCACCAACGAGAGCGCCTACAAGCAGCCCATGCGCATCTACCCCGCCGTGCACTATACGATGGGCGGCCTGTGGGTGGACTATAACCTCATGTCCAACGTCCCGGGCCTGTTCGTGCTCGGCGAGGCCAACTTCTCCGACCACGGTGCCAACCGCCTCGGTGCCTCCGCGCTCATGCAGGGTCTGGCCGACGGTTACTTCGTTGTTCCCTACACCATCGGCAACTACCTCGCCGGCATCAAACCCGGCACCCGCCCGACGCCCGACGCGCCCGAGTTCAAGGCCGCCGAGCAACACATCCGCGATTTCAACAACCGCCTCCTCAACGCCAAGGGCAAGGAGCCTGTAAACCACTTCCACAAAAAACTCGGCAAGCTCATGTGGGACTACTGCGGCATGGCCCGCACCAAGGAAGGCCTCGAAAAAGCCCTCGTCGAAATTCCCAAGCTCCGCGAAGAATTCTGGGCCAACGTCAACGTCCCCGGCTCCGGCGAGACGCTCAACCAGGCCCTCGAACGCGCCGGCCGCGTCGCCGACTTCATCGAGCTCGGCGAACTCATGTGCCGCGACGCCCTCACCCGCGAGGAAAGCTGCGGTGGCCACTTCCGCGAGGAATACCAATGGCCGGACGGCGAGTGCAAACGTGACGACGAGAAATTCGCCCACGCCGCCGCCTGGGAGTTCCAAGGCGAAGGCAAGACCCCGCTTCGCAACATCGAGCCGCTCAACTACGAGTTCACCAAGATGAGCGTCCGCTCCTACAAGTAATCCGCTGCCGCTGACCAACCGAACCACTCAAAGCACACCCACCATGGTCGCTGAAAAATCTTCCGCCAAAAACATCTCAGTCACCCTCCGCGTCTGGCGTCAGGCCGGCCCCGCGCAGCCCGGTAAGTTCGTCGATTACCCCGCGAAGGATCTCAACCCGAACATGTCCTTCCTCGAAATGCTCGACGTCATCAACGACGGCCTCGAGCAAAAGGGCGAAGAGCCCATCTCGTTCGCGCACGACTGCCGCGAGGGCATCTGCGGCACCTGCTCGCTCGTCATCAATGGCAAGCCGCACGGTCCCAACAAGTCCATCGCGAGCTGCCAGACCTATATGCGCTCGTTCTCCGATGGAGAGGTCATCGTGGTCGAGCCGTTCCGCGCCGCGCCGTTCCCGATCGTCAAAGATCTCGTCACCGACCGTTCCGCCTTCGACAAGATCCAGCAGGCTGGCGGCTTCATCAGCATCCGCACTGGCGCCGCCTGCGACGCCAACGCGACCCCGATTCCCAAGGAAGTCGCCGACCTCGCGATGGACGCCGCCCAGTGCATCGGCTGCGGTGCGTGCGTCGCCGCCTGCAAAAACTCCTCCGCCATGCTCTTCGTCTCGGCGAAGGTTTCGCAGCTCGGCCTCCTCCCGCAAGGCCAGCCCGAGCGCGACAGCCGCGTGCTCAACATGGTCGCGACGATGGATTCCCTCGGTTTCGGCAACTGCACCAACCAATACGAATGCAGCGCCGCTTGCCCGAAGGCCGTCAGCCATGACTTCATCGCTCGCATGAACCGCGACTACATCACCGCAAGCTTCCGCTCCGCCTTCCGCCCCAAGAGCGCCGCCGCCGGCGACGGCGCCTGAGGTTTTGTGCGATCCGAACCGGCAAGTTCTCAAGCACCCGGAAACGGGTGCTTTTTTGTGGTATTTTTCCAACCACCGACGTCCCTGCGTTTTATCGGTCCCGGGCACTATTTTACCGATAGCTAAAATCGTGACTCTGGGCTTTCCTTTCATCGGATATACGATTAGATGATCTAATCTTAACAGTGCACAGCTTAAGAACCCCTATTCTTATTCAAGCTGCGCACCGCCAAGTTAACCCTGCGAAGAATCGTCTTCGCTAAATCCCGTATCCATGAATAAATCCCTCAAGTCCGTGCTTGTATGGTCAGCGCTGTTCGCCTCTTCGGCGGTCGTGCTCGGCCTGATCGTTTACACCTCGTGGGCTTTGGTGACTCTGGTAGTTGCAAGCGTTCTTTTATTGGGCGCCCAGGACTACCGGCTGCTCAGCCGAGCCCGCCCGCTCAAGGTCGCTGTCGGTAAATAACCGTCAGCCCGACCTCGGCCTTTCGGCCTCGCAAGCGCGACCGCGACATTTGTCTGGTCGCGCTTTTTTTGCCCGCCCGCCTACTTCACCGCCGCCCAGACGCGCTGCACGTCCTCGTGCTCTTCGAGGGCCTGCAGGAACTCGCCGACGTCGCCTCGGAACTCGTCAGTGAGCGCGGGGAATAGTTTGGCCACGTAGCCGATTTCACTCGTGACGACCGTCCAGCCGTTGGCGGAGAGCCAGGTCGAGGCGGCGTGGACTTGTGTGCGGTCCGTGTGGAAACGCGCGCCAGTCGCCCCCTCGGGAATATCGTCGTTTTGCGCGTGGCCGATCGCCTCGAAATCATTGGCCCCCGCCTCGATGGCGGCGGCTTCGAGATCGACTCCGGCCGCGGACGTGTGGGCTTCGACGATGCCGACATGGTCGAAAAGGAATTTGTTGCTGCCGGTGGTGCCGAGGATGCCCTTCTTAAAGAGCACGCGCATCTCGGGGGTCGTGCGCTGCACGTTGTCGGTGTATACCTCGACGATGATCGGCACTTTGTGGGGCGCGTAGCCCTCGAAAACGATGTGATCCATGACCATCTTCTCACCGCCGATGCCGGCGCCTTTGTTGATGGCTCGCTCGATCACGTCGCGGGTGACGCTCGCCTTCTTGGCCTTTTCAACGGCAGCGAACAGTCGTGCGTTGGCGGCCATGTCGGCGCCTCCGATTTTGGCGGCGACTGTGATTTCTTTCACCATCTTGCCTACGAACTGACCCTTCTTGTTGTTAACGATCGCGCGTTTCGCGTGGAGCCATTGACGTCCCATAAGGATTCAAATGTTGGCAGACCGTAATGCAGGCGGCAACACGGAAGCTCGCGGCTTCCACGCCAGCCAGCCGATGAAGCCCAGCCCAATCCAAAGCATGATCGTGCCGATAATCTCGTGCATCGCGTGGTAATGGCCTGGGAAACGCGGGGCCATTTGGGTGATGGCGAGGATGCGCAGCAGGTTGAATAAAAACCCCGTGAACAGCGCAAGCAGCATCAGGCCCGCGATGATCCAGCGGGAACGTTTGCTGATTTCGCCCGCGAGCAGGGCGAGCAACGCGCCCGAGGTGATGAGGCCGAAACCGTTGCACTCTGTCGCGACTAAGAACGCCTGCTTGCCGACCATAAGCACGAGTTGCGGGTTGTGGTTGGCGTTAGCGATGCCGAGTTGCGGTGCCAGTCCGAGTAGATGCAAAACCCGCGCCGCCTCGATGCCGGCGAGCTGCCGCAAGGGCCAATCGAGGAAAGGGAAGGCGAGGATGATGACCATCAACGCGGCGACCCCGCCGACGAGCGGTTTTAAAAAACGATAGCCGGTCGTCCCGAGGAGCACTTGAAGAGAACCGGCGAGACCTAGCGTGAAGCCGGGCAGCAACAAGAGCGATATGCCGGTGACTCCCGCCAGCCCCACGCAGGCGAACGCCCCCGCCAACAGGCCGAGCGCCTGGTTGCTCAAGTTGGGCGAGACGTGCAGATCGCGCGGGTTCCGCCAGATGATGAGTAAAGCGGCGGCGAGCAACAGGACCATGCCTTGCTTGATCTGCTCGCGGGAGACTGCCTCGACTACAATCCAATGCGTGACCGGCCAAAACAAAAGCCCGGTGATAATAACCAGCCCCCATGCCAGCCAGCGCCCGCTGGTTTCTGGTGGTGGGGAAGGTTGATTTTCAATCATTGGGCGAAGCTTGCGGAATCAGGCCGCGCAAACAAGTGCGGCGATGGCTTTCTTGCGCGGAGTCGGAGTCTTGCATCTACGTAGTTCGCAATTTCGACTGAGCGCGCAGTTTACCGCGCCGCTTCGGATGCGATGTGACCGGCGAAACTCGTGACGAAGGTTTTGAGGCTCGTCATGTCGCTCACGTCGGAGAATTTGCCGGTCTTGATTGCGGTCTGGGGCGACGCCAGCACTGTCGTCGTGGTGTAGAGTTGTTCCTGCACGAGTTTTTTGCAGAGCAGATTGTAGCGTTCGATATACGACGCGCCTTGGAACTCGGCGCGCACGGGGAAATGCTGGCTACGGTCGCGGATCGGACGGCGGGATTCCGGTGCGTCTTCCACCAGCATCAACCAGCCGACGAAGGGGCGGGGCACGTCCCCAAAGGAGCCTTCTCGAAAGGCCGTCCAGAGGTCTTGCGCGGTGCCGATGGCTTCTTCGGTGCGGTTGTTGAAATTGTTTCCGAAGGAGCCGACTTGGGATTTCAGCTCCAGTGCGGCGATGAGGCGGTTTTCGCGGAGCACGAGCATGTCCCACTGTTTGGTGGGGCGGAAATAGCCTGGCAGGGTGAGCGGGATGCGGCCTTCATGCACGATGGTCGCATTCTTGAGGCCAT
>JANXRL010000075.1 GCA_025352985.1 Verrucomicrobiota bacterium
CACCATCATGCAGCTCGTTCCGACCACCGGAGGCGCAGTGCTGCTCGAAGGCAAAAATCTCACCCAAAGCTCGGCCGCCTCCGTGCAGGATATACGCCGCGACCTGCAGATGGTTTTTCAAGACCCCTACGCCTCTCTCAATCCACGGATGACGGTTTTTGCCACGCTCGCCGAGCCACTGCTCGTGCACAAAGTGTGTCCGCCAGGCGAGGTCGTTGCGCGTGTCGGTCAACTCATGGAACTCGTCGGCTTGGCCTCGCGGTTCATGCAAAAGTATCCGCATGAATTCTCCGGCGGACAGCGCCAGCGCATCGCCATCGCCCGCGCCATCGCCCTCCGACCCAAGGTCATCGTCGCGGACGAACCGGTGTCCGCCCTCGACGTTTCTATCCAGGCGCAGATTTTAAATCTGCTCGCCGACCTCGTCCGCAAGATGGGCCTTAGCCTCGTCTTCATCGCGCACGATCTCTCCGTCGTGAAACACATTTCCGACCGTGTCGCCGTCATGTATCTCGGCAAGATTGTCGAACTCGGCTCCGCCGTGGATGTGATCGAGCGCCCCCAACATCCTTACACCCGTGCATTGGTCAGCGCGATTCCCGTGCCCGATCCGTGCGTGGAACGCGCGCGCCAGCGCATCGTGCTGGCCGGCGACCCGCCATCCCCGATCAATCCGCCTTCAGGCTGCGCATTTCACCCGCGTTGTGCTTGGGCACAGGACCGCTGCAAGACCGGGCCCGTCCCCCTTGAATCGTTCTTGAACCGAGAGGTAGCCTGTGTGCGTATGGGGGAAATCTAAAAGCATCCATGAATCCAGCCGACAACCATACTTGGGGTGAGTTCAAACCAACGGGTAACGCCGCCCTGCTCCGACTCCTTGTGCAAGCCGGCCTCTCCTGCGGATTTCTGCATAAATGGATCACGCGCACTTGGCTTCGCCACTTTGGCCGAGGCCCCGTAGATATTGATTACCACGGCCTGAAACTGCGCGTGGTGCCTGATCGCAACATGACCGATCAAAAAATCCTGCTTCGATCTGGTCTGCGTGACCACGCCGAGCTGACTTTCATCGACCGTCACGTGCCGGCCAAAGGTGTGTTCCTCGATATCGGCGCCAACATCGGCTATTACAGCCTCTCGGCCGCCAAGCTGGGCTTTGCACGCATTGTCTCGATCGAGCCGAACCCTCTCCTGGTCCCGCGCCTGCTGTTCAACGCCGCCGCGAATGACTTGAACGGACGCCTCCAACTAGTCCCCGTTGCCGTCTCAGATAAGGCTGGCGAATTGTTTTTGCACAGTCCGGGCGACATGGGCAGCGGCACGGTTTCGACAACCTCTGTTGCCGGGGATGTCGCCGTAAGGGTAGACACGCTTGTGAACATTCTGTCCAGCGTAGGCGTCGAGCGCGTTGACGCCTTCAAAATCGATGTCGAAGGCCACGAGGACAAGGCTCTGCTTCCTTGGCTGCGCTCTCTGCCCGATGACAGGCTTCCCGCCGCCGGCATCCTCGAATTCGTCCATCAGCGCCACTGGAAAGACGACGTCATCGCCTATCTGCTCGGACGCGGCTACCGGATCGGTATGAAGACCCGCTCCAACGTCATCGTCGTGCGCGGTTAGCCAAGCAGCTTCGTCTGCCGGATCGCCTCGTAGCAGGCGATGCCCGCCGCCGTGCTCAGGTTGAGCGAACGCAGCTCGTGGTTCGCATGGGGAATCGTCACCCGGCGCTCCTCGCCAAACTCCTCGTGCAGCCATTCCGGCGCACCGTGCCCCTCGTTGCCGAAGACTAGGCCGTCGCCATCCGCAAACGAAACATCCCAGTAGCTCCGCGTCGTTTTGGTCGTGAAGAGCCAGCGCCGCTCCGGTCTCGCCGCACTGACCTTGAACGCCGGCCAATCCGCGTGATGATGCACATCAAGCGCGTGCCAATAATCCATGCCCGCCCGCTTAAGATGTTTATCCGTGATCTCGAAACCAAGCGGATGAATCAGATGCAGACGCGACCCCGTGAGCGCACACATCCGGCCGATATTGCCGGTGTTTTGGGGGATCTCGGGTTGGAACAATACGATGTGAAGCATGGCCGTTCCCTACGTCACGACAGCGTTCTTCCGATGGCAAACTTTACGTCAATACACGGGTTTACTGTTTGCGAAAAAATCGGTTTGTCCTAGTTTAGTCGCGTGGAAACGAACGATGTTCAATCCATTGTGATCGTGGACGATGAAAAGTCGTTTACCGATATGATAGGAAATTTGCTGCAGGAGCATTTCTCCGTTCCCGTCCACACCTTCACGCGCCCTGTGGATGCCCTTGAAAAGATCGCGATCCTGCGGCCCGGCATCATCGTCTCCGATTATTACATGCCGGGGATGAACGGCCTCGAATTCATCCGCGCAGTGCATGCCGTGTCGCCTGTAATTCCCAGCGTGATCATCACCGGCCACTTGTTCAATCTGGACGAACACAGTCCGGACGGTCTCGGCAACTTGAAGGAGGTTCTGCCCAAACCTTTTCGCTGGCAGCAACTGGCGGCCGCGATCTGCAGACATTGGAACGGAAACCATTCTCCGTCCATCCGGGTAAACTGAAGTTTACTCCACCGCGAGTCCGGCGTTGTCCGCCATCAGCACACGGGCCGTGCTCCGCAGACCCGCCGCCGTAAAAGCCGCCTTCATCGCATACGCCACGGCATCGGCCTCAGCCTGAGGAGCCACGCATAACACCGTGGATCCGCTGCCGCTCAGCCAACCCGTGTAGGCGCCTACGGCGACCCCCGCCTCAATCGCCGGACGCCCGCCGGGAATCTTGGGCAAGCGATAGGGCTCATGCATGAAATCGGTCACCGATCCGCGCAGCCGCTTATAATCGCCCGAGATCATCGCCGCCACGAGGTAGGTCGAGCTGTTGATGCTCTTCACAGCGTCAAAATAAGGAAGCGAAGCCGGCAGCACGCCGCGCGATTCCTTAGTCAACATCTCGACCTCGGGGGATGCCGCGACAAATACGAGAGTCGCAGGCAGCTCAATGCGCACCGTATCGACGTAGGCGTTGGTCGTCGCATCGCAACGCGCCACGCAGAAACCGCCGAGAATGCCCGCCGCCGCGTTATCCGGGTGTCCCTCGAGCGCGGTGGCGATGGCTACGAGCTGATGCCGCGAGAGGCTGGCGCCGGAGAGCACGTTCAACCCGCCCAGCACGCCGCCGATGACCGTGACGCTGGAGCCAAGCCCGCGCGCCGTCGGCACCTCGCCACGAATTTGGTAGGAAAAACCAAAAGGAACTTTGCGCGCCGCCGCGAAAAACGCCGCCGTCGTCGCCTCGACCATCGCCTGCGCACGCCCGTCGGCCGGCGAGACCGGCTGGGCCGCCAAATCGTCGGTTCGCGTGAGCGTCACGCGGTTGTGGATCTGCAAGGCCAGCCCGAGTGTGTCGAAGCCGGCGCCGCAGTTGGACGTGCTGCCGGGCACGCGGACGGTAACGGTGGAGGGAAGCTTGCTCATGTGGTGCGACGAAATTTGAGGGCCTGTTTCACTTCCATCATCTCGGCCTTTTTGCGCAAGTCAGCGCGTTTGTCGTGCTGCTGTTTACCGATACAAAGGGCGACTTCGACCTTTACGAGCGCCTCCTTGAAATACATGCGCAGCGGCACGAGCGTGCGCTCGCCGACCTGCATCGCCTGGGCGATCTTTCTCACCTGATGTTTGTGCAGAAGCAGCTTCCGAATGCGGCGCGCAGCGTGGTTGTTGATGTTGCCGAATTCGTATTCCTCAATGTGCGCGTTGAACAACCATAGCTCGCCCTTCTCGAACTTACCGAAGGCGTCGCTGATCTGCGCCCGGCCGGCGCGGATCGCTTTCACCTCGGTGCCATGCAGCACGAGACCCGCCTCAAAGCGCTCCTCCACGTGAAAATCGCGTAGCGCCTTGGCGTTGCGGACCTCCGTAAAACGAACGGCGTCTTTTTTCTTGGCGGACATGGACAAAGGTAGGCGGAAGTCGGCGACCGCCGCAACAAGGTATAAAAAAAGTCACTCCGGGCAAAACGTGAAAAATTCCGGTGAAAACCCGCCCGCATGATTCCCGGCTTCGCGCAAAGTGACTCAAAAGCAAAAGGCCCTGGGGGCCGCGACCGGCAGATTACTCGGCGGCGGCTTCCTGAAAGGTGATCTTGCCCTCGATGATCTCGCGCAAGGCGATGTCTTCGGGCGAAAGCTTTTCCAAAGACTCGACGAGAGCGCGGCTGCCACGGCGGAGCTGCTTCACGCGGCGTGAAACCACGTTGATGAGCAGGTTGGAATCAGGAATGACTTTGTGGGCTTCTTTAAGATAGTCGTCTCTCATGGTGGGCGTTAGTTATGACTTAAAAAGTAGATAGCATAAAGCACCCAAAGGCCGGTCAAGGGTTTATTTAACCGTCCGGGCTTGCGAAAAACGGCGCACACCGTTGGTCTAACGCCCGCATATTCATGCCCGGACTACCATGGCCGAACGCGAAATCGCCGGCCGTCTGGCCGCCCTAGTCCGTCGCATTTTCGCTGGTCATTTGCTCGCAAATCGAGGGAGCCGTGACATCGCATTACCGCTGGAACGATGCATAGGAGAAAACCAAGAAATTCTGTCTGATGTTTAACATATTGTCACCACAGTCATCCGCGCACTCAGGTTGGTTGCACGCCCATCACCCCTACGAAACGCGGAGTGGATCGTTGTGCAGACCGGAGAGGTTGGAGAAAAATACTTGTCAAGGACGGTGCGCTCCCTAGAGACATAACCCTTTAACTTCGCGCCAACCCTCGATTTCAAAGCCATGTCCCAGCATAAAAGTCTCCAAGGTGCCTCCGGCATCGTCATCAAACGCAACGTCCTCAAGCGCTTCGAGCGCGTAGCCATCCTGAAAAAGCGTGGCCAGTGGAAAGAAGGCGACCGCGTGGCCGGCCTCCGCAAGACCAAGCCCGACGTCTAATCCCACCACTTCCGTCCCTTTTGGGCAGGCAGGGTTTTTACCCTCCTGCCCTTTTTTTTGCCCAAAATCACCACCTTTCGCCCACCCTCGCTCATCCATGAAGGAAATGCTCACGCAGCTCATCACTTGGTATTCGGACAAACTAGAACAAGGCGGCTACTGGCTCGTCGGCCTGCTCATGGCGGTCGAAAGCTCCATCGTCCCCCTCCCGAGCGAACTCGTCATCCCGCCCGCCGCCCACCTAGCCCACACCAAGGGCACGATGAGCGTGTGGGGCGTGATCTTAGCTGGTGCCATTGGCTCGTGGGTCGGCGCCTCGGCGATGTATTGGGCGGCGCGTCTGGCCGGTCGCCCGCTGGCAGCGCGCTATGGACGCTACTTGCTGATCACGCCGGAGAAGATCGCCGCTGCGGAACGCTGGGCCGAAAAATTCGGATCGTTCGGGATTTTCTTTTCACGCCTCCTGCCGGTCGTGCGGCACCTCATCGGCATCCCGGCGGGCATCGTTCGTTTCCACTTCGGGCTTTATTCGCTCTACACGTTTCTGGGCTCGGGAATTTGGTGCGCGGTTCTGGCGTGGCTCGGCATCAAGGCCGGGCAGGACGAGGCCCTCATGAAGGGCGAGCTCCATCGCATCACGCTCTGGGTCGTCGCGGCATTTGTGGTGCTCGGCGTGGTTTATTACGTTTTTGTTCACCGCCACATGAAAACGGAAAAAAAGAACTGAGACCTTCACGGGCGCGTTTCTAAACGAACGGCTTGCATTCGACCGCAACGACCGGCCGAGTGATAGTCTCAGTTTTACAGGAGTGGCGCGTTGGAATATAGAGCAGTCTCTGATTCCAAATTGCCATAATACAACACCCAGTTAGCCAAAAAGAAAGCTGCGCGTAACAGGCAATGAACAATGGCCACTTGGCCGCAAATACGGCCATACCCCGGCTTTAAAAGCCCCGGCTTTTGGCGTCAGAGGGAATTAACATCACGACAAGAAGAACCTGCATGAGCCATCTACGAAGTCTGTCGCGGAAAAATGCAAACACGCAAAAATGAGGTCAAAGTGCAGAGCCTGCGCACAACCGGGTAAGTGAAAACACATGAACGTCACTACTCTGTAACGGTAAAGTCTCAAGCACCGTTTAGAATTTTGGCATTATCCAAAACAAAAAAAAGACATTTCTGGAGCTGTATTGCAGTCAGCACGGCATTGAAACGAAAGACTTCCCCAAGGTTGTTTTCAGAAAGGCTCTCCATGCTCACACGCGGCCGTTCGTGACCTTTATCACCCTCTTCAAACGCTACCATTTCGCCGCAGACTACGACTTCATCAACAACATCGGCCAGCTCACGCGCTATCGCGATTTTGATCTATACCTTGAGGGATTTTCACGGCATCCAAAACATTGTGGCGTCCTCCGTCGTATTTTAAGGCTACGAGTGAGTTCTCACCGACTGCGAGTCATCGTTCGCGAAACGATGGTGAGAGAAAAAAAAGCCCGTAGGTCGCAAAGCTACTCAATGATGGAGCACGTCTTGGTTACAAGCGATGGCTGTTGAATTCTGTCTGGCCAAACGGCGGCCGGGCTTGTGGGGTAACTGGACGCGCATTCTGGCGTTTTATCACCAATGACCATCAAGTTTATCTGGGGTTCTTCACGTGTCGTCGCAGCGCGCTGGCATGGTGGTCTTTTTTGCATCCATGAGCGCGTATCGACGCGCCGCAGCCCCGGTTCTGATCCCGTCATACGCAATTTTATAATCAGCGTTCGCGGCCTGCTAATCTGGAGCTTGATGCTGCTCGTCACGGGTTATCTTAGCGGTGCGGTAGTGATCCACCGGTGGATGGAGCGCAAACCCTTCAACCTCGTAACCTTGGAGGACTGCGTGCTCTACCCTCTTCGCCGCGAGGTCATTCAAGCAAAACAAGGCCAAGCGTTCATCCATGAAGGACTGGAGGATATTAAGGCCGGTCAAATTCGCCCGGGAATACAAAAGCTTTCGTTGGGCATCACGCGTTATCCCGAAGAAAAAGACGGCCGTCTCGTCTTGGCCAAAATTCAGTTACTCCTCGGATCACGTCCCATGGCAATAAGTCTGCTGCGCGCGGGCCTGCCCTATAATGCCACAGACCGCACCTACATGGAAAACGCTCTCCAATTGGCAGCTGAAGGCGAGGATTTTGATTTCTGGCTGGAGGCTTGCGAAATGTCACTCAAGGGCACCGACGAAAGACCGGATTTGGCGGCTCTCCGACTTTGGGTCACCCAGAGGAAAATCACGGGCTTGACTGAAGCGGGCCAATTGGCGGAAGCCATCCGACTAGCTGATGCCTCGGGCGCGGACACCGTCGAAACATTCGCCGAGTTGAAAGTTTTGGCGCTCCTCAAAAAGGGGGAGGCGGACGCTGCTGCAAAATTCGCCGAAGCCTGGCGACATCGAAACGGCCCGAGTCCCCGCCTCCTTCCTCTTCAAGCCCGTGCATTGCGCGAAGCAGGGCGACGCGAGGACATGGAGAGGATGCTATCCGAGTGGTGCCGTCTCGATTCCACGAACCCTGCGGCTTATATCAACTGGGTCGTCAACCGCGCATCACTCAAAGACAAGGACGGCGCACAGAATGCCTTGGATGCTTTTTTTCTGCGTTTTAACAGCTACCCTGAATATCTGATCAAGTTATCCGAAGCCTTGGTGCCATTAGGGGAGTCCAACTTGTCTAAACAGTGTGTCGCCCAAGCCAAGTCTCAGGGATTCGCGACCTACACGCTCAAACAGCTTTTAATGGAGGCCTGCATCACGCAGGGCAATTTGACGGAAGCACAGGATGTCCTTGATCAACTCGCCCCATTGCATGCAGCCAACGATCCTCTGACCGGATACTGGGTTTTAATGACCCGTCTTGTCGCCGCCAGCCTGGATCCGTCCACGGGTGTTCAGTCAAACCTCCTAGCCAAGGTTCAGGAGCAACGCTTGTCTATGGTAGCCTATCGTCGGTTGCTCGCCGTGCTGCGCGCCGCCAACCAAAATGCCACCGCCCTGGAAATCGCCCGGCTTGCGCTCAGCAATTACCCCAACAGCGCGGCGCTTCAAAAAACAGCCGACATCCTGCTGAATGCCTTGACCGCGACAGAGGCTGCCAAACCCAAACATGTCATCACGGCGGTCAAGTTGGATTCGGCCGCCGCCGACAAGATCCAGGCCGCCACACGCGCAACTCTTGCCGGCGTAGATAACGAGAACGTATTCTTCAAAAATTTGGAGGCTAAAATAAAAGACGGCCAAGCGGACGCAGCACTCGCGGCCATTCGTGCCGCCCGCAGCAGCCAACCCGAATGGCTGAGCGCTCGCGACGATGAATTATCGCTGGTCGAGATCCGCCTGTATGTCGGCCAGAAGGACGTCTTGACCATGCAACGATTGACACGCCTTTATTTGAAAGGAGATCTCCTCCGTTCTAACAAAATCCTGGAAATCGCCACCGAAGTCCATGCGGCGGGCGATGCGGACTCCGCCATCCTTCTGGTGCAGGAAATCCTGCGGGCGAGCCCCTCCTTCATGCGGGCGAAAAAAATCTTGGACACTTGGGTGCCACCATCCCCGGCACCGATAAATCAGGCCAAGTGACGGAAGCGCGGACTGACAGGAACCCAAATAAAGGGAGATTTTATCCCGCCTACACGGCATCAATTCCGCTCGCGCGAAAAGCACCCGACGCTTGGGTCATCCCTTCCCAAGACTACGAGCGCTTAAAGCGGTGCGCTGACCATCAAGCGATGAATCTTGTTTGGTAAGCTGCCCGGGCGAGGTGCCGTCATCCGCCTTGGCTTCGTCCTTTTTGTCTTTGTCCTCTTTCTTTTGGTCGGAGTCGGAAGGCGATGGATCCGAGCCTCCATAACCTAGCACCTCCACGGAGATAAGGGACGGCATGACGTTGTCGCCATTGCCCCCGTTGCGCCCCCCGTCGCGGGAGGACTGCGCCAGGTCGGAGGCCGAGTTGGCGGCTTCCGAGGTGGACGTAGACGACGGGGCGGACACCGGAGCGGAGGACGCCGCAGGTGTGCCAGTGCTGGTTCCGCCGGTCTGGATGTTGCCGGCATTGAGAACTTGCAGGGCCGCGATGTTAAGATTGCCGGAAGAACGGATGCCGGCGTCACCGGCGTCAATGCTGCCGACGGGCGCGATCAAGTCGACGTTGCCTGGTTCGACACCGGCCACGGTGGCAAGCACGCCGATACCACCGCCGGTGGCGAGACCGGCGAGGTCGGTCTTCACGTCGCCGCTCTGCGGATCGATGAGCACGCGCGTGGGCGCGGCGGACTGGACAGTCTTAGACGAAAAACCGGCGGCGATGTTACCGGTGGAAGACCAGATCATCACGTCGCCCCCACGCAGGGTAAAGATGCGCTGTGCGCCGATGTCCACGCTGTCGCGCGCGAAGATGGAGATGCTACCGCCACGCTCGGTGATAATGCCGGGAGGAGTGCCGGAGTTTTTAGGTTGATCGGTTCCCAGCGAAATACCTCCACCGGGGGAGAAAATAGAAATATCGCCGCCGTTGGTGGTAGAAATTTCGCGAGACGAAAGCGAAAGACCGCCGGTCCAGTCTTTGGAACCGGGGAAAAGGGCGTCGATAGCGGCATAGCCTGCGGCATAGTTGCCGAAGCCGGCGCTGCCACTGTCATTGTGGTCGCGACCGGCATCGCGGAGAACGATATTAAAGAGGGCGCGAGAGAGGCCGTCCTGCTTTTCCTGCGGCAGTTGAGTAAACGTCGCCCAGATTTGATCGTTGGTGGCGCTGGACGACAGGCCGAGAAGCACGCCAAGATCGGGCAGGTAACTGCCGGCATAAGCGCCTGCGCTGGCAGGGTTGAGAAATTGGGCGTCGAACGCCTGATAGTCCGGGGTCTGCGAACCACCGAGACCTGCCGCGATGGTGATTGATGCGCCAATGGACGGAAGGGATGGGTTGCGGGTGTTGCCAATGCTGGTGACGCCCAACGCGGTGCCATCGGGGGTAACCACGCTGCTGCCCAGATCGAGATTGCGCCCCGCCGTGACGATCAATGTTCCCGGACCGCCGATCTGGATGTCGCCAGCCGTGGGATTACCTATGCCCGGGCCTGGAGTTGTGGATGAAGTGGTGTAAAGTTGATTCCCCGCGATGATGGCTTGCGCGCGCAACGCGGACGTGGAGTCGTAAGCAGTCAAATCACGACCCGCAGACACGACACTGTTATCATTTACCGAAAGGTTTTGGAGGTAAAGGGCAACGTCTGTGATGTCTTGGCCCGCGATCACCCGCGTGGATTTTGGCGCATAAAGGGTAAGGCCTGAAATATCCCCAGAACCGGCATAGAGGCGGAGTGGTTGATTATCGTCGAGATGCAGTCGATTAGGGTCATGCAGTGTCTGCTGGTTTTGGAGCACACCATAATAGCCTTCGGTAGAACCGGACTCGTTGAAGAGCGCGTTCAACGATGTCATCAGGGTCGATGGAGTCGCGCTTGATGCGATAGGCAGGGATAAGGGAGTCGCAACCCCGGGTAAACTGGCCGGAGACGCATCCGAAACATTGATGGTGGCGGTGCTCCAGATGCGGAGGTTGGCAGAGGATGGAGCCTGCGAGGGGTTATTTAGACCGTTAGGCTGCAGGCCATTGATAGAACTTGCAGCATAAAGGCCAACTGTGCCGATGCGCGAAGGGGCCAGTGTCAATTTCCCGATCAAGTTAACATTTCCGGAGAACGCCGTGGCATTCAATATTCCTGGCAGCAGAGCGGCTAGCGTGTCGAATTGAGAAGTTTTGTTTTCGGCCAGACGTAACCAAGGCTGGTTGTAGCCGGCATAAGTCTCCGCTGAACGCCCCTTGATCGGGAAGTCGTTGTAAAGCACATTAGCGAACCAATTGGCCAACGATCCAGTGGTGTCGTTGGGATCAGACTTCAAGGTCACGCTGCCGGTAAACGAGTTAACAGAGACGGCATCGTCGGCCGCGTAAGTGGTGAAATAGGATTTATTAAAATAACTGTTGTTGATGCCCTGAGGCAGCAGAAAGGGGTTAGCCACAGATCCGAGCAAAAGATCACCGCCAGCAGAGACTGAGAACGCGCCCTTTCCAAGAAAGAGCGTGGTGGGGAGCCACGTGGCTACGTCGGTTTTTATCTCGGTGCGTTTGACTGCCGCACGAGTGGAATTGGTGGTGATATCACCGGCGGCGGAAAGCGTGCCAATACCGCGTTCCACATAATAAACACCTCCGTCAATGTTGCGTCCCGCCTGAACCGTAACATCACCACCGCCCAATTCAAACAAAGCGGAGGCATCAGGCGTGCCCTTGGGCATACGGGCGTTGGTGGGGGCCACCGCATCTACGTTGGCAACGTCCCGTCCAGCTTTGAGCGAGACATTGCCGCCTCCCAAGGCGCCTACGCCCTCGAAGAAGTTGCTGAAATCGACCCACCAAGTGGTGGACGATATCTGGCTCGGAGCGCCCGACAGCCCCGTGGGTGCAACGAACTGACCAGTCATAGGGTCAACCTGGCCGCGACGATAAAGCCAGTTGGTCGGCAACTCCGCAGAGGAATCAGCAATGAGGGAGCCTTGTTGCAAGAAGTGCCCAATGTCGTTTTGCGCAAAAATCGCGATGTTCCCGCCCGCCAAGCTGTAGTAAGCGGCATAAGGACTTTGGATGGACCCCAATTCCGATGTCCTGCGATAAGAGGTGTTCGGAGTATCAAAATTGCCGATAGATGCAGCCTGCGTACCGGCGGTATAGATACTAGCCAGATTATTAAGCAGGCGAACATCACGCCCTGCTGCGATTTCAATATCACCCGTGCCAGTGCGTATGGTCTGGTAAAATGACGGCGTATTGGAATTCCCCTCAAGAAATGTAGAGCGCAAGGCGTCAACACTGCCACCCAAAGGTAAACTGGGGCTACCTAGCCCCACTTGGATCGAACCGGAATCTACACCCAGTTGGCCCAACGATTTCACTGCGGTGCGCATCGACGCACCTAAATCCGCGCCCGCTACCAAAGTGTAAGACCACGAGCGAACACCGGGGGCTAAAAGCGGCGCATTGTAGGCGATATTGGTACCAAAGCCATCGCTCAACGAGGCGAATTTCTTCGCCGTGGCGTCATAGCTAAAATTCAGGTTGCCGCCCGCACGCAGCGTAAGATTGCCAGGTTCGCCCGATCCCAAAATAGCGGCATCAACGCCTGAGCCAAAACGTAAACTGGATAGATCCCAGCTGGTGCCGAGGGTAAGATCGCCATTCCGGTTGATGATTTCCGTGCCGGGTTGGACATGAAGCACAGAGGCGAGCGTGGCATTTTCGGCCAATAAGCGGCCAGCGATGGCGTCGGCATTGCCACCATAAATTGCGCAACCGGTTTTAACGTCATCTTGTGTCGCCGCGGTGATTGCCCCGCCGGAAGCAGTCAGATCGAAAAGTTTGTAGCCTTCGACGACTACACTGGAGGCATTCAAGATCGTCGCATTGAGGGCGTTCATCTGGAGGTCATTGGCGGAGACATTCTGCGGGGCGCGAAGGTGCAGAGCGCCGGAAAATTTGCCCGATGCCGCGCTTGCCGATGTCTGGCTGGCGACCGATAAATCGATAAGCGCACCGGTTTTCAGATCAAGAACTGCGGTGGTGTCGATGACTCCATTGAGTTCGGAACCGGCCTCCAACGACACCGATCCGCCTTTGCCGGCATTATCAAAATTCTGCGCGGCCACGGTGAGCTGCGAGCCAGTTTCAAGGACAAGGTCGCCGCCCGTGGACAACTTAATGCTGCCGCCAGTTGCTCCGGAAGCGTCGATTTTCCCTGTTACAGTTATGGAGCCTTGATCAGCGGAAAGCGTGAAATTCCTAGTGGTAGCCGTTCCATCCACGAGCACATCACCGGTGCGGAAACGGAAATTTTGCTCCTGCGTAAAGCCAGCGGTGTTCAACGATGCATTAAGCGCCGCGAGGCTGCCGTCCGTCAAAGAATGGGCGTCGAGAGAAAACACGCCACCCTGCCCTGAGGTTCCCGCCTGGTCTAACAACGCGCCATCAAGTGTGAAGACACCAGTGGGCACACTCACGAAAAGCATGCCGGCATTCCCCCCGCCCGCCTGGGCGGCGGCCGAAAGGGTGGAACCCGAGGCGATGGTCACGTCACCCGCATCGGCGATCAAATTGATCGTGCCGCCATTGGTGAATCTCGTCTGGTCATTGAAAACCTTAGCGGTTCCGCTTACATCGATCAGGCTGGCGGCATTGCCACCGATGACCACATCACCGGTGGTTGCATGCAGCGTGAGCGTACCGCTTGGAAGGCTGATCTTGTTGTCGAGAACGACACTGGTGCCGACAAGCGTAAGATTGGCCCCAAGACCACCAACAACCGTGGTGGTGCCGACGCTTGCAGGCGTGGAAAGCGTAAGCGCCCCACCGGCAGTGATCTGCTGGCTCGCGGCCGTCGCCGCAGTGAGAACCGGAGTCGAAAGTTCAAGATTATCAGAGGTTGTGATCCCGCCGGAACCGGCGACCGATACACCGTTGGCTGCAGAAAGCAGGAGTTGCGCGTATTGGCCAACGTCCATCTGACCCGCACCAAGCGTGAGCGTTTTCGTGGCGCTGAAGGCAAGTGTTCCGCTCGACACCCCGGTGGCAATCGGCGAAGAGCCACCTACACCACCATCCAACAAAATGGTCTGCGCGACAAAATTCACCTGACCACCGGCGGTGTTGAAACCGCGGATGGATGGAGCACGCAGCGACAAACTGGAAAAATTAGCGGTGCCTATTTGACCGGTGCCGTAGACATCGATGGAAGAGTAACTGAGCAAAGACAGCGAATGGGCGGAGGTCTGAATCAAATCGAGAGCCGCACCGGTAAGCACAAGACCCGGAGAAGACTGCAAGGTGCCCGGATCGGAAAGTTGCAGACTGATCCGGCCGCTGTTCAGGGTCACGGCCTGACCGCCAAAAATGGCCGTGGAGTCGAGATTGGTAGTCCCGGTAGAATCAAGAATGAGAGCGGAGCCACCCGAGATATTCACCCCGGAACCCAAGGTGAGGGCTGCGGTGGAATTTACGCTAACGCCAGATCGACTAATCGCTGCGGCCGCATCGCTGCTAACACGCAAGAGCGCGCCATCACCACTGCCAATGGTCTCGGAGGAACCAAGAAACAGCGTGCCGGTTGATCCAACCAGCGAGCCCGTTTGTCGGATGTCAGCACCATCCGCGAGCGTTAGATTCTGCTTCGCAACCAAAATAACACCTGCCCCGGAAAGGGGGGAACCTGCGTTATCCACGGTGAGATTGTTTGTGCCCACGGTCACGATCGTGCCTTGCTGGCCACTCGAACGGGTGCCACCAATCAGGATACTCGCGCCCTCGTAGGTGCTCAGTTGGGAAGCGTCGAGCAGAAGCTGCCCGAAAGAACTGGTGGAGGTCGGGCCACCGATCACAATATCAACAGGGCTGTTGATATCAATAAGTCCACCAAGGCCACCGGTAAATGCCCGGGTGTTGATTACCCCCTCTAAGCTCATGGCCTGAATGGCGGAGAATACAAGTTGGCCCGCGTCCACAGGCAGGCGAGGAACCGCCGCATTATTGTTGATCGCGCTATTGCGCAGGAAGGTATTGGCCGAATAATCGTCGTACTGGGCGCGAGTGCGCACCACCGGACGGGAAGCCACTTCAAAGGAAGAACGCAACGGCCCAATCCCGCTTGTGATATCCAAGGAATCGTTAAACCGATAGCCGGCCACGGTGCTGGCTCCATCTGGCTGTACAACTGAAGCGGCGGTGGGCGCACCGCTCTTGGGAGTGACGAGGAAAGCACCCGGAAGGAGCGCGTAACGCGCAGGCAGCAACGTATAAACACCGGCGGGGAGACCGATGCTGGCATCAAGATAAATCTTGTCACCAGCGGAAAGACCCAAATTGGTGTAACCGTTATCGGAGCCTAGGTTGGCCACGGCAGCGGCGCTATTATTATAGGTGCTGATTGCGGCGTAATCCGCTTGATAACCGGGAATGATCGCGAAACTCCCGCTGGATGCCAAAATATCACTGGTGCCTCCCGTGCCGCTCACCCAACGGTAAGCGTAGAGATCGCCACCGCCATCGATATCCACAGTCGCTCCCGTTTCAGTGGTCACAGATTGGCCAAAGATATTGATCTTCTTTGCTGGGACTCCTGACGTAGTGATGTCCTTACCGGAAGGATCAATCCAAGAGGTTCCATCACTGCTTATACCATAAGGAAGAGTCACGCCCTTACCCGTGATAGGATCCAGAGCCGAGACGGAAGTGATGCTATCGCTCGTCAAAGTAATTTTGCTGGCCGCTGCGACAGCCTGCCCAGTGATGGGATCGACCGGTGCAGTGCCCGTCCCGTTCCAGCCAAGATTAATGGTGCCGATGGGTGCCCGCAGCGTGCCACCCTGATTGATAGTCGAGGCATAGAGGTTGAGCGTTCCACCAGCGGAAAAAGGTAGAGATCGGTCATCACCCTTGTAGGTTGTAATCGAGCCACCCACGGTCACTCCATCTTGGTAGTCCGACACCGAAATAGTAAACGGAGTAGCAGCGGTCGGATATATCTGGCCAGCCGCGATGAGGAGATCACCCGCCATATCAAAGGTGCCGCTGCCACGAAGGTCGCCGGAGGAAACATCCATGATAACGCCACCGATTCCCTGCAAAGACAGATTACCAACATCGATCAGACTCGTAGCTGAAATCGTAAGAGATCCGCTGCCGTAGGTAGGGGGGAAATAATACGAGGCACCTGCAACCTGAAAGGTGCTGATAACTTCGCCAGGAAGGCTAGGCGGAACTAAATAGGAACCGATCAAAACACTCGGAGCGGAAAGGGTAATCGCGCCGTTCCCGGAAATGACTCCGGCGCTGGCCAGGCGAATGCAGCTGTTGGCGGTCAGATCAACATCCCCCTCGAAACGAACGGTGCCGCCCAACGTGAGCGTATCAAAGCCCCCACTGTTTAGAGTATCGGCAGCCACATACCCATGGCCAGTCGCAGCGATTCCGAAAGATGTCAGCACAGGCTGGCCGATAGCACCTTGGCCGTCCGCATATGAAGGAAGCACCGGACCGGACTGAGTGATCACCATGGTCACATCAAGCGGAGTCGTCGGCACGACGCTGGTGGGCGGCACATACAACCCGGATGTAACGTAAAGGCTGCCGCCAGCGGCGGGAGATCCCCCACGCTCACCAGCAATGGCCGCAACTGATCCGCCAGCACCAATTAGGTCAGAGTCGAGAAACAGTTCCTGTTTGCCTGCGATTGAGATGGTGCCTCCAGCACTATTCACACGGGTAGCTACGGGCAGGGCGTTGCCGACGCCTCCTTCGCCTCCAGTATAAATGGGACTGAGATCGAGGATGCCACTGGCACCGGAAACATCTATGATGGAGCCCCCTAGGGCCACTATGTTACCGGAAACTGAAACGGCGCCACCGCCCAGCACTGATCCAGTCCGATAGCCATGCCCAGTTGCATCAGGAGTGAGCACGGTCGTGCCCGCAGTTGAAATCATGCTTTCTGAGCCCAGTAAAACAGTAGGCGCAGGAACACCCGAAAGACTGAAAAGACCGTTGGAATCATTTCCACCCGCCACCGATATACTCCCACCGGGCGCGATCAGCTTGCCCAACAGATTGACCGTTTCACCTTTGAGTGTGATGCTCCCAGAGGGATCCGTAATAATGCTTGCCCCCTCACCAACGAACAAATCCCCGCGGATAACGTGAGGGTTGGAGCGGTCAAAATTATCCAATACACCAGAGGCGTTAAAAGTAATATTTGCGGCCGTGCGTATTCCTGAGGGCTTCAAAACAGACGCTAAGCTGAACCCGCCGACGGTTGAAGCATCACTGTTAACAATCCAACTGGAAGCCATCGGAGCAATCTTGGTTCCCGATGCAATACGCACACCAGGAACAAACTGACCTGGGGAAGATGCCTTCAGGCCAAGCCCGATAAGGTTAAAAGAGGTAAAACCTCCACTGGTGAAAAAATCATCCGCCAACAGACCGCCAGAAACGTCGATGGGGTTTATCCAAAACGTTTCTTCCAGGATATTGCCGTCGAGCAGAGAGGCTCCACCGACTTGGATCGAAGGCGCCTGAACGGTGAGCGCGCCGCCTTTTCCCCCGGAATAGCCCATGAGTGTGGTCTGGGTGTAGTCCAAGGAAAGCTGCCCGCCCACGACCTGTTTGAGATTGGCATCTTGCCCAGCTTTGATGCTGAGCGAGCCACCGGCACCGTAGCTGTATTTGTTCGCGGCGCTGATCGCCACACCACCGGAAACGTCGAGTATGGTGCTCGCACCAAAGGCTACATCATAACCGGTGATCAAGATAGAACCTCCAGCGGTGGCCAGAGGCCGGGTATTGGCCGAGGGCGAAGTATTCAGATCGTTAACGATCAATCCCGCCGCGCTTAATTTCACTCCCGTTCCCAAAACAAATCGGCCTCGATCAACAGCGGGCGCGGGCGTTGCAGGATCTGCCTGCGTGCTCAAGTCACTCCGTGTTTTGAGAGAAATATTAGCGGCCGTAAAACTAAGGCTTCCACCAGAAGAAGTGATAGAGTCGTCGATAAAAATGTTGGCCGCACTGAACGAAAGGGCACCCCTAGGCTGAAGATTAAGCGCGGAGCCGATCGGCACGGTGATGTTACCATCGCTGTTATCAATACTGACGTTGCCGAAGCCATTTGCGCTGAAAAGTCCGGGCGAAAGAATAACTTCAGCAGCACGGTCAACGCGCAGGGCCGGGGCGACACCCGAGGCATCCAATGTAAAAGCATCGGCTGCAGCCAACGTCGCATCCTTTTTGAAAGTGATGGCCAGCGGCGTGGGTGAATCGGCCAGATAAGTCAGCGAATCGATGGTGTATTGGTTTTGAAAAACAAGACGCAGCCCTCCTGCAACGGGCGTAATGGTGCGCTGGCGAGGACCAGCAACCGTGTTACCGTAGAAACCGCCGTCGAGCGCCATCGCCGGAGCGGTTATATTGATGGATCCGGCATTAGCGCCCTGGATGTAACCGGCTTCATAAGCGCCGCCCCCATCGGTGTAGATTCCGCTGTAAACTTGATCAGGGGCGGCCTGTGAAATGTCGTAGATGTGACCGCCGGAAAGCACCTTCGTGGTGGCAACCGTGCCGCCCTGATAGTTGGTGGTGCCGCCAGAGACATTGATGGTTGATCCGGACTGCATGATTAGGGAACCACCTGCGTTGAGGTTGACGGTGCCACCATTGGTGGTGAGTTGCCCCACCGTATGGTCAACGAGTGCAACATACCCACTGGTGTCGGCCAGCGGCGTGCCGACCCATGCCTTTCCATTTAACGTGCCGGTCTGGCGGATGTCGATCTGCACGGTCTGCCCGCGCAGCGCACCGTCACGCTGGAGCGGCGAATTGGCCAACTCGGCCCCGCGCAATTGCACGGAGATGAAATTATCCGTGACAGATGCAGGCACATCGGTGGACCCGCCCACGTCGATGCTGGCGTTGTCAGCGAGGTATATCTGGCCGTCGGTGAAGACGAATTGGTTTCGAGGTGTGCCGTTGATTATCCAAGAACCAGCGTTCAGCGAAAGATTTGCCCCGGGCGCGAAGATCAACGCCTGCGGCGCGAGATAAATATTTCGAGCGCTCACATTGATCTGTGAAGGCAACGCCAAGGCGGTGCCAACGACTCGCTCGGTGCTGTTCCATTCCGGCAGAATCTGCGTGATACTGTCAGATCCGAAGGCGACATTACCCGTGGTGCCGCGAAAAAAGACCGGGATCTCAGACCCGACATAGCCGCTGGTTCCGACAGCGTTGTAGTCGGCCAGCAGATCGATCCGGCCATTTAGTGACGCGGATGTGGTGCTGGTCACCGCGCCGTTCTGCGCGATAGTCTTGCCGGTCAATATCACGCTTGCGCGGGGCGCATCGATAACGCCGCTGTTCGTCACCGAGCCCGCATAGGCGCCAACGTTGCCGACAAACACGTCGAGGCCGCGCAGGCTGGGATCGCTGCTGTCGTGGGCTGTAAATCCCACTTGCAGCCCGGCCGCCAGAATGGCCTGCCCGTCGGGCGTGGAAATGGAGCCAGCATTGGTGACATTGGCACCGATGAGGGCGATGCGCCCGCCGGTTTTGTCAGAATTTGTGGGCGAGGAAAGTTGCGCTCCAGCCTCGACCACGACGTCACCTTGATGGCCGTCGATGGTGAGCGGAGAAGGCGGAGCAAAAGCATCCGTGGGACCCTTGCTGCCGGCGCTCTGCGGGAGGGCGGTGAACAAAAACTGCGTGTCGGGGTTGTTGAGCAGGCCTCGGGAAACGAGGTTGTCGTTGATCGGCAGGGAAGAGGCCACGAGCGTGTGGGTGTTCACCTGCGAGGAACCGCCGAAGATGATGCCGTTCTGGTTGATCACATAAACCTGCCCGGTGGCTTTGATCGAACCCAGTATCTGCGAGGGGTTACCCGAGGGATCGTTGATCTTGTTGAACACGATCCACTGGCTCGTGTTCGAGCCGCCGGCGCTCTGGTCGTAAGTCAGCGTGGTGTTCTTGCCGATGTTGAAGGTCTGCCAAGTCAGGAGTGCCTGCTGCGCCGTCTGCTTGATGTTGACGTCGGTCTTGCCGTTGGTGCCCGTCGTCTGCGTGGGCAGCTGCGCACCCTGCCAGAGCGCGGCGTTCTCCGAGGGCTGGACGTTGTTGAGATTCGCCGGCACGCCGTTGGCAACCTGCAGACCTCCAAGGCCAAGCCCGTCGGGCACGTTGCTCGCGGCGGCCTGCGCGGCGGCGCGGGCTGCGGCCTGCATGGCTTGCAACGATTGCTGCACCGTGGTGCTGCGCAGAAGTGAAGCCTGCGAGCGCTGCGCGATGGCGGCGGCCTGCGCGGCGGTCACCGCCGAGTTGGTGTTGGCCGCAGAGGACGACGATGAAACGGCGCCACCGCCAACCCGCAGGAGACCAGCCGCACCGGCAACGGGTCCCGTGGTCGCCATCATGAGAGCCGCCAGGAAGCTCCGCCATGCGAAGGATCGGAAGGAAACGGGTTGCTCTTTCATGGTCAGGGGAAGTCGGAAGATCGGATGATTAAAAATCAGGGCGTGGGGACGTCGCGCTGTTCAGCGAGCTTGTCGCCGTAGTCTTGAACGAGGTTCTCGAGCTTGACGCGCGTCAGGCCGACGAACGGCTCGCGGGCGCCGATGGCATCGCCGATGCCGAATTTCTCGAAGCGCACGAGGATTTCGCCACCGAGCTTGCAGAGAGCGACGTTCTTCACGTGGAGGTCGTCGGCGCGGCGGTTGGAGACGATGAGTTCGGAGGCGAGCCGAGCGCGTTCGGTTTCCTTGGCGCGGGCAAGAGCGGCGGACTGCTCGAAGGCGGCCTTGGTCTTCGCTAGCGTGTCGTTGAGGCGGGCGATGTCTTTGACCTGATCGGCGTTGGCGGCCTTGAGCTCGGCGATGGCCTTATCGGACTCGAGGTGGTCGGCGACGGCCTGCTTTTTCAACGCGTCGTTCTGGGCGACGAGGGATTTTTTTTCCTCAGCGAGCGCGTTTTGGGCGGACTGGGCGGCGGCGAGTTCGTTCTGGGCGCTGCGCAACTGGAGCAGCGTGGCCTTGAGGTTTTCACGCAGGCGGGCCTCGGCGTTTTCGGCTTCGGCGGCGACGATCGGAGAGTTGAGTCCGAGCGCGAGGGCGGCGACGGCGAGGAGGGAAAGAAGTGAGCGGTTCATGGTCAGAAGCGGCCGTTGAAGTCGAGTTGGAGGATGTCGTTTTTGTAAGCGGGGCCGGCGATGCTGTCGGCGGCCATGAGTTTCAGGCCGACCCATACGCGGTGGGAAAGCGCAAGGTTGCCGCCGAGGGTGTAGCCCTTGAGGTTGGTGCCGCCGCCGCCAAAATCGGAGTCGGTGAAACCGTCCACGACGGCGTCGGACTCGACGTAGCGGTAGCCGATGGCGACGTTCCAGTCCCAGCGTTTGTCGAGCACGGGGTAGCCGACCTGGAGGTTGAGGATGCCGCCGAAGTCGCCGCCGCCAAAGCTGCCCGAGGTCTTGAGGTTGTTGACCGCCGTGGCGGCCACGTCGTCGCGATGGTAGGAAACGTTTTCCACCACTTCGCCGATGAGGGAAATCTGGACGGGATCGAAATGGTTGTAATCGAGACGGCCGGTGAGGACGACGTCGCGAAACGGCGTGGCGAGACCGAAATACTGGTATTGGTTGGTGGTGCCGAAGCCGTTGCTCGCATTGGGCGTGATGTTGCGAAGGGGCATGTAGGTGTTGCCCTTTTGAGCGAAGGTGGGGCGGGTGGAATCGGTGTTGCCTGCATCCGAGGCGAGGATCGGCGTGTAAGGATCAGAGAGCTGGCCTTCGATGTTTTGGAAATCGTAGAGGGCGATGGCGCCCTTGGCGCTGAAGTCCTTGTTGATGGTCCATTCGTAGCCGATCTGGGCGGCGGTGAGCCATTTGTCGGTGCTCTTGAATTTATTGGGGTTGGTGGAGGCGAAGTTCAGGTCGGTGTTAAAGACAGGAAACATGCCCAAGGTCACGAAGGGCCGGAAGGTGCGCTGTTCGCCGGGCTGCATCCGGCCTTGGAAAACCAGGCCGTCGAAACCGAGGTCGTTGGCCCAAAGCATGGTCGTGCTGAAGAAGGGATTTTCGAAGCGGCCCATCGTGACCGACCAGTTGGAGGCCGCGTAGGTGCTCTCGTATTTGATGAAACCGCGATCGAGCCAGATGGAGTATTTGGAGAAATTACCGCCCTGCCCCGAGCCGGCCGCGCCGAAGCTCTGGTTTTGCGATACGGGCGAATTGTTTTCGCCGGTGGCGAGACGCACGCCGCTGGTGAAACCTTCCTCCAAGTCGATCTCCGCGCCGAAGCGAACGCGGAAGCGCGTGCGGTCGCGATTCTGGTCGGCGTTGAGGATCGGCGGATTGGCCGCGCCGGTAAAATCGTAGGGCGTAGCGGACGTGTTGATCGCGTTGTAATTCCAAAAATTGCTGGTGAGCCCGGTGGCGTTGCCGGAGGGATAGGTGATGCCTTCGTAGCGCATGCGGATGTCGCCCATGAAGCGCCAGCGCGCCGCCCACTCAGGAAGGGTGCGCGGGGCGGCCCAGTTTTCTTCGACCGCCTGCGACATCACTTCCTGACGCACTTCCTCGACCATCTGACGGCGGACATTGCCCGGGATATAGGTGACGCGGACGGTGTCGTCGGCCACCGGCGCAGCGGCGGGCTGGGCGGAGGCCGCGGCGATCGCGGTGCGGGCCTGCACAGCCTCGGCCTCGGCCTGGGCGATGAGTTTTTCCGCATCGGCGGCGGGGAGGAGACCGCGCTCCGCCATGAGGCGGATGAGATTGATGGTCGCGTTGGGCGATGGGGCCGTGGGCAGCGCGGCAGCGGGAGCCGCCGGAGTGGCGGGCGCGACTGCTTCGGCGGCATGGCCGATAAGCGCGACGGAGGCGCAACAGGCCGAGACGATCAACGGGAGGAGCCGGCGGCGGGAAACGAATGCAACGTGAGACATAGGTGGTGGCTGGAAAAAATTAAAGGGGGCGACGACCGCTGAGGCGCATCACGATGGGCGTGGGCATGCCGGCGGGGGGCGGCTCCTGAAGCTGGAGGCCGGTGAGGATATCGCGCTTGAGAATCTCATCGATCGAAGGATCCCCCGTGGTGCCCTGCAAGGATACGCGGCGGATGCGTCCGGTGGCGTCGGGCCAGATGCGGGCGACCACACGGAAACTGGCGTCGCGCGTGCGGAGATTTTTGCGCAGGGCCTCCTCGATCTTGCTGGTGACTTGATTGGCATACCAACCGAAGCGACTGCCGTTGCGGCCGGAGCCACCGATCGTGCCGTCGCCCGGACCACCCATGCCGAAGCCGTCGGCGGGGCCGTCGCCCTTGATGCCGGTGCCCAGTGAAGGCGCGGGGGCGGGCGGCTTGTCGTCGGGCTTGTCCTCCTTGGGATCGACCGGCGTCTGCTCAACCATCTTCTGCTCGACGGGAGGCGGCGGGGGCGGAGGCGGGGGGGGCGGAGGCGGTGGGGGAAGCTGGATTTTGACCATGGTCATCTCCGGAGCCTTGTGGGGAGAACCGCCTTTTTTTAGAAGCGCCTTGACCGTGAAGATACCGCCGACGAGCACGACTGCCACCACCGCCATCTGGATGTAATGGCGCCGCTGGAAGGCGCGGCCTTCGGGATTTTGGGCGGGATCGTTCATGGGCGCGGGTTCGGGCGGGTGGTCACTTCGCGGGCTTGGTGGCGAGGCCGACCTGGGTGATGCCGATGCGACCGACGATATCCAAGACGTCCATCACGCCCTGATACTGGGTGAGGCTGTCACCGCGGATCACGACGGGGAAATCGGGCGTCTGCGCCTTCTGCTGGTTGAGGCGCTGTTCGAGTTCCTCTAGCGAGACGGGCACGGTATCGAGGAAGATTTTCCCCTCGTTGTTGATCGTGACCGATTTCGTCTTGGGTTTGACGAGGCTGGGCGCGGCGGTGCTGGCCTTGGGCAGGTTGACCTTGATGCCCTGCACCGAGGCGGTGCACATGAGGATGAAGATGACGAGCAGCACGTAGGCCAGGTCCAACATCGGGGTGATGTTGATGTCGTCGTAAGGTTTGTCCTCTTGGATTTGCATGGCGGCGGATGAGTGGACCGAAGCTTAGCGGGTTTCGCTCGGACCGAACGGCGCGCGGGTGAGCGTGCGCTCGCGATGGGCTTCCTCGGAGTAGAATTCGGCCATCTTGGTGACGAACTCGTCGATGAAGACGTGCATGTCGCTGGTGGTTTCCTTCACGCGGGTGACAAGGTAGTTGTAGCCGAAGAGCGCGGGGATGGCGACAGCGAGACCCGCCACGGTGGCGAGCAACGCGGCGGCGATGCCGGGCGCGATGGCGTTGACGTTAACCTCGCCGGCGGCGGCGACGGCGGCGAATGTGATCATGACGCCGACCACGGTGCCGAGCAGCCCGAGGAAAGGACCGCCGGAAATCGCGATGGTAAGCAGCACCATCTGTCGGTTGAGCTTTTGGCTCTCGCGGACGAGGCCGCCGTCGAGGCTGGCACGGATGGCTTGGATGGACCGGGCCGAGACAACCTTGCCTCCGGCGCGGCCCACGGCGACGCGCTTGCGGATCTCACCTGCGCCGATGTGATAGATACGGTAGAGTGGAGTGTTGTGAATGGCCTTGAGCTCAGCCGGGGTCACGCGACCGCCCATGGCGTTGACGTTGTCACCGGAGCCTTCGTCGAGGCCGGTGAGATCGGTAGAGATGTGCTCCCATTCCTTCATGAAGAGTTGGTTGCCCTTCGAGATGGCGTTGAGGTAAGAACCTTTGCCTACCATCACGAACCAGCTGATGACGGACATGACCGCGAGGAGGCCGATGACCACCCAGCCGTCAAAGGTGAGCGAGGCGATGATGATGCCAAAGTAGCCGCCCTTGAGCCACGCGAGGGGATCGGATGGCTTTTCGTCTTCGCCTACGACGAGGAGTTTGGCCGCGCTGTCGCCGCCTGCCTGACTGAGGGCGGCGAGCTTAATGAAGCCGGGGGTGCGCGCGATTTTTGAAATTTCCAGTTCGTCGATTTCACCGATGAAGTTGGAACGCTCGCCCGTGGCTTCCACCGCGCCAAGAGGACCGTCGCCGCCGATAAACGCTTTCGCGTCCATCACCGGGAGCGGCGTGTTCAACGTGGCGTAGGCTTCGCCGTCCACGTAAAGCGTGAGGGCCGAGCCCGTGACCGTCACCGCGAGATGCCGCCAGGCATTGAGCGCGATGGGCTTGCCGGCCGTGGTGCGCTGGGTGCTGTTGGCACGCGTCACTTCGGCAAACGGCACGCCCTTGTCCACGCCGAGAAGGAAGGCGTTGCCTCCATCCCAACGGCTAAAAACAACCGCGTTGGCCTGCGATGCGGCCGGCTTCACCCAGACGGATAAGGTCAACTCCGCCCCGGTGCCCCACGCCAGCGAGGGCGAGGCCGACACCACGAGGTCGCCTTTGCCGTCGAGCCGCAGGCCGCCGCCGATCATCGAGCCTTCGGCCGCCGTTCCCGCGTTGCCGGCATTGTTACCCGAAACGGTGTAGTCGTAGGCCGGCTGGCCGCGTTCGGAAAAGTGATACACGAGCGAGGTGCTGGCATCGTAGGTGCCCTTGGTGTCCTCGGTCTTCACGGCCTTGTTGCCGGTGTTGCCGTAGTAAAGCCAGAGGCTGGTCTTGGCGCCGCCCTTGAGCGCGGGGCTTTTCACCCAGACAAACGCTTCGTTAAGCAACGGATCGTAACGCTCGATGTGGTGGGGCAGGAGCGTCTTGTCGTCATCGGCGACGAAGCGCAGGTCGGAGCCGTCCTCCTTGGTGAGTGCGAATTGGAAATTGCCCTCGTGCAGGCGCACGAGCACCGGCACGGCGCCGGTGGCGTCAGGGATGGCCACGCCGGTGGACGAGGTGTCGATGGTGATTTTCTTGCGCATCGTCCAATCGGCATCCCACCAGGCGTGGGCGGTGCCGGAACAGGCAAGGGCGACAAAAGCGCCAAGGAACAGACGTTTGAGCAGACTGGACTTCGCTGGTTTCATGACCGTGGGCATTGCTGGATGGAGGTGTTAAAAAAATTATGGCGGGGCTCAGTAGTCGGCCCCGATGCGGAAGGTGAGGAGCACGTCGCCGCGACGCGACGGGGACACGGATCTGAGCGGCACACCGGCGTCGATCGACCCGGTGAAGTGGTCGCGCAGCCTCAGCCGGCTGCCCAAGCCCACGCTGACGAGGTCAAACTCCTTGGTCTGGCCCTTTTGGGGTTGCTCGACGCCAAGCACGCCGGCGTCGCCGAAGGCGTAGAAGCGCCATTCGCCGGATTTCTCGCCAAACCAGGATGCGATCGAGGGACCGCGCAGCTCGATCGTGCCGAAGAGAGCGTCGTCCCCGGCGGCCACGCCTTCGAGGTAACCGCGCGCCGTGTCGAGGCCACCGCCGCTGAATTGCTCGGGATCGACCAGGGGCTCGGGGGAGAATTGCCCCTGAATTTTTCCGAAATACTGGAATCCGGCGGGCAAGTCGCGCGTGTGGGAAACATCGCCGCGGAAATAAATAAAGTCTCCGGATGAACGGTAGCGGCGTAAGCCGAACGCGGTCTGGTCGCTGCCCAGTTGGCGCAGCCCCAAGGTCGGCCCGAACGAAAATTCGGTCACAGATTTCTTGCCCGTCCAGCTTCCGCTGTAGATCACACTGAGCGGGTAGTAGGTGATGGGGGTCTTGGTGACGACGGAGGCCGTCGTGAGGTTTTGCCCGTAGTGCTTGTAGTCGATCCCGACGTTAACGGAGTGGTAAAGGGTGCCGACCGGCGGCACGGTCATCAGCGCGTGGAGACCGGCGGTCTGACCGCGACCGGCCACCGCGCTGCCGCCCAGCGTGGAGATATTACTGTCCTGCTTCGTGGCCTGTGCGAGCAGGCTGAGCCACGGCGTCTCGGGCAGATGGACGAGGTAGAAACCGGAGAAAATCTTGGCATCGTCGAGACGCTCGGGCGCCACCTGAAAATTGAAGCCCAGCGTGTGGCCGAGCTGCCAGAGGTTGGCGTAGCTCACCGCGCCGTTGACGCGGAGCTGGGTGGTGTTGGGGCTGTAACGGTTGTTGACCTCGAAGCTGCCGTGCAACGGAGCGGAGTCCTTGACGTTGAGATCAACGTCGAACGTGCCCGGGGCGGCGCCGGTGCGCAGGGACGGCGTCACGCGGCGGTCGGGAAGCTGGTTGAGCGCGACTATGTCTCGGTTGACCTTGTTGAAATTCAGGACCTCGCCCTCGGCCAGCGAAGGCGCGTTTTTCTTGATCTCGCTCGGGGAAAAGTAGCGCGAGTCCCGCACGCGCAGGCGGGCGACGGTGCCCTCGTCCACATGGAGGACGACCACCCCACCCTTCACCTGCTGCGGCGGGATCTGGACGGCGGCGGCCTGGAAGCCCTTGGCGCGATACAGTTTTTCTACGGCGACGCGGGCCTGCTCGACATCATCGACGGTGCGCTCCGGGCCCATGAAGGGATAGACGGCGTCCTCGACTTCGTTGGGCTCGACGTGCTTCACGCCCTGGACCTGAAATTCCTTGATGTAAAATGCACGGCTCACCACATCCTCACCGGAGGTCGCGGCGCGGACAGGACAAATCCCGCCGAGTATCATACTCAGCAGGACGGTCATGTAAAAAAACGCAGGGCGCTCGTCGGAGAGAGCCGAGCGGGACGCGTAACGGTCAAACATGCGGTGCGTTGGAAGCAATTTGGCCTCGAGGTGCTTCAACGAATCAACCCCTCCGCCCAAAAAGGCGGAAGGGTTGACGCGTATTAAACACCCGACACAGACCTGCCGGTTGGCAGATCAATTTTATTTCTGGAAACGACGGCGGTAGGCCGCGAAACCGAGCATCAACACGCCGAAGATCGCGGCGTAGGTGGAAGGCTCGGGGATCGCGGTAAAGGACAGGCCGGTGCTGGAAAGAGTAAGCGTGCCCAACTTGTAAACACCACCGGTGGTGCCGGAGACGTCAGTGGCAACGGTCTCATAGAGGTCCTGCGTAACCGTTCCGCTGGCACCAGGCATGGTGAAAACCCCCACGCTGTTGTCCGCGAAATACTTGAAGTCTAGGTTAACCGCCACGTCTTTTACCTGAGCCCAAGAACCAGACGTCGTGGACGAACTGGCCGAAACGAAAGCCGTGTTGCTATTGGTCGTGGAGGTCTTGCCGTTCAAGAAGGTGTAGAGACCCTGAATGGCATTCGCACCCAGCGATTGGGAAGCGGCATTATTAGCCCCGTTTTGAGCAGTAGCGAAGAGCGTATCTTTGCCAGCGGCGGTGCCGTAGGAATTAGTTGAACCCGACACGGTTCCGGTCTGGGTGTTCTTGACGGCGCCAATCACGCCCCACGAGAGATCCGTGCGGTCATACCAGTTGGTGGGAGAACCACCGCTGTAGGTGCTCGCAAGATCGGCGACACTGACACTACCGATGGAGAAGGTCGAACTGTCACCGGCAAGGAACTGGGTGAACGAGCCGACATCAATCATCAGCGAAGTGCCGTTACCCGTGCCGCTGGTCGTATAGAAACCTACAATGAGATCCCCGGAGGTGCTGCCAGAAATCGTGGCGGCGGCAGCGGAAGCAGCGATGCCGCCAGCTGCAATAAGAGAGAGAAGTGTTTTTTTCATTTGTATTCTAAGATTTAAAGGGGTGCGGGCTGGTTTTCGCCCGCACCCCAAGTGAATTTACAAGCAGTTGCCGGCTTAGTTGTGGGTGACGACGCCACCTTCGACCTGACGGGAGCAGTTCATGGAGGCGAGCGTGATGCCAGAGACCGAGGCATCGTTGGAAATGATGCGAGCGGCGATCAGATCAGCAGCCGTCTTGGCAGGAGCCGTAAGGGAACTGTTATACATAACATACTCGTATGACCAGAAGGTGTATTTGCCCTCGCGAATCGCAGAATAATCCCAGGTAACGGCTTGGGAGCTGGTGCTGTAGGTCGGGTTGAGCGAGCTGCCGTTGTAGGTGAGGATACGGCTGACATCAGACGAGGTCGTGCCGTTGACGGCCTTGATGGAGCGGGAGGCATCGCTGGTGCTGAGATAGCCGATCAGGGCGAATTTAACGCCAGGATCGAGACTGTTTACAGCGGTATCACCAACCGTGTTGGAAAGAACATCGGCCAGAGTGCCGCCGCTGGAATAACCGTTGTCGCCATCATCAGCAAAAATGCCGTTAACAGTGCCGTTCGGATAGAAGTTGATGTTAAGAATACCAGCACCCGTGGTGCTTACAGCCGTAGTGCTACCCGTGTCAGACGTGGGCTGGACTTGTTCACCGGCGGCACCAGTCGTGCCATAGCCGGTTTCGGCGAAGGTGGTCAGGCGGGTGCCAGACTCGGGATTGCGGCCGAGAACATACACCTTGCCAACGTCGGCACTGTTGCCGGTGAGCTGGGCAAGCTTGACGCCGCTGGAGATCAGACTCTGAGCCTGCGGGGCATTGATATTAGTAAGGCCATCGAACGCAGCCTTGATCGCGCCGTTGCCGGAGCCAGAAGCGAGGACGCCCTTTACGAATACGAAGGGAATCACGCCAACCTTGGTGGGAGTGAGCGTGGGAGAGGTGTAGGGAGTGAGCCCCTGCGCGGTGTCCGACAAGCAAATCTGGGGAACACCGGCAACCTTGGTGAAGGTGCTTTGGACATTCGTGTTGCTGGAGGTCGTGGTGGAACCAGCGGCAAGCGTGACGGTGTCAGGCATCCACTCGGTAAGGCTCGTGCCTTGAGTAACCGTCAGCACACCGGCCGCAGAACCGGAGAAAAAGCACTTGATGGTCACCTCGGGATGGCCAGTGGTGTTAAGGGTTCCGTAAATAATTGCTCGTGAGCAGCCTGTGTAACTAGATGCATCGTAAGCGTAGGTCCACGCGATGGCGCCAGTGCCGAAATTGGTGGTCTGGTCCATGATGTTGGCGATCGCCGTCATGGTGGAACCACGGAAGGCCGTCGAACCAGTGATGTAAACGTGGGTAGCGGAGCTGACAGTAGCCATGGCAGAGGATGCGATGGCGAGGGCGGCGGCGCCCACGATTGAGGCTTTGAGCAGTTTCATAGGATAAACTTCTTAGTGATTGGTCGTAGTTGTAAGTGGAGATCGCTTAGATCAACGCTCCGATTAAACCACCGCTTCGTTACAACTTTATGCCCCTGTTGAAACGTTCACGTGACGAAAAGGTGACAAACCATTTTCGGCCGCGCAGCGCAAACAACGAGGAGTTGTCACTGCTGTGCTGCCAGCCGGTCATTGTAGGCCTGCTGGGCACGCATGAGCAGCTGCGCGTTAAATGCCGAATACCCAAACTTCGCTCTAAATAAAGCATCGCTCTCCTCTTGAGCCGAACGCCATGCAACATGAACGGAGGCATCGGCGTAAATCTTGGCGTCATCCGCCGATGCGGCCATTTGAGCCGGCACTTGGACAACCGTTGGAGTCTTATCCATCGCCGCCAAAAATTCTTGCCCCAATTTTACAGCTTCTTCGATCTGGCGGGCGTTAAATTTGAGCGCGGGATTAGAACCCACAGCCACTAGCGGAGTCAGCATGGTTTCCGACTGTGTTATAGCACCGCGTCCGGCAGGAACGACCAATCGAGACATATGAGACACCGCCTCTTCACCTTGGATAGCCGACCTTAATGAACCATCAGTCACCGCAATCGCTGGCTCCGACGATTGGCCGGCTTCATCATTTTCCGTCGATGGCCGCACGGCATTGGCTGGGGTCGAGGACTCACCAGCAGTCGAATGCAAAAAGGGAGCCGCCGCCGTGGTAGTGGCAACCGAAGATGGCGATGCACGTTGATTCGAACTCACCTCCCGGCGATCGCAGGCCGAGAGTAAAATCGCGGCAAGACCCACGCTCAAGGCGCCAGCCATGAGAGCATCGGACCCCGTTCCGCCCCTGATGCGATTAATCATGGGAACCCGTTTAGCCTCCAAGGCATCAACGTCAAAATAGAGCATCCGTCGTCACCTAATCTTAACCTAAGAGACGTAGACCGATGCCACGACCTTCGCCAACCTGCCGCGCAACATGAACCGCAATCGTCAGGTCAAATTGGAATTAGTTTAGGACAACTGATGCGGCACCCGTCCGATGATTAAACGGGGTGCAGGCGGAAAATGCTCATGCACCCTGTTGTGATTTTAAAATGAAAAAAATACTTCTCTCGCTACTCGCAGTTGGCAGTTTATCCGCTTCCGCTTCGGCTGCGCTTACCGCCACCTCGGGCGATCTCATAATCGGTTTTTATGCGACGAGTGGTCAGGGGCAGGGCACCGCCGTGATGATCAATGCCGGATCGTTCACCCAGTTTATTGCAGGGAACGGTGCGACATTTTCAATTGGCGGTTTAAGCACCACCGATCTCGCGAACACTTATAGTGTTAGCGGAACAAACTGGTATGACCGCACCGATCTATCGTGGGGCGTGGTTGGTGCCGTCAAGAACACCCAGAACGGAACCGTGTCAGGCTCGACCAATGCCTACGGCACCGCCGCCGGCAAAGATACGCTATTTGCCACCGCTCAAAACGGTGCGGGCAACGCCGCAGCTCAGTCATTAGGAGCCACTCCCATTCAAGGTCTTTATACCTATATGAACGGGAAAACCTCCAATGCCGTCGGCAGCACGGCCTACATTTCAACCAACTCTTCATCGACAACCAATTCGTGGGCTCAGGTAAAAGACGTCGCGGCCAACCTAGACTTCAAGTATTTTGCCGACAACAGCGTGGGGGCATTTGTCTTACCGGGTGCCAGCGGCTCGGCCACACAGGATCTTTATGAGACAATCGCTACCGATATATCGGGAACTACCGGTGGCATCTACAAACTGGGCACATTCACCCTCACGAGCACTGGTTTGACATTCACCTCAGCCACCCTCGCCAAAACCGACCAGACCATCGCCTTCGCCGCCTTATCCGACAAAACCTTCGGCGATGCCCCCATCACCCTCAGCGCCACCGCTTCCAGCGGCCTCACGCCCACTTTCTCCATAGTCTCCGGTCCCGCGACGCTCTCGGGTTCAACGCTCACGATCACAGGCGCAGGCATCGTCACCGTCCGCGCCTCCCAAGCCGGGAACACGACCTACAACGCCGCCCCCAACGTTGATCGTTCCTTCAACGTCTCCCAAGCTTCCCAGACGATCACCTTCGCCGCTCTCCCCGACAAAACCTTCGGCGATGCCGTGTTCGACCTCAGTGCCACCGCCTCCAGCAGCCTCACGCCCACCTTCACTGTCGTCTCCGGTCCGGCCACCCTCTCTGGCTCCACCCTCACGATCACCGGCACCGGCACCGTCGTCGTCCGCGCTTCCCAGGCTGGCAACACCAACTACTCCGCAGCCACAGACGTTGATCGCTCCTTCTCCGTCGCTCAAGCGGCTCAGACCATCACTTTTGGCACGCTCTCCTCCAAAACCTTTGGCGACGCTCCTTTCACCGTGAGTGCCACTGCCAGCAGCAGCCTTTCTCCGACGTTCTCCATCGCATCCGGTCCCGCCACCATCAGCGGGAACACCGTTACGATCACCGGCACCGGTGCCGTCGTCGTTCGCGCTTCCCAAACCGGCAATACCAACTACTCCGCCGCCACACCTGTTGACCAAAGCTTCTCCGTCACCCAGTCGACTCAGGTAATCACCTTCGCCACCCTCCCCTCCAAAACCTTTGGCGACGCCCCCTTCACCTTGAGCGCCACCGCCAGCAGCAGCCTTTCTCCGACGTTCTCCATCGTATCCGGTCCCGCCACCATCAGCGGGAACACCGTTACGATCACCGGCGCCGGCACCGTCGTCGTCCGCGCTTCCCAAACCGGCAATACCAACTACTCTGCCGCCACACCTGTTGACCAAAGCTTCTCCGTCGCTCAAGCGGCTCAGACCATCACTTTCGCCACGCTCCCCGACAAAACCTTCGGCGATGCCGCCTTCGACCTCAGTGCCACCGCCTCCAGCGGCCTCACCCCAACATTCACCGTCGTCTCCGGTCCCGCCACCCTCAGTGGCTCCACCGTTATGATCACTGGAGCCGGCATCGTCGTCGTCCGCGCTTCCCAAGCCGGCAACACCAACTACTCCGCAGCCACAGACGTTGATCGCTCCTTCTCCGTCGCTCAAGCGGCTCAGACCATCACTTTCGCCACACTCCCCGACAAGACCTTCGGCGACGCCGCCTTCGACCTGAGCGCCACCGCCTCCAGCTCGCTCACCGTCTCCTTCTCCGTCGTCTCCGGACCCGTCACCCTCAGTGGCCCCACCATTACGATCACTGGAGCCGGCACCGTCACCATCCGTGCTTCCCAGTTGGGCAATGCCAACTACGCCGCCGCTTCCAATGTTGATCGCTCCTTCATTGTCACCTCCACCGGCGGAGCCGCGCAGACGATCTCCTTCGCGACGCTGGCCGACACAACTTACGGCGACGCGGCTTTTGATCTGAGCGCCACAGCCTCTAGCTCCCTCCCGGTATTCTTCTCCGTCGTCTCCG
>JANXRL010000089.1 GCA_025352985.1 Verrucomicrobiota bacterium
TCTCATGCACGCCGACGACATCGGCGATCTGCGTCATGGTGAGCGGGCGGAGCTTGGAGACGCCTTCATCGAAGAAATCTCCCTGGACCTTTATGATTTCACGGGTGATGCGTTCGATCGTCTGTTGGCGCTGTTCGATGGAGTTGATGAGAAACTTGCCGGAGCGGATGCGTTCACGGACGTAGTCACGTTCCTGTTTCGAGAGGGAGCCTTTGGCGATGAGATCTTTGTAGGTGCTGGAGATGCGCAGCCGGGGAATGTAGTCGCTGTTGAGGTGGATTTTCCATTCGCCGTCGTCCTTTTCGACGGTGACGTCGGGCACGACGACGCGGTTGCTGTCCTCGGCGAAGCGGCGGCCGGGAGCGGGGTCGAGGGCGCCGATTTCCTCGATGGCTTCCTGGACGTCGTCGGTGTGGACGCCTAGTTTGCGGGCGATTTCGGGAATACGGCGACGGGTTAGAAGTAGAAAATGGTCCCGGATGATACGACCGGCAAGCCCTTCGCCCCGGCCCTTGGCTTGAAGCTGGAGGAGGAGGCATTCTTCGAGATTGGACGCACCGATGCCAGCGGGCTCGAAGGTCTTGAGCTGGCGCACGGCTTCTTGGACGGCGTCCAGCGGCAGGCCGGATTGCAAGGCGACATCGGAGGGGCTTTGGGTGAGAAAGCCACGGTCGTCGATACTGCCCACCAGATAGCTCATGGCTTTGAGCACGTCTTCGGGAGTATCGGCGAGCTCGGCTTGACGGATGAGATGTTCCTGAAGGGAGGTTTCGGTGACGAGCGAATCGAAGAAGTGCTGGCGGCGTTCGGCATCTTCGGCGGTGTGAGGCTGGGCGCCGCCCGCCTGCGACATGTAGTCTTTCCAGTCGTCGTCGAGCTTGGTGAGGATGTCGTATTCCTTCGAGAAATCCATCTCGTCGTGGTTGTCCGCCCCTTCGCCGCTTTCGTTGTTTTCGTTGGCGCTGTCCTGCTGTTCCTTGTCGAGGCTCACGCCATCCATGGGCAACTCTTCTAGGGTGGGGTTGTTCTGTAGCTCCTCTTGAATGACGGAGCGGAGGTCGAGTGCGGCTACCTGAAGGATTTTGAGCGAATGACGCAGCTGTGGCGCGAGAACCAGGGACTGGTTTTGGCGCTGGCGCAGATCATGGCTGAATCCGGGACCGCTCATGGAGTCGGGCGGAGCCGGAGCGGGGTAGGAGTGTTGGGGGGTTGAACCGGATCTTTCTGATCCATGATTTCCTTAAGATAGACGCCCAGCTTTTCGTTGGTGGGGCCGTAACCGTCGCTGTAAAGATACAGCTCGAGGTCATTCATCATGTCGTAAGCGCAGGCATACCGTTTCTCGCGGTCACGCTGGAGGGATTTTTGGATGATGGCCTCAAGTTTCGAATCGATCTCGGGTCGCAAGGTGGAGAATTGCGGGATAGTCATGCCGAGGATGTTTTGTCGGGAGGTAAGGCGATCCGCGTCCCGAAAGATATTTCTCCCAAGGAGGAGTTCCGTTAGGACGATGCCCAGAGGAAAGAGGTCGGCGCGAGCGTCGGTCACGGCGTAGCTGGCTTGCTCGGGCGAGAGATACTCGTCCTTGCCGGCGATGACCTGACCCTCTTCATTGTGCATGAGGTCGAGGGCCTTCGCGATGCCGAAGTCGGTGAGTTTCACGTCGCCTTCGTAAGCGATCATGACGTTTTTAGGGCCGATATCGCGGTGAACAATTCCCAGTAGTCGGTCTTCCTTGTCCCGCTTTTGGTGGGCGTAGGTGAGGCCTCGGGCGATGCGGGAAACGATGAATGCGGCCAGATCGACTGGCATGCGACGGCCCAAGGCGGCGTGCTGTTCGAGGAATTGTTCCAAGTTAACGCCCTTCACAAACTCCATCACCATGAAATACTGCCCACCGATCTGGCCAAGATGGTAGGTCTGGACGATGTTTGTGTGGATCAGATTGGCGACGAGACGGGCTTCGCCGATGAAGTTTTTTTGAAACTCGGGGATCGTGGAATATTCCTCTCGGATAAGTTTGACGGCGACGGTTTTGGTGAAGCCGCCGGCCCCTCGCTGGACGGCTTCGTAAACAACGCCCATGCCGCCTTCTGCGATGGTGCGTATCATCTCGTAATGCAGTTCGTTGAAGATGTGTTTGATGGCTGCCACGGTATATGACCGAAGGCTAGAGTGAGGACTCTGGCAAGAGGCGAAATCAGACCTAGCACGGAAAGTGCTACATCTGTTGACAGATTGTTTCAGCTATCTAGACTTTAGTTTATGATCACGCTCAGCCCTAGCGCAGCCACACAAGTCAGGACAATGCAGGCCGAGCTTACGTCTGATGGTAAATTGCTCAGGGTGTTGATGGAAACGGGCGGATGTTCCGGGTTTCAATACGGGATGTCCTTCGATGCGCCGAATTCCGACGACCAAGTGTTCGAGAGTGAAGGCGTTAAAATTCTCGTTGATCCCACCAGTCTGGCTTATCTAAACGGTTCGCACATCGATTTCGACGATGGGCTTCATGGCAAGGGCTTTGAAATCAAAAATCCCAACGCCCAGAGCACCTGCGGTTGCGGCAAGTCTTTCAACTAGCTCAGGCTGCTTTTACCGCAGCGTGGAGAGCGACGATGCCGAAGGTCATGCGGGTCACGCCCACCGCGCTGAAACCGGCCTGCAGGATTTCCGCAGACATGGATTGGTGGTCGGGATAACGTTCGATGGAGGCATTGAGGTAATCGTAGGCGGGGCGGTCTCCGGTTACGAAGCCGGCGATTGAGGGAAGGATGCGTTTCGTGTAGAAATAGTAGATAGGCTTGAACCAGCGTTGAGGCTGCGAGAACTCAAGGACGTAAAGTCGCCCGCCGGGTCGTAGCACCCGGTGCATTTCACACAGGGATTGGTGGCGGTCGGCCATGTTGCGCAGGCCGAAGGAAATGGTGATCGCATCAAAGGTCGCGTTGGCCAAGGGAAGGGCCATGCCGTCGCCTTGCTGGAAAACGATGTTGGGATAGTGGCTGTCGGCGCGTTGTTTGACGATGGCTTCGTCTAGCATTGGTTGGCAAAAATCCATACCGATAATCTTTATGCTTGAGGGGAGCTTTCGGCTCAGGGCAAATGCCACGTCTCCGCTCCCGGTGGCGAGATCAAGAATATCATCCGGGGAGTGAATTTTTACTGACGCAACCAATCGGCGACGCCACCATGTATCGATGCCGCCGCTTAACAGGCGATTTGCAACGTCGTAGCGACGAGCAATACGTGCGAACATGGAGTTGACTGCTATGGGATCGGGCATGGTGGAAGAAGCCAAACCATATGCTCTAATCGAGAGCGCGCTGTCGGCACGAGCATAAAGCAACCAGCGAAAAGTTCCCTCCGCGCAAATATTTTATACCGCCAACACCATTTGGAATTTATATTCTAATTGGACTTACCATATCGCATCTAACTCCTTAGAATTTCTACATATAAAACGTGATTGAGCAGGAGTTTTTTCTCATAAATCGTCCATTTGCTATCATTGCACGGAACATTTTCTTAGAAAATCAATCTACTTAGTAAGTTGGTAAGACGCCTTTTGTGTTCTTTTTTATCGTTTTTTTATAAAAAAAGTGATCAGATGAGTTGACGTAATTTAACACTGGAAAATAACTTAAGATAATCTTTTACTAATCTTAACCAAAGAAACTCCCATGTCCACTAACCTAACTAAACGCGAAATTGTCCTCGAAATCTACGAAAAGACCGGCTTTCCCCAAAAGGAAGTTGTTGCAACAGTGCAAATGACGCTCGACATCATTCAGAAAGCTCTTGCCGACGGTCGTAACGTCGAGTTGCGCAACTTCGGCGTGCTGGAAGTCCAGAAGCGCAAGGCCCGCATCGGCCGCAATCCGAACAAACCTGAGGCCGAGGTTGTCATCCCTGAGCGCGCCGTGGTGAAGTTCAAATCCGGCAAAATTTTGAAGCAGCTCCTCAAAAAGCTAGATATCACCAAGCTTTGATCGGATTTCCGGATTCATCGCTTTTCCCAAAGCCGACGCGTTAGCGCCGGCTTTTTTGTGTCCGGAGGCCGGATGCTGTTTTTGTATTCGCCCTCGGCGGCGGCGTTTTCCAACGTCGTCAGCTTCCATGGCCCAGTTCCAGTCACTGCCCGGTTTTCGTGAATTCTATCCTGATGCGTTGGCGCGTCGGAATCATATTTTCCGCCTGTGGCGGCAGACGGCGAACACCTTTGGCTTTCAGGAATACGATGCGCCCGTGCTAGAGCCGCTTGAACTCTACAAGACCAAGTCTGGCGACGAGATCGAGGCGCAGCTTTTCAGCTTTACCGACAAGGGCGGGCGCGAGGTCGCGCTGCGTCCGGAGATGACTCCGACGGTGTGCCGACTGGTGGGCGAGAAGGCCAGTTCGTTGAAGCGTCCGATCAAGTGGTTCAGCATCGCGGAATTCTACCGCTACGAGCGGATGCAGAAGGGGCGCGGGCGCTGCTTCTTCCAGCTGAACGCGGATATTTTTGGCGAGCCGGGCGTCGAGGCGGAGACGGAGCTGATCGCGATGCTCGTGCAATGCTTCGCGGGGTTCGGGCTCACGGCTGAAGATTTTTATATCCGGCTGAGCGATCGGAATCTTTGGTTTTATTATCTGGAGGCGCTGGGGCTCGACGAGGTTCGTGTGCGCGGAATTCTTAGCGCGGTGGATCGGTTTGAAAAACTGGGCGACGATGCGTTCAAGGACTACGTCACGCAGTTTGGTGCGCTCGATGAATGGGTGAAGGCGAAGGTGCTGGCGTTCCTGCAGATCAAATCGCTCGCGGCGCTGGAGGCTGTGGTCGCGGGAATTCCCGGAGACAAACTCACGGCGCGGCTGGCGGACTGGCGCAAGCTGCTGGGCAACTTGGCCGCCATGGGCCTGGGCGGGTTCGTCGAGGTCGATCTCGGCGTGGTGCGCGGGCTAGCTTACTACACAGGTTTCGTGTTCGAGGCGTTCGACCGCAAGGGGGAGCTGCGCGCGCTGGCGGGTGGCGGCCGCTACGACAGCCTCGTGGGCAAACTCGGCTACGGCGAGATGCCCGCGGTGGGGTTTGGCGTGGGCGACATGACGTTTGCCCTGTTGCTTGAGCAGCGCGGGCTGACTCCGGCGTTTGTGCCGACGACGGACATCTATGTGGTCATCGGAGGTGAGGCGGAGCGTGCGGCGGCGTTTGGCGACATCTTCGCGCTGCGTGCGGCGGGGTTTCGCGTGGAGTATCCGCTGAAGGACGTGGCGTTCGGAAAGCAGTTCAAAATGGCGGCCGAGTCGGGCGCGAAACTGGCGTTAATTTATGGTGGCGACGAACTGGCCAAGGGCGTGGTAAAGATCCGCGTGTTGGGTGATCGCAGCGAACACGAAGTGCCGCGCGATCAGGTTGCGTTGGCGGTGCGGGATTTTTTTGCGGGCGGGGCGGAGTAAGGTTATCCAATCGCCTGCAAGCAGGCTCTTCCATTCGGAAGCTCAACCCAAGTTGCCCGGACCGAAGGCGCCGGGGAGGAGTGTTTCGAGAGAGAGATCGAGCCGGTCTTTCGTGTCGCACACGGAGATGACGCGTGCACGCGGCCCGAATTCGTTGATCACCTGGCGGCACGCGCCGCAGGGCGGTGTGACGGTCGGCGTCGGTGTATAAACGACGACGCATTTGATCTTTTTTTCGCCGGCGGTGACGGCGGTGAAGATTGCGGTGCGTTCGGCGCAGTTGCACAGGCCGAAGGAGGCGTTTTCGACGTTGGTGCCGGCGTAGGTTTTACCCGAGCCTGCGAGCACGGCCGCTCCCACGGCAAACTGCGAGTAGGGCGAGTAGGACGCCTTGGCGGCGGTGCGGGCGACTTTTTCAAGGTGGCTGAGCGTGGCTTTGGTCATGGCTTGGGTGAGGGTGTGGTAGCAGAAACGGATGGTGGAGGTGGAGGGACGGGTTGCGCGGGGTTGCCGATGAAGCGCTCGAAGAACTCGGCGAAACGCACGAGGCGGTCGATGCGTTGTTCGGGGTCACCGGAGCGGCTGAGGTCGTGCGTCGCGCCGGGGTAGCGGACGGATTCCACGGGGCGGCCGAGGATTTTGAGGCTGCGGAAGAGGAGCTCGGACTGGGCGTTGCCGACGCGGAGATCGGCGCCGTCCTGTTTGATGAGCAGGGGAGTGTTGATGGTTTCGACGTGGGTGAGCGGAGACTGGGCGTCGAGGAGTTTGCGCGTCTCGGGCTGCCACGGGTAGCCGCCGAACTGCCACGGCACGAGTTCCCAGGCGTTGCCCTCGCCGAGGAAGGTCGTGAGGTCGTAGACGCCGCGCGCGGCGATGGCGGCCTTGAAGCGCTGGTCCTGCGAGATGAGCCAAGCGGTGAGGTAGCCGCCGTAGCTGCCACCAGTGACGACCTGGCGGGCGGGATCGATCCAGGTTTCCTTGGCGGCGGCGGTGACGACGGCGAGGACGTCGGAGCCGGGGCCGGGACCCCAATTTTGGAAGTTGGCGTGAAGGAAGGCGCGGCCGTAACCGTCGGAGCCGCGCGGGTTGCAGAAGACGACGCCGTAGCCGCGGGCGGCGAAGAACTGGAGTTCGTGCCAGACCGACGGATCGCCCGGTCCCCACATGGAGCCGGGGCCGCCGTGGATTTCGACGAGCAGGGGATAGAGGTAGCCGGCTTCCATGTAAGGAGGGCGCATGAGCCAGAATTCGATCTCGGTGCCGTCGGGTTGCTTGAGCTTGCGGCGTTCGAGGGGGGCGAGCTGTTTGTCGCGGAGCCAGTCGTTGTTGTGGGAGGTTAGGATGCGTTGGCTGCGGCCGGTCGGGCTGAGGCGGTAGAGTTCGCCGGGGTTGGACGCTTTGGAGAGGATGAGGGCGAGGTCTTCTTTGGAGACGTCGTAGTCGCCGACGGCAGTTTCGGGGGACGTGAGGCGTTCGGCGTGCCCGCCGGCGGCGGGCACGCGGTAAAGTGGGATGGCGCCGTTGGCGCTGGCGGTGAAGTAAATGAACTTTCCGTCGGCTGACCATCGGGGGGCATTTGCGGTTCGGTCGAGTTTTTCGGTGAGGAGGGTGGTTTTCCTATCGGCGAGAGTGAGCGTGGCGACGCAGGCGATGCCGAAGGTGAGGTCGCCGGGGTTTTTGTAGGGCTGGGCGATCCACGCGAGGGTTTTTCCGTCGGGCGAGGGTTGAGGGGACGCGGTGAGATAACCGTCGAGAGTTGGCAAAAGTTTGGGCGAGGGGGAACCATCGAGGGTGAGCGCATAGAGCCGGCGCGAGTGGGCGCGGTCGGGGTGTTGCGAGAGGTCGGCGGGGCCGGTGCAGAAAACGGTTTGTCCGTCGTGGGACCACACGGGTTCGTCGTAGGCTGCGTAGCCGGGAGTGAGGTCGGTCGGAGTGGCGTCGGGGGTGGCGGCGACGCTGTAAATGTGGGTCGAGTCGGGAGCGGAGGCGTTGGCCTGATCTTCGTTAAAGGCTAGCCGCCAGGTCGTGTGAGGGTTTTGGCTGGCCTCGTTGGCGAGGAGCCAGGCGCGGCGTTCGGCGAGGGTGCCTTCGGGGTCGGGGGAGATTTTTACGGGTTTGGCCGGGGGGCTTTTTTTATCGGTGGGAGGCTCGGGAAGTTGGGGGCGTTCGAGCGGCCAGGGAGGAGTGTTTACGGGGGCTTTGGACTGTTCGAGGGAGGTTTTCACTTCGTCGGCACTTACCGTTGCAGAAAAAAGCAGGCGGGTGCCGTCGGGTGACCAATGAGGCGGCGAGAGGCCGGCGAGGGCAGGGGTGACTGGGTAGGGCTTGCCGCCACCGGCGACGGGGAGAATCCAGAGGCGGGCGCGGGCATTGGCGCTGGTGGGATCGGACTGGAGGTAGGCGATGCGATCTCCCGCGGGGCTCCAAGCGGGTGAACTGGCCGAGGTGTTGCCTTGTGTGAGGACGCGGGGGCCGCCACGGCCGTCCAAGGAGACGAGCCAGATTTGCGTGTGGTAGGCGTAGGTGTCGGGGGCGTCGGCTTTGGGCTCGATGCTGCGGACGGTGTAGGCGACCTTTTTGCCGTCGGGCGAGATCGCGGGATTGCCGGGGACTTTGATCTTCAGGAGGTCGCTTGCGGAAATCAGGCTGTCCACCGGTGCGCCGCGCAGGGGGGAAAGGCAAAGCAGGCTGATCGCCCACAGGACAAGGACGGGGTGACGCATATTGAGATGGTCAGACTGGCGATGATGGGAAACGTTTCCATCCTCAAACCATGCCCAATCGTTTTTACAACGCCTTCGACCTCGAGACTTGGGACGGGACGCGCAAGGCCGACTATCGCACGGCGTTTCAGGTGGACCGCGATCGGGTGATTCATGCGCACGCGTTCCGCAAACTTCAGTCGAAGACGCAGGTTTTTCTGTCGGGCGAGTATGATTTTTACCGGACGCGGCTCACGCACTCGATGGAGGTCGCGCAGATCGGGCGTTCGATCTGCCACTATCTGCTTACGCAGGGAGCGCCGCTGGCGGAGGATTTTTTCATCGATGGCGAACTCGTCGAGGCGATCTGCCTTTCGCACGACCTCGGGCATCCGCCGTTCGGGCATTCGGGCGAGCGGACGTTGCAGGAGTTGATGGAGGACCACGGCGGTTTCGAGGGGAACGCGCAGACGCTTCACCTGCTCGCCGAGACGCTCTACCAAAACGAATCCGGCGTGCGCGGCATGCAGCCGACGAGGGCGCTGCTGGACGGCGTGCTCAAATACAAGAAGCTGCGCAGCGAATTTTCGCAGCCGCCGTCGAATCATTTTCTCTATGATCCGCAGGAGGTGTATCGCGATTTCGTCTTCGGGGACGGCACGATTCCGGCCAAGCTGCACACGGGTGAGACGATTAATGAGTTCAAGAGCATCGAGTGCCAGATCATGGACTGGGCGGACGACGCGGCCTATTCGCTGAACGACATCGTGGACGGCGTGAAGGCGGGTTTTTTGACGATCGACCGCATCGAGACGTGGGCGGCGGGCGAGGCGTTGGATGCGGAGCGGTTGCAGCACCTCGACACGCTTTTCAACGCCATCCGCGGCGACAGACTGGAGGCGGTTTTCTCGGACAGGATCGGCGGCTTCATCACCGCGTGCCGGCTGCGCGAGCGGAGCAATTTTATGGCCGAGCGGACGAATCGTTATCGTTTCGAGCTGGTGGTCGCGGCGGAGGCGATGCGCGAGGCGGCGTTTTTCAAGAAGATGGCCAACGACGTGATCTTCGAGAGCCCGCAGCTCCAGCAGATCGAGTTCAAGGCGCGGAAGGTTCTCTTCAGCCTGTGGGAGGCGTGCTGGAACAACTACGTCGAGAAGGGCGGACGGGTCATCAACATTCTGCCGCCGCGCGTGGGTCGGTTGATCGATGCGGAAGCGACGGTGGATGGCAAAGCGCGCCGCATCTGCGACTGGCTGGCGGGCCTGACGGACGGGCTGATCGTGCGGACTTACAAGCGGCTGAATGATCCTGAGTTTGGATCTATCCGGGATCTGAGCTAATTCGTTATTTTGCGAGGTGGCCTGCGGCGACGGCTTGCTCGATCATGCGGGCGGCGTAGGTCCAGACTTCGGTGGCGCCATCAACGATGTGGGCATTGCGCGCGAGCACGCGATCACGGGTGACGCCGTGGATCCGCCAGGCGGCGCCTTCGGTGAGGCAGTTGAGCAGCATCGGTTGAAAGCGGTCCATCGCGGCGGCGAATTTTGCCTCGGGGGTGGAGCGCGCCTCGAACTCGTCCCAGAGGGCGCGGAACTCCGCCGTCTGATCCGCGGGGAGGAGTCCGAAGAGGCGGTCGGCAGCAAGGGCTTCGCGCTCGTGTTGATCGGCCATGCGCGCGGTGTCGTAGGCAAAGGTGTCGCCCGCATCGATCTCCACGATGTCGTGGATGAGGAGCATTTTCAAAACACGAAGCGCGTCCACGTCGGGCGTGTTGGCGTGTTCCGCAAGCACGAGAACCATGAGGCAGAGATGCCAGGAATGTTCGGCGTCGTTTTCGCGCCGGCGGCTTCCGATCACGAACGTCTGGCGAAAAACGTCCTTCAGCCGGTCAACCTCAACGATGAACCGGATTTGCTGCGCCAGCCGTGCGTTCTCCATGCGGCAGGAATGCCGGTGCGGGCCATGAGAGGCGAGCCGGGAGTGCGGGCACGGAGGCGCGGCGGGCAGAGCGCGCTTGGGAAAAAGCGGCGGCGGCAAACATGCCACCCAATAAAATCGCGGCGCTTATCCAGCGGCTTGTGACCGTCTCGGTGAAGACGGAGGGAACGCCAAGCAGCATGGTGGCGATGACGACATGAGCCGAAAATACCGGCAGTGAATGGCGCCCAAGAAAGGCGAGCGGGCGCCATTGCATGACTGCGGGGAAGCGGGCGATGGTTGCGTGAATTAGCAGGGCGAGAAGCGCGAAGTTGATAAGGCGGAGGGGGGCGAGGTTGTTTTTGTTGGCGAGCGCATCGAGTAACGGCAGTGACCACGGCGGAGGCAGAAAAGCGTATCTTACCGCATACAGGATGGCGGCGGTCGCGAGCATGAGGGCAATAAGCCCGGGGCGCGGGGCGGGTAGCAGAACTTGACGGCGGGCGCTGGCATGACCGAAGACCACGCCGGTCACAAAGAGCAGTTGCCAGGCGCCGGGATCAAACGCCCCGGTGTTGACCAGACCGGAAATAAACGGGTGCTGCGGAATTAAGACGTTGCAGAGCGCCCAAAGAGCCAGGCTTCCAAGCAGCACTTGCGAACGCCGCTCCTGTTCAAGCCAGCGCAGCAAAAAGGGCAGCGTCAGCAGGAAGACGCAATACATCGGGAGAATATCAAGCATCCCTGGTTGATAGACTAAAAAGGGGCCGGCCAATATCGAGAGCCAAGGCGAGGCATGCATCAGAGCGGGGGAGCAAGCGGGCGGGGTGCCGGTGTGCAGCGTGAAACCCAACACCCACGTGAAGATCAAAAAGTAGGCGGCCAGGTGGTAGCGATAGACTTTCGCCGCACGTTGAAAGCCGGCGTTGCGCATATTGAGGAATGAACCTCGGTCCAGTTTTCGCGTATAGACCAGTCCCGCGAGCAGTCCCGCCAGAAAGACAAATCCCTCGGCCGCGCTCACGAAACCAAAGACGTGGTTTGTTGAAACCTGCACCTCGGTGGGGATGTGGTTCACGGCCATGAAAACCAACATCAGGCCCCGCAAGGCATCGAGATGCGCCAAACGCGAAGAATTGTGCTGAAGGCTCGGCTGGGAACTCACGGTCAAGATTAGAGCGGAAACCGAGCCAGCGGACAAGGCAGGGAGGCGCGCGGAGCTATCAATTTCATTAACCCGATGAATCACTTTATTTTATCCCCCATCATACTTTCGGGCTGGTCATGCGATGGCGATTGGTCGCAATCGGCATCTGAGACGGATGGACGAAGCTTTTCCTTGCTTGCCGGGGTGCCGCGCCCTTCGATTAATTTTTTATTCCCATGAAAATCCTCGTTGCCGATAAGATCTCGCCCAAGGGAGTTGCCTACCTGCGTCAGCAGCCGGGCTTTGAAGTCGTTGAGGCTTACGGCTCCTCTCCCGAGAAGATCCTGGAACTCGTGAAGGACGTCCATGCGATCGCCGTGCGTTCCGAGACGAAAATCGGTCGCGCCGTGTTCGCGGCCGCACCGTTGCTTAAGGTCGTCGGCCGCGCCGGTGTCGGCGTGGACAACGTCGATGTCGATGCCGCCACCGAGCGCGGCGTCGTCGTCATGAACACGCCCGGCGGTAATACCATTTCGACGGCCGAGCTCACCTTCACCCACATCCTTTGCGGCGCCCGTCCGATCGCCCAGGCGGCCGCCTCCATGAAGGCCGGCAACTGGGACCGCAAGACGCTTAGCGGTATCGAAATTTACAAGAAGACCCTCGGCGTCGTCGGCCTTGGCCGCATTGGCAGCGAGGTCGCCAAGCGCGCCCAAGCTTTCGGCATGCGCGTGCTCGCCTACGATCCCTACCTCTCGGCCAGCCGTGCCGCCGCCATGCAGGTCGAGGCTGTCACGCTCGACGCGCTGCTTGCCGGTTCGGACTACATCACAGTCCACATGCCCCTGACCGACGACACCCTCAACATGATCGACGCGGCTGCCATCGCCAAGTGCAAGAAGGGCGTTCGCCTCTTCAACTGCGCCCGCGGCGGTATCATCAACGAGGCCGACCTCGTCGCCGCCCTCAAGTCCGGCCACGTTGCCGCCGCGGGTCTCGATGTGTTTGTCGAGGAACCACTCGCGAAGGACAGCGAGCTGCGCACGCTGCCCAACGTCGTGCTCACCCCGCACATCGCGGCCTCCACGGCCGAGGCCCAGGAGTCGGTTGGCATAGAGATCGCCGAGCAGATCGCCGACGTGCTCCTGCACGGCGCCGTGCGCAACGCCGTCAACATGCCTTCGATGGACGCCACCGCCGCCAAGGTCATCGCGCCCTACCTGGATCTCGCCACCAAGCTCGGCACCCTCGTGCAGCAGATCGCCCCGCAGCAGATCGCCAAGCTCCGCGTCACCTATCAGGGCAAGGTTTCCGACCTTGACGTTAACGCCATCACCCGCGCCCTCCAGTGCGGTTACCTGCGTCGCATCAGCGGCGACGGCGTCAACGCCGTCAACGCCCCCACCCAGATGCAGCGTCTCGGCCTCTCCTTCGAGGTCGTCAAGTCCTCCGATGCCGGCGACTACACCGACCTCATCGAGGTCGAGGCCGCCGCCGCCGACGGCACGTTGCACAGCGCGCGCGGCACTTTGACCGGCAAGTCCAACGCTCCCCGTCTCGTGGGCATCAACGGCCGCGAGGTCGAGGTCGCCGCCGAGGGCAAGCTGCTCGTCCTCGAAAACATCGACCAGCCCGGGATGGTCGGCATGGTCGGCACTCTCCTCGGCAAGGACAAGGTCAACATCGCCGACATGTCGCTCTCCCGGCTCACCCCTGGCAGCACTGCCTACATGGTGGTGCGTGTTGACACCGAGCCCAGCGAGGCCGCCCGCGCCGAGCTGAAGGGCAACCCTGCGATCAAACAGGCGAAGTTTATCCAGCTCTGAGCGTGATCGAAATGGAGGAGCCTTCTTGCAGGCGATTGCTCAACCCATCGCGAGCAAGCTCGTTCCTGCATTAATCCACTCATGTTGATCCCCCTCACGCTCGCCGCCTTCGCCGGTTATTTCCTGGGCGCGATTCCCTTCGGCTACCTCGTGGCCCGCGCCTACGGGATCAACATTTTCGAGCACGGCAGCAAGAGTCCCGGCGCGACCAACGTTAAACGCGTCCTCGGCAAGAAGGCGGGTAACACCGTCTTCGCGCTCGACGCCGTGAAGGGCGCGGTGGCGGCGGGCTGGCCGCTTTTCGTTTATGCAAACAGTCCGATGATTCAGTTTAACTCCTCGACGATGGTTGATGGAAGCGCGGCGCAAACCCACTATCAATCCTCCGATTTCAACCTTTCCCTCATCGCCGCCGTCACCGGCCTGCTCTTCGCCGTCGTCGGTCACAGCTTCTCCTGCTTCACCCGTTTCAAAGGCGGCAAGGGCGTCGCCACCTCCGCCGGCGGCTTCATCGTCCTCATGCCCGTCGTCACGCTCATCGCCCTTGGCGTGTGGCTGGTCACGTTCTTCGTGTCGCGTTACGTTTCGCTTGCCTCGATTCTCGCCGCCGTCGCCATTCCGGTCGGGGCGCTGCTGCTTCATCAGCCCGGGCTCCTCGTCGGTCTCGCCGTGCTCATCGGCGTGTTTGTGATCGTTCTGCACCGAGCCAACCTCGGACGTCTCCTCAAGGGAACCGAAAATCGGTTCGTCAAAAAAGACCGCCCCGCATGACGCCTGCGGGAGTCGGGTTCACGGACGGCTGCCTGCGTTCGGTCTCCGGAACATATGGGCGATCTGGTAAAGCGGGAATCGTGATCGTCGCAGCCAACTGCTCAGTGATCGGCACGGGGCAGGAGGGTGTTTATAGTTGTCTGCTTCCGCCACGCATGTCCGCTTGATGCGGTCATACTGGTCAGCTCCGCAATTTGCGAGAAAGTCGGCGATCTGGTCCCGTGGTAGCACGATGCCGTTGTGGTCATGCTTAACGGCATCGTGCCGAGCGAAGTGCAACAGGAGGCCTAAAGGCATGAAGCTGGCGTCAACTGCTTGCAGTTTGGCCTCGGCGAAGCCGGAAGACCATGTGTGTGTAAGAAAAACTACCGGCAGCTGACGCCGTGTGAACGG
>JANXRL010000117.1 GCA_025352985.1 Verrucomicrobiota bacterium
ACTGCGGCGCGTCGCATGATATGGCGACGTGCGTGGATTGCGGGAGGCGCAATCCCCTGAAGCACTGGAACCCCGCCAAGCTTTGACGCGGCCTGGTTTTCCGTCCAAGCAATGAGCATCGTGCTTACCATGCGATTTATGAAACTGCCCGAACTTTGTCTGGCCGCCCTCGTCCTCTTCGGGCTTGGGGGATGTTCTTCGCCGTCGGGTAAATCGAACTATCAGGTTCAGGAAACAGGCAGCGCGCCCCGCTCGTATCGACCCCTTTTGGTGAGAAATTCCTGTTTCGTGGAAGCCATTCATTTCTGCGATTTTTATGCGGCCCGACAAGTGGGCGGCTTGGAGGGTTGGGCTAAGGTGCTGGAGTGGGGCTCCCTTCAAAAAGACTCCACGATCCGCGGCGGTCACGCGGTGTCGATTTACCAGTTGGGAAACAAGCTTTGGGTCTACGACATAAACAACGGTTTCCTCTCCCTCTCGCCGCCGATGAGCAAGAAGCTCGATCTGGCGCTGGTCACCCCGCAGATCTTCAAGCGTTATCCTGGGATGACTCCCACCAAAGTGTGCTACGTGGACGCACCGATGCAGTCCCCGGAGAAAAACGCCCCCGTTTTCACCCTCAAGGCTGCGACGACCCAGGAGTTGCATGACGCCCTTTTGGTCGCCGTCGAGCTGGGCCGTTTCCGTCCCGTTCGGGTGGTGGAGTTCATCGCTCCGGTGGACTCTTATTTGCGGCCGTGCGCGGCCACGATCTTCAAGTATGGCGACAAGCTCTGCCTTTACTCGCCGTTGGCGGGAACGCGCGCTTTGCCCGCTCCGCCGGATGGCATCGACAATCTGATGGTGGCGCAGGCGCTGGTGCTCTCGGCTTACCCGGATGCGAAGGACGTGAAGTGGTTCCAGCCCGCCAAGGCCGTCGTCATCCGCTGAGGGCCAGCCATGTCCGCGTCGCTTCCCGTCATCGCGCATGTGGACGCCGACGCCTTTTTTGTGTCGGTCGAGCTGGCGCTACGTCCTGAGCTGCGCGGCAAAAAAGTCGCGGTGGGCGGACGCGAGCGCGGTATCATCGCATCGGCCAGCTACGAGGCGCGCGCCTGCGGGGTTTACACGCCGATGCCGACCACCCGCGCGCTGGCGATTTGCCCGGACCTGATCCTGCTGCCGCACGAGGGCGACTACGGCAGGGTCTCGCACAAGATGTTCGATCTCTGTGAAACGCTCACACCCTATGTGCAGCGCAACTCCATCGACGAGGGTTACCTCGACTTGGGGCCGTGCGGTTTCAGGTCGGCGGCGGAGGTCGAGGCGGCGGTGCGCGGCTTGCAGGCGCGCATCTGGGCGGAGTTGCAGATTCCCGTTTCGATGGGGCTCGCTACCAACAAGCTCGTCGCGCAGATCGCCTCTAAACTGCGCAAGCCGCGCGGCTTCGTGGTCGTGCCGCCGGGAGACGAGGCGGCGTTTCTCGCGCCGCTCGACATCGGAAAGCTCCCGGGCGTCGGCACCAAAACCGAAACCGCCTTGCAGGCGCGGGGCATCTGGAAGATCCGCGACTTCTTCACCAAGACTGATCGTGAACTAGAGACGTTGCTCGGCCGCGACTGGGCGGCGTTTCTGGCGATGGCGCGCGGAGATGACGACCGGCCTGTCGAGACAGAGCGTGAGGATGCCAAGAGCTACTCGCAGCAGGAGACGTTCAATAAGGACGTGGGCGATTTTGCCGAGATCGAGCGGACGGCCAAGGGCATGATCGACGCGCTGCTCCCGGACATCCGTGCGGACGACAAACGTGTGCGCACGATGACGATCAAGGTGCGCTACGGTGATTTCACGCAGGAGACGGCCGGTCGGAGCCTGCCCGGGGCCAGCGATCTGGAGCAGTCGTTTTACCCGCTGGTGGGCGTCCTGCTCCGGCAGGCGTGGTCGAAACAACGCCCGCTGCGCCTGGTGAGCGTGCGATTTTCCGGGGTTGAGGATGGCGCGCGACAATTGGATATGTTTGCCCAGACCGATGAGAAGCGCCGTAAGCTCGCCGCCGTGCTGGATAAGCTCAACAAGGACGGCGGGCGCAGCCCGGTGGTGAAGCACGGGCACCAACTGGATGGAAAACGGAAGACCGCCGACTGACGAAAGCATTTGGATTTCCCGCGTTTTCGTGTCCCTTTGCAGACACTTATGACGCCATCGGAACTCCTCTCACGCATCGAAGCTGGCAAGCGCGCGGTGCTCGCCCAGACCGGGCTCATGCATCGCGACTTCGGCCATGTGAAGAGCGAGTGGAAATACGACGGCACGCGCGTCACCGCGTCGGACTTGGCGATCTCGGAAGGTATTTTCGGCGAATTAGGCGCGCAGTTTGATGATGATTATTTCAGCGAAGAGCTGGCCGTCACCGAGGAGCCGATTCCGCTGACGAAGCGTTTCACCTGGGTGCTCGATCCGATCGACGGCACCAACAACTACGCGACGGGCATTCCCTACTGCGCGATCTCGCTCGCTCTGCTGGAGAACGGCATGCCCGTCTACGGCATCGTCTATGACATGGCGCGACGCGTCCTGATCCATGGCGGTCCCGCTTTCGGCATGTGGGACGGCGATCATGTGGCGCGAGTGAAGGCAGGCGCGCCGGACGCGCAGAGCATGCTCGGTTTTCACAGTCCGCACGACAAAGTCTTCTCGCAACACGCAGCGGTGCTGGTGGAGAATTTTAAGATCCGTGGACTCGGCAGCAGCACGCTGCATCTCGCTTATGTGGCGGTCGGGCTACTCGATGGCACGGTGGATCACAACGTTCGCATCTGGGATATCGCAGCGGCGGTGCCGTTGGTATGGGCGGCGGGCGGCGAGGTTCAGTTTCTCAACGGCGAGCAGTTTCCCATGAAGGTCTTCAACCTGAAGATGGACCGCATCCAGTTCGTGGCGGGCAACGCCATCGTGTGCGCGAAGCTGCGCGCGCTGTTGAAGGCGTGATCGTCCCGTGCGGACGCAAAAAAGCGGCGACCGGTGAAGGCCGCCGCTTCGGGTGAACCGCTCAGACCATGTAGGTCTGCAACGGCACAGGGTCGATGACTTTGGCGTTGGGCATCTTGATCGCCAGCTGCTCGGCGAACCAGGCGCGCGCGGGTGGATCGCCGTGGGTGAGAATGACGGCGCGGGCGTGGCTCTGGATGGCGAACTCCAACAGCTCCTCGCGGTCGGCGTGACCGCTGAGTTCGTAGCGTTCGACACGGGCGCTTACCGTGGTCTTCACGTTGGCAGTGGCGAAGAGAAACTCGTCGCCATGCTTGGCCGCCAAGAGGTGGCCGCCTGGTGTGTCGGGATCGCAGTAGCCCACGAATCCGATGGTATTGCGCGCACTGCCGAGGAGACCGGAGGCGAGCGTGTAGCTGGGCGTGCGCTCGACGAGCATGCCGGAACTGATGATGTAGAGGGCGTTTTGCTTGGGATCCTCGCCGGCGACCAGTTTGCGCGGGGCGGGCTTGATCTTGAGCTCCTTGATGACGCTGCGGCTGAACTGCACGTCCTTCGTCTTACGGGAGATTTCGTCGAAGTAATCGGCGAGGTCCATGCCAAGGCCGGCGGCGAAGATGGGGCACTCGACGAGGCGGCCAAATTTGCGGGCGTCGTGGAGAATCGAAAGCACTTCTTGCATGCGCCCGAGGGCGAATACGGGGAGGAGGAACGAGCTGTCGCGCTGGATGGTATCGTTGATCGAAGTGATCAGGCGGTTGACCTCGTTTATGCGTTCCTTGCCGATCGGACGCTCGGTGGTGCCGCGGGTCGTCTCGATGCAGATGGTGTCGAAGTGGCCGGACGGAAACTGCGCGCCGAGGAGAGTGCGCTGGTTTTCGAAGAGCACGTCGCCGCTGAAGAAGAAGTGGCGGTGCTTGTGGTGGATCTCGACGGCGGCGGCGCCGGCGACGTGGCCGGCGCGGTGGAAGAGGAGGTCGATCTCGTCCTGGCCGTTGGCACTGCGGATTTTTTTAACGTGGCCGAAGGACAGGCCGACGATGCGCGGGGCGAACTTGTCGATCTCGTCGTGGGTGAAGAGCGGGTAGTCGGGGATGTTGGCCTCTTCCTTCTGGCGCATCATCACGTTGGCAGAGTTGTGCAACATGCGCTCGATGAGCATGCGGCTCGATTCCGTCATCAGGACCGGTGTGTTCGGGTGCTGGCGCATCGCGACCGGCAGGCTGCCGATATGGTCGAGATGGCAATGCGTGACGATGATGAGATCCAGACGGACGTCTTTGATCAGCGAAAGGTCGGGCGTGGCCAAGCGGCCGGCCATCTTCGGGTTTAACCCGCAGTCGATGAGGATGTTTAGTTCGCCAATCTGCACATACATGGAGTTGGCGCCGATACCGCCGTTGCGGTTCAAATCAATGAGCTTCATTTAGAATCGGTCAGAAGGAAGCACCCCGAGGGCGGGCGCAAGCGCAAGTTTAGGTTAATAAAAGCAGGCTTTGTGGCGGTTAGATGTCGCAGGGGCCCGCCGAGCCGTCAGGCAAAACCATTTCAAAGGGAGGTAGCACCACGTGAATGAGACGCCCCAGATCATCCACGCCATGAAAGCTTCCCTGCACGCGCGCGTTGCAGCCGGTGATGTGGTAACTGTTGTAGGCGAACTGTTCGCCGGGTGATAGGCGGGGGGTCTCGCCTACGATCTTGTCGCCCTCGATCACGAGCTGGCTGCCGTCGTCGTGCTGCACGACCCACTTGCGCCCGAGGAGCGTCACGGTGTGGTCGGAGGCGTTGTGCAGGGTCACGAAATATACGAACGCATGGGGTTTGTCGGGCGGTAGCGTCTTGCCCCCGTGGTGGTAAACAAGCTTGTCGAGGCGGGCGGTAAGGCCGGGTAATGTGAGCGAAGCGGGCACAACGCGTAAGGAACGCAGCATGCGGGCGTTTGCAACCGCGACGTTGCCATGATCGCGGTGAAAGCCTCAGCGTGACCGGCTCATGACGTTGGCGGATTACCTCGGTGTGTTTGTGATGGGCCTGCTTGGAAGCGGCCATTGCATCGGCATGTGCGGAGCCTTTGCGCTCGCGGTCTCGGCGGGCTCGGCCAACGCAGCCACTATGGTTGCCCGCCAGATCGCCTACCAACTCGGCAAGGCCACGTCCTACCTCTTCATCGGCCTCGTGCTGCTCTCGCTCACGGATTTGATCAACGCGCGCGATCCGCTCTGGCGCATGCAGAACGTCTTGGCCGTATTCACCGGCGCGGTGATGATCGCCGCCGGACTCGCCTATGCACTGGAATGGCGCCTGCCGCCCGCGCTGGCCCGCAGGTGGCAGGGGAGTGCACTGTGCGGTGCGATGTCCGTCCTATGGCGCTCGCCATCGCTCTGGAAAAGCATGCTCATCGGCTGGCTCAACGGCTTTCTCCCCTGCGGCCTCTCGCTCACCGCCATCCTGTATCTGGTCAACTATGGGAAGATCGAGGCAGTCGTTGCCGGCTCGTATGTCTTCGGCCTCGGCACGTTGCCCGGCCTGCTGCTACTGGCTTTCGCCGGTCGCAAAATCAGCCTCAGCACCCGCCGTCAGCTCCTGCGTGCGACCGGCGCGGCACTGGTCGTCTTTGGCGTGTTGACCATCTTGCGCGGCAACCCGTCCGTCGAAACGTGGTTTCACCAACACTTGATGTTTGGCGCGGGCGGGGCGCACGCGCACCAGCACTGATTGCTTGCCACTTAATTTTCCGGGGCGCACAAAAATCCTCTCTCTATGCAAAAACTGGCCCTTCTCTCGGTGAGCGACAAAAGCGGTTTGGTGGATTTCGCCACCGCCCTTGTAAAGCAGCACGGCTACAAGCTCCTCTCGACCGGGGGCACTGCCAAGCTCCTCGCCGAAAAAGGCCTCCCCGTCACGGAGGTCAGCCAGCACACCGGCTTCCCCGAGATGATGGAAGGCCGCGTCAAAACCCTCCACCCAAAGATCCATGGCGGCCTTCTCGCGCGCCGCGACAAGGCCGACCACCTCGCCGCCGCCGCCGCCCACGGCATCGACCTCATCGACCTCGTCGTCGTCAACCTCTACCCGTTTGAACAGACCGTCGCCAAGAAGGACGTCCACTTCGAGGAAGCCATCGAGAACATCGACATCGGCGGCCCCTCCATGCTCCGCAGCGCCGCCAAGAACCACGAAAGCGTCACCGTGGTCGTCGATCCCGCCGACTACGCCCCCGTGCTCGCCGCCTTCTCCG
>JANXRL010000145.1 GCA_025352985.1 Verrucomicrobiota bacterium
ACCAAGGTGTGAACCCCGATGAGGTCGTCGCTATCGGCGCGGCCATTCAGGGCGGCGTGCTCAAGGGCGACGTGAAAGACGTCCTCCTCCTCGATGTGTCCCCGCTCACGCTCGGCATCGAGACCGCCGGCGCCGTGTCCACGCCGATGATCGCACGCAACACCACCATCCCGACCAAGAAGTCGCAGGTGTTCTCCACTTACGCTGACAACCAGCCGGGCGTTGAAATCGTGGTCCTCCAAGGCGAACGCTCGATGGCTCGTGACAACAAGAACCTCGGCACGTTCAAGCTCGACGGCATCGCTCCTGCGCCCCGCGGCACTCCGCAGATCGAGGTCACCTTCGACATCGACGCCAACGGCATCCTCCACGTTTCCGCCAAGGATCTCGGCACTGGCAAAGAGCAGAAGATCACCATCCAAGGTTCCTCCGGTCTCACTAAGGAAGAGGTCGAGAAGATGACCAAGGACGCCGAGCTTCACGCCGACGAAGACAAGAAGCGCAAGGAAGGCGTCGAGGTTCGCAACCAGCTCGACAGCTCCATCTACGGTCTAGAAAAAACCCTCAAGGAAAGTGGTGACAAGCTCCCCGCCGACGTGAAGGGCAAGATCGAGACCGCGCTTGTTGATGCGAAGAAGGATCTTGAGTCCAACGACACCGACAAGATGAAGGCCGCCATGGAAAACCTTCAGAAGGTGGGCACCGAACTCTACGCCGCCGCCCAGGCGGCCGGCGCGGGCGCCGGTGCCGCTCCCGAAGGTGAAGCCCCTGCGGGCGACGCCGGTTCATCCAAGAAGACCGAGAAAAAAGCCGACGTCGTCGACGCCGACTTCGAGGTCGTGGACGAAGACAAAAAGAAGTAAGCCAACCAACCCGATTTCGCGTGCCTGCGGCAACCTTGCCGGTGGGCACGCGTCGTTAACCAACGAACACAATAACTCCCAACCCTAATAAAAACCTATATGGCAAAAGTAAAAATCAAGCCCATCGGCGATCGCGTCCTCGTGAAGCATCTCGATGACAACAAAGAACAGGTCCGCGGTGGCATCATCATCCCGGACTCCGCCAAGGAAAAGCCGCAGGAGGCTGAAGTCATCGCCATCGGCACTGGCAAGAAGGATGAAAACGGCAAGTCCGTCGCCTTCGAAGTGAAGGTCGGCGACAAGGTCCTCATCAGCAAATACGGCGGCACCGAGGTCAAACTCGACGACGTCAAATACACGATCGTCCGCGAAGACGACATCCTCGGCGTCATCGGCTGAACTGCTTCCGCGTAATCAGAAATCAAAACTCTCAAATCATAAATTTATATCATGGCTGCTAAACAACTCCTGTTCGACGAGGCTGCTCGTCAGAAGATCCTCCGCGGCGTCGAGCTCCTCGCCCGCGCCGTCAAAGTCACCCTCGGGCCCAAGGGCCGCAATGTCGTCATCGACAAGAAATTCGGTTCGCCCACCGTCACCAAGGACGGCGTGACCGTCGCCAAGGAAATCGAGCTTCCCGACGCCTACGAGAACATCGGCGCCCAGCTCGTCAAAGAAGTCGCTTCCAAGACCAACGACGCCGCCGGTGATGGCACCACCACCGCCACCGTGCTAGCCGAGTCCGTTTACAAGGAAGGACTCAAGCACGTCACCGCCGGTGCCAACCCGATCTACCTCAAGCGCGGTATCGACAAGGCCGTCGAGGCCGCCGTCGCCGAGCTCGCCAAGATCTCCAAGAAGGTGAACAACCGCGAAGAGATCCGCAGGTCGCCACCGTCTCCGCCAATTGGGACAACACCATCGGCGAGATCATCGCCGACGCTTTGGACAAGGTCGGCAAGGACGGCACCGTGACCGTCGAAGAGGCCAAGTCCATCGAGACTACCCTCGACGTCGTCGAGGGCATGCAGTTCGACAAGGGCTATCTCTCCCCCTACTTCTCGACCAACGCCGAGAGCCAAGAAGCGATCCTCGAAGACGCCTACATTCTCATCCATGAGAAGAAGATTTCCAACCTCCAGGAATTCCTTCCCCTCCTCCAGACTACGGCCAAGACCGGCAAGCCCCTCCTCATCATCGCCGAAGACGTCGAAGGTGAAGCCCTCGCCGCTCTCGTCGTTAACAAGATCCGCGGCACGCTCAATGTCGTCGCCGTAAAGGCCCCCGGTTTCGGTGATCGCCGCAAGGCCATCCTCGAAGACATCGCCGTCCTCACCGGTGGCCGCCTCCTCTCCGAAGACCTCGGCATCAAGTTGGAGAACGTCCAGCTCGCCGACCTCGGCAAGGCCAAGCGCATCGTGGTGGACAAGGAAAACACCACGATCGTCGAAGGTTCTGGCAAGTCCTCCGACATCCAGGCGCGCGTGAAGCAGATCCGCCGTCAGATCGAAGAAACCACCAGCGACTACGACAAGGAGAAGCTCCAGGAGCGCCTTGCCAAGCTCGCCGGCGGCATCGCCGTCATCAATGTTGGCGCCGCCACCGAGTCCGAGATGAAGGAAAAAAAGCAGCGCGTCGAAGACGCCCTCCATGCGACCCGCGCGGCCGTTGAAGAGGGTATCGTGTCCGGCGGTGGTGTCGCCCTCCTGCGCACCGCCAAGGCCATCGACGCCGCCATCGCTTCCCTCGAAGGCGACGAGAAGCTCGGCGCCCAGATCATCCGTCGTGCCGTCGAGGCTCCGTTGAAGCAGTTGTGCTTCAACGCCGGTGTCGAAGGCGCCGTCGTCGTCCAGCAGGTTCTCGCGAGCAAGGGTGCCAACGGCTACAATGTGGCCACCGGCGTCTATGAAGATCTCGTGAAGGCCGGCGTGGTTGACCCCACGAAGGTCTCCCGCATCGCCCTCCAGAACGCGGCTTCCATTGCCGGCCTGCTCCTCACCACCGAGTGCATCATTACCGATGCCCCGGACAAGAGCCCTGCTGCCGCCATGCCCCAGGGCGGCCACGGCGGCGGCATGGACTACTAAATCCAAGCCTGATTCGCCGCGAATCGTTTACGACCGGCGCCCCCGCAAGGGGCGCCGGTTTTTTGTGACGTTTGGGGTGAGACTGTTTCGCGGGCTTGCCCGATCTGAGGCGCTCGCGTTGTGTAGCTAACCATGGAAGTCATTTTTCTAGGCACCGGCACTTCCCAGGGTGTTCCCATGATCGCTTGCGACTGCGCCGTATGCATGTCCACCGATCCGCGCAACAAACGCACGCGCACCTCCATCCATGTCGTGATGGACGGGCTGCACATCCAAGTGGACGCGGCGCCGGAGTTCCGCCTGCAATGCCTGCGCGAAAACATTCGTTGGGTGGATATTTTTATCCTCACGCACGGGCACTCCGACCACATAACCGGCATGGATGACCTGCGGCGTTTCTGCGACCTGCTGGGCGGCGTGGCGCTGCCGGTTTACTCGACGAACGAGGGGATGAGCCGAGTGCTCTCCATCTATCCCTACACGATCATGGAGCGGCCCATTTCAAAGGGCTATCCGGCGTTCAAACTCATTGAGATGCCTGTCGTCCTAGAACTGCCGCAGGGCACCGTCCAGTCCACGCTTCTGCCGCACGGGGGCGTCAACACGCTCGGCCTGGTGTTCACGGAGCGCAGCAGCGGGAAAAAATTCACCTATTATACCGACTGCAAACGGATCCCTCGCGAGGCGGTCGAGTTTGCGCGTGGTTCGGATGCGGTCGTGCTCGATGGCCTGCGTCCGACAGAGCATCCTTCGCACATGAGCATAAGCGAGGCTCTGGCCGCTGCGGCTGAGATCGGCGCTACGCAGGCCTACCTGACACACATAACACATCTGACGGAACACGCCGAGTGGGACGCCACGTTTCCCGTTGGAGTGAAGTTCGCCTACGACGGTCTTAGGCTGGTGCTTTGATGCGGCCGCTTTCTGCCGGTCAACCCCTGCGCTGATTCCAAGGCATCTTGGCGATCAACAGGCCCATGCCGCAGAAGTCGGTGATGCCGGCGAAGACGAAGCCTGCGCCCACAAAGGCCGCTATCCACACGAAGCCGGGGTGGACGAAGTGGGTGAGGAGCGTGGCAATGAAAACGATCGCGCCTGCCGCTATGCGCACCTGACGCTCCAAACTGATAACTTTCGCCGTGCCACGCGTCACAGGTAGGCCGGCTTCTATCCACGCCAGCGTTCCGCCCGCGATCACGACGGGGCGGGTGAAGCCTGCGGCAATGAGCTTGTCTGCGGCCTTGGCTGCGCGTTGTCCGCTGCGGCATAGCAGGTAGACGGGTTGTCCGCACTCGACGCAACCGATTGAGGCGAGTTCGGCCGACGAAAGCCGGTCTAGTGGTATGTTCACGGCTTGAAGCGCATGCACCTCGGTGAATTCAACCGGCGTGCGCACATCGATCACGTTGGCGCGCTCGCCACTGGCAAGGAGCGCGTTCAGTTCGACGGCTGATAAGGTAATGATTCTCATAGGTAAAACTGAGGATATGCCCACACAAGACAACGATTTTTTGAGTGTTTTTAAATCCCTTTGAAAACAGAAGATTATCCTAATATTTAACTTAAGTAGCTAATAAAAGTGTAATATAACATAAAAACTAACTTTATAAATTGACCAAAGAATTTCCTTGAATTTAAACTATACTAACTCAATGTAGTTTTAATTAGTCGTCTCAATGAAGCTGTCTAAAAAAGGCGAATACGCCCTCCGCGCTCTGATTGATCTTGGCATTGCCGCCGAGGTTGGGCGTCCGCTGGTGCAGGTTTCCGAGTTGGCGGCGAAGGAGCTGATTCCGATCAAGTTTTTGGAGCAGATCATGCAGCTTTTGAAGGTAGAGGGCTTCATCGAAAGCCAGCGCGGCAAGTTTGGCGGCTACCGCCTCGCGCGTTCTGCCAACAAGATCACCATCGGGAGCATCGTCCGCCTGATTGATGGTCCGCTCGCCCCGATTGGCTGCGTCAGCCACACGGCCTACGAGAAGTGTAGTTGCCCCGACGAGACGCACTGTGGGCTCCGCATGTTAATGCTGGATGTCCGCAATGCCATCGCCGGGATTCTCGACCGCTACACGTTGGCCGACGTGGTCGAGGTGACACTTCGCAAGATGCGTCGCGACAATGTGCCCCTGCCTTTTTCCGATGCGCCCGCCGCGCGTCGTTCCCCCGCCAGAAACGCAGACCGACCCGACCTGAAGCCCATCGAGGGCCTCCTCTCCAATCTCCTTTCCGATTACAGCATTTAGCCTGACCTCCCATGAGCACCACCGCTAAAACCCAAGCTTCCGCTTCCGAAATCCTTTCGCCCGCCTGGCTCGAAATCGTTCGCCAGAAGGTCGAAGGACTGCGCTACGGCGTGGTCCAGATCGTCGTGCATGACTCGCGAGTCACGCAGATCGAACGCACCGAGAAGACTCGTCTTCCCGGCCAGAGTGATGTGGCGGAGTAATCCCGCCCCGTCGCCGTATCCCTTTCCGCCTACCGGTCACACCGGAGGCGGTTTCATTAAAAAAAGACACACACCAACACAACCCGGACCTTCGACCAGATCCCTGGAGAATTCCCTGCCTTAGAACTACAACTAACATGAGAACCATTCCCTCCGCCGTTCGCACGGCGCTGGTCACCGCCATCACGGCCGTCGGTCTTACCGCGGCCTCCCTCCAAGCCCAGGCTGCCAGCCAGGACGACATCAACGCCCTGCGCGAGCAGATCCGCCAGCTCGACCAAAAACTCCGCGCGCTCGAGCGCAACACCGAGATCAAGGACGAGACTGCCGCAGCCGAAGCCAAGAAGCAGCCGAAGATCACCATCAACGACAAGGGCGTGAGCTTCGCCTCCGCCGACGGAGCCAACTATCTAAAGCTGCGCGGTCTCCTGCAGGCCGATTCGCGCTGGTTCTTCGGAGCGGACGGCCCGAACAACAATGACGCGTTCCTCATCCGTCGCGCGCGCCTTATTTTTGAAGGTGGCTTTGCTAAGAACTACGAATACCTGCTCGTGCCCGAGTTTGGCGGTGGTAGCGGTAACGGCACGCTCACGTTGCTCGACGCCTACATCAACGTGAACCTCAAGCCTCAGTTTCAGATCCGCGCCGGTCGTTTCCGCGAGCCGGTCGGTCTTGAGCAGCTCCAGTCGGACGCCGTGGCCTTTTTCGCCGAGCGCTCGATCGTTTCTCAATTCGTGCCCAACCGCGACATCGGCGTTCAGCTCTGGGGCGACCTCTTCAACGGCACGCTGGGCTACGCGGTCGGCGCCTTCAACGGCGTGCCCGACGGCACCAACAACTCGACCAACAGCGACATCAACAACGAGAAAAACTTCGCGGCCCGACTGTTTGCCCAGCCGTTTAAAAACGACAAGGACTCGGCGCTCGCCGGCCTCGGCTTCGGCGTCGCCGGCAGCATCGGCAAGGAAAACAACAACGCCGGTTCCCTCACCAGCGGCTACAGGACGGACGGCCAGCAGACCTGGTTCAGTTACAGCGCCGCCAAGACGACCGCCCCGCTCACCACGGGCGTGGTGGGCGACGGCAATGTTTCCCGCATTTCGCCGCAGGCTTATTACTACTACGGACCCTTCGGCCTGCTCGCCGAGTATGTCGTCTCCTCCGTGGAGGTTCGCAACCAGCGCACGACCGCCCCGGCCTCGACCAATCACAAGAAGTTGGAGAACTATGCCTGGCAGATTTCGGCCGGCTATGTCCTGACCGGTGAAGACGCCGGCTACAAGGGCGTCACCCCTGCCAGCAACTTCAGTCTGGCGGACGGCACGTGGGGAGCCTTCGAGGTGGTGGCGCGTATCGAACACGCCGACATCGACGACAAGGCCTTCTCCGGCCCGGCCACCACCCGTCTCGCCGATATCACCAAGAGCGCCACGGCAGCCGGTGCCTACGGTCTCGGCCTGAACTGGTATCTCAGCAAGACGGTGCGTGCGTCCTTCGATTATTTCCACACCGACTTCAAGCTCGCGCCCGGTGCCGTGCCGGCTGGCACATCGGTCATCGCCCACGACGAGAACGCCTTCGTCACCCGTCTGCAGCTTACATTCTAAGTCCCTCTAATTCCACCGGGCGAGAACCCGTTCCTCGCCCGGTTTTATCCCCCCCCCTCTTCTTTTCTCTCATGAAACTAATCACCACTCTTCTCGCCGCCGTCGCCCTCACCAGCGCGGCCCTCTCCAAGGACGTCGAGCTGCTCAACGTCTCCTATGATCCGACGCGCGAGCTTTACGTCGATTACAACACCGCCTTCGCTGCCTATTGGAAGGCCAAGACCGGAGACACCGTCACCATCAAGCAGTCGCATGGCGGCTCGGGTAAACAGGCCCGCTCCGTGATCGACGGCCTCAAGGCCGATGTTGTCACACTGGCGCTCGCCGCCGATGTCGATGCTATCTATGAAAACGCCAAGTTGCTTCCCAAGGACTGGCAAAAACGCCTGCCCGACAATAGTGCACCCTACACCAGCACCATCGTTTTCCTCGTTCGCAAAGGAAACCCCCAGAACATCAAGGACTGGGACGATCTCGTGAAAAAGGGCGTGTCCATCGTGACTCCCAACCCGAAGACCTCCGGCGGCGCCCGGTGGAACTACCTCGCCGCATGGGGCTATGCACTCAAGAAGTATGGCAGTGACGACAAGGCCAAGGAATTCGTCGCCAAGCTCTACAAGAACGTGCCGGTGCTCGACTCCGGCGCGCGCGGGGCGACCACGACTTTCGTGCAGCGCGGCATCGGCGATGTGGCCATCTCGTGGGAAAACGAGGCTTACCTCGCCGTAAAGGAATTCGGTGCCGACAAGTTCGAGATCATCGTTCCCTCCGTAAGCATTCTCGCCGAGCCGACCCTCAGCGTGGTGGACAAAGTCGCCAAGAAAAAGGGCACCACCGAGGTTGCCAAGGCCTACCTCGAATACCTCTACTCCGACGAGGGCCAGGAGATTGCCGCGCGCAACTTCTACCGCCCGCGCAACGAGCAGATTCTTGCCAAATACTCCGCCAATTTCGCGAAGATCGATCTCTTTACCATCGACGGCGTTTTCGGCGGCTGGACCAATGCGCAGAAGACGCACTTTGCCGACGGTGGCATCTTCGACGAAATCTACCTCAAGAAGTAATCTTTAACCCAATATTGCGGAGGGGCGCCTGGCCACGTTCACGAGGGCAGTCGGGCGCCCTTCCGCTTTTTCATATTATCATGAACTCAATCTCCTCTCGCTTTGAGACGGTGACACGTGCCCTCGCTCCGTCGGGCTTGGCTTCGCCCTCGCTTGAATTCAACGAACGCCTCACCTCGCTTTACGCTCTGGCACACCGTTCCCAATACGTCTTCGCCTCGCCGGTCGGCCCGTTTTATCGGCAGTCGCGGCATTATCACGTCCCGCGGTTTGTTTACTTCGGGCCGAACACTTCGGACGAATCACTGCGGCTGGCGTTTTACGCCGGCTTCGACGCCCGCGACTTACGCGGCACGTTGTCGCTTTTGTATTTCATCGAGCGGCTCGCGCTTCAGCCGGAACTGGCGCGGGGCCTTAACCTCTCGTTTTTCCCCCTCACCGACGTGGCCGGATTGATCCACGGCAACTCCGGCGGGTTGACGGGTGGTTCCTGGAGTCATTCGCCCGCACCGGAATTAGACCTCCTGTCCAAGGATGCGCGAGGCCGCGGCTACTATGGATTCGTGCGGATTGAAACTGCCGGCAGCGATGACGACGTGGTCACCATCCGCCTGCGCGGCCATGCGCTGGAGGCGGTCGGCGTCGAGATCATCTCCTCGGAAGACGTCGAGCCGTGGACCGTTCGCTGGGTGGCCGAACCTGCCGATGCGACCGTGCGGGACGGGCCGCTTTCCTTGGCGGATGACCTGCCGTTCGCTCCGTTTGAACTCACGTTGCAGCTTCCGTCCTCGTGGTCCGACGAGATGCATCGCGAGGCGACGGCGTCCATCCTCAAGCGCTTCATCCTTCGTTACCGGGGGTTTCACGCCTACGGGCAGCATCTTTGAGTTTCCCCGTCATGGTTCAAATTTCCCCTTCTCCGTTTTCGCGTGATCTGCGCGCTTTGTTTGGCCCGCTCTTCGAGTTGGTGGAGCATAGTCCGGAGTTGATGGGTAGCCTGGCGGGGACTTTTTCTTCGCGGGGACGCAGTCATGGCATCCCTCGTTTTGTGTTTGAGGGACCGAAGGCGGAGCACGACCCGATCCGGCTCGCCTTGTTTGCCGGCTTGCATGGCGACGAGCCGGCCGGCTGTGCGGCGCTTGTTCGCCTGCTGTCCGACCTCGTCCAAGATCCGTCGAGGGCGACCGGCTACGATCTCGTGGTCTATCCCGTGTGCAATCCCACCGGTTTCGAGGATAACACGCGTTACAACCGCGCGGGTCTCGACCTCAACCGCGAGTTTTGGCGCTGCTCGACGCAGCCCGAAGTCGTCATTTTGGAAAACGAACTTCGCTCGCATCGTTTTGACGGCATCATCACGCTGCACGCCGACGACACCAGCGAAGGACTTTACGGGTATGCGCATGGCCGAGTGTTGAACGAAGCCCTGCTCAAGCCCGCGCTGCGCGCATCCGAGCAGGTGTTACCGCGCAACCACGCCGGGGTTATCGACGGTTTCGAGGCGAGGGAAGGCGTGATTCATCGCTGTTTTGAAGGGGTGCTTTCGGCCCCGCCTGATCAGCGACCACAGCCGTTCGACCTGATTTTCGAAACTCCCGCGCTTGCGCCCCACGAGCTACAAGTGCTTGCGTGTGTCGCTGCACTTGAAACCATCTTCGGCGAATATCGCGGTTTCATTGCCCACGCCCAATATCTTTGATGTCGTCCCGTTCCCCACGCTCCGTTTTACCCGGTTTCGGTCTCTCGCTCGGATTCACGATCGCCTACCTCAGCCTGATCGTGCTCGTGCCGCTGGCGGCCGCCTTCATCAAGACCTCCGGGATGACGTGGAACGAGTTTGTCGATGCGGTGGCCTCGCGGCAGGTGCTGGCCTCCTACCGGCTGAGCTTCGGCATTTCCTTTCTGGCGGCGGCGGTGAACGCGTTTTTCGGCCTGATCGTGGCATGGGTGCTGGTGCGTTATCCGTTTCCCGGAAAACGCATCGTGGATGCGGTGGTCGATCTGCCGTTTGCCCTGCCGACGGCCGTGGCCGGCATCGCGCTCACGGCTATTTACGCCCGCAACGGCTGGCTGGGTTTTCTTGAACCGGTTTGGGGCGGGGTGGTGGGGCCGGACGGCCATGTGGTGAGCAACGGCCTTGTCCAGTATCTCGACCAATTGCTGCCCGGGGTTAACTGGGGCGAGTGGCTGGGCCTCAAGATCGCGTTTGATCGTCCCGGTATCTTCATCGCGCTCACATTCATCGGCCTGCCCTTTGTGGTGCGCACGCTCCAGCCGGTGCTGGAGGAGCTGGAGCCGGAGTTTGAGGAGGCCTCGGCGACGCTTGGGGCGACCCGCTGGCAGACGATTCGCAAGGTCATTTTTCCGCAGTTGCTCCCTGCGTTGATCACCGGATTCACGCTTTCGTTTGCGCGCGCGCTGGGCGAATACGGCTCGGTTGTTTTCATCGCGGGCAACAAGCCGCTGCACAGCGAGATCACGCCGCTCCTGATCATGACCAAGCTGGAACAATTCGACTATCGCGGAGCCACCGCCATCGCCGTCATTTTGCTGGTGACCTCCTTCACGCTGCTGCTGCTCATCAATCTCCTGCAAAGCTGGACCCGCCGCCATCAGCGTGCCTGAAGACCTCTCTCCGAAATGGCCACCACTGTAACCCATCTCAAAGCCCAACTGGGCGCCGCCGCCCCGGTTTCGCGGGCCACGCGGGACGCACCTTGGGTGCGCTGGTTGCTCACAGCGGTCGCCCTCCTGTTTCTGGCCGGCTTCTTGGTGCTGCCGCTAGCGGCTGTGTTCACCGAGGCCTTGCGCAAGGGCGTGGGCGTATATTTCCGTGCTCTGATCGACCATGATGCGCTCGCGGCCATCCGCCTGACCTTGCTGGCGGCGGCGATTTCCGTGCCGGCCAACGTCGTCTTCGGCGTCGCGGCGGCGTGGGCGATCACCAAGTTCCAATTTCGCGGCAAGAACGTGCTCATCACGCTCATCGATCTGCCGTTCGCGGTTTCGCCTGTCATCTCGGGCCTCATCTACGTTTTGGTGTTCGGTCTGCAGGGCTGGTATGGCCACTACCTGAACGCCGAGCATCCGTGGTTTCCTGCGCTGCAGGCCTGGCTTGTGGCAAAGGACTTCACGATCATCTTTGCGGTGCCGGGCATCGTGCTGGCGACGACATTTGTCACGTTCCCCTTTGTCGCCCGAGAACTTATCCCGCTCATGCAGGCGCAGGGCTCCGACGAGGAATACGCGGCCGTCACCCTAGGGGCCAGTGGCTGGCAAATTTTTCGCCGCGTCACCCTGCCCAACATCAAGTGGGGACTCTTCTACGGCGTCATCCTGTGCAACGCCCGTGCGATGGGCGAATTCGGCGCCGTCTCGGTGGTCTCGGGCCACATCCGCGGCGAGACCAACACGATCCCGCTGCACGTGGAGATCCTTTACAACGAATATAATTTTGCCGCCGCTTTTGCGATGGCCTCACTGCTTGCCTTGCTGGCAATTTTCACGCTTGTCCTCAAATCTTTCGTCGAGTGGCGCTATGCGACCAGTCACAAGGGCTGAGCAACCAGACCCTTCGCCCCCGCTTTCGATTTCCTGTTTTTCCTGAATGAGCATCATCGCCCAGAACATCAAAAAAACCTTCGGCACCTACACCGCGCTCAGCGGCGTGGATCTCAACGTGCCGGATGGAAAGCTCGTCGCGCTCCTCGGGCCGTCGGGTTCGGGCAAGACTACACTCCTTCGCATCATCGCCGGCTTGGAGTTTCCCGACGAGGGCAGTGGCCGTATCGAATTTCACGGCGAGGATGTCACCAATGTGGACGCCGGCAAGCGGGGCGTCGGCTTCGTGTTCCAGCACTACGCGCTCTTCCGCCACATGACCGTGGCGGAGAACGTCGCCTTCGGTCTCACCGTCCGCAAGCGCAGGGACCGTCCCTCCAAGTCGGAGATCGCGGACCGGGTGAACACGCTTTTGAAGCTCGTGCAACTCGAGGCTCTCGGGAAGCGTTTTCCAACGCAACTGTCGGGCGGCCAGCGCCAGCGCATCGCCCTAGCCCGCGCCCTCGCGGTCGAGCCCAAGGTTCTCCTGCTCGACGAACCTTTTGGCGCGCTCGATGCCAAGGTCCGCAAGGAGCTCCGCCGCTGGCTGCGCCAGTTTCAGGACGAGATTGGCATCACCACTGTCTTCGTCACCCATGACCAGGAGGAGGCGTTGGAAATCGCCGACGAGGTCATCGTGATGAACAACGCCAAGGTCGAGCAAGTCGGCAGCCCGCAGGATGTCTATGACCATCCGGCCACGCCGTTTGTTTATCAATTTCTGGGCAACGTGAACAAACTCCAGCTCCCATGGCGCGGCATTTCCGCAGACGAGAGCGATTCGCCTATTATCGACGAGGCCAAGAAAACCGCCTTCGTGCGCCCGCATGAACTCGAAGTCGTCCGCCACCGCGCAGGCACCGAGACGGAGGGGGAGCTGGCGGTCGTGCGTTCGATCCACGCGGCCGGCTCTATCGCCCGCATCACGGTATTGCGCGGCTCTTCGGAATACATCGACGTCGAGCTCAGTCGCCAGCGGCTCGAAGAGTTGGAACTCTCCGTTGACGATCCCGTGTTACTCCGCGTGCGCCGCAGCCGCACGTTTGCCGAGGACTACGCGATTTAAGTCCCCGCTTCACTTTCCCTCGTTTTTCCACATCGTCAAAAACTGCGCCTGTTAACCAAAGAAATATTATGGCTCGTATCTACAACAACATCACCGAGACCATCGGCAATACCCCCTTGGTCCGTCTCAACCGCACCGCTGCCGCCCATGGGGCCGTGGCTGAAGTGCTGCTCAAGCTGGAGTTCTTCAACCCTCTCTCCTCCGTCAAGGATCGCATCGGCAACGCCATGATCGAAGAGGCTTTGAAGTCCGGCCGCATCAACAAGGACACCACGCTCATCGAGCCGACCTCCGGCAACACCGGCATCGCGCTGGCCTTCGTCGCCGCCGCCAAGGGTCTCAAGCTCATCCTTACCATGCCCGAGACGATGTCCCTCGAGCGCCGCAAGCTCCTCAAGATTCTCGGCGCCAAGCTCATTCTCACCGAAGGGCCGAAAGGCATGAAGGGGGCTATCGCCAAGGCCGAGGAACTGAACAAGCAGATCCCGAACAGCGTCATCCTGCAGCAGTTCGCTAATCCCGATAATCCCGAGATCCATCGCAAGACTACCGCCCTCGAAATCTGGAACGATACCGACGGCCAGGTGGACTTCGTTGTCTCCGGCGTCGGCACCGGCGGCACCATCACGGGTATTGGCGAAGTGCTCAAAGCCAAGAACCCCGGCGTGAAGATCGTCGCGGTAGAGCCCGCCGGTTCGCCTGTTCTCTCCGGTGGCGCGCCTGGCCCCCACAAGTTGCAGGGTATCGGCGCTGGCTTCATCCCCGCCGTGCTCAACACCAAGATCATCGACGAGATCATCCAGGTGAAGGAAGACCAGTCCGGCCCGGTCGCGAAGCAGGTCATCAAGCTCGACGGCATTCCGGTCGGCATCTCTTCGGGGGCGGCCATTTTCGCCGGCCTCGAACTTGCGAAGCGTCCTGAGAACGCGGGTAAGAAAATCGTCGTGATCGTCCCATCTTCGACCGAGCGCTACCTGTCCTCGTGGCTGTTTGCCGATGTCGATGTCGAGAGCGATTCCATCGAGGGCCTCGTTGCCCCGGTGACGGCCTGAGGTCTAAACTCCACGGCTCGTTTCTTTGAACAATGCCGGTCCGGAATTTCCGGACCGGTTTTTGTGTCCCAGCCGAGCGGCTTAGCTCCTCTTGCCCTCGCTGGACTGATACCAGCGGTAGAAGCACGTGAAGAAGGCGATGAAAGTCACGCCCATCCCGCCGACTTTCATGATGATCGAGCCGAACAACTGGTCGTCCATCGGTGAGAAGTTCGGAAAGTAGGTTAATCGCGGGGCGTAGGCGTAGGTGGGGTAGAGCACGTCGTCGGAGAACGCGATGTAGGCGAAGACGGGGGTCATGCCTATTACGACAGCGACGAGGTAAAGCATCTGGCCGGCGGGGCGGATGGGAGGAAACTCCTTGGACGGGCTGAGTAGCGGCCACCAGTAAAACAGCGCCGCGCCGAAGAACATGATGTGTTCGAGGATGTGAACCCAGCGGTTTTGCAGCGCCCAGTCGTAGAGTGCAGGCACATGCCAGATGGAATAGGTTAGGATGTAGACGAGTCCGCAAACCAGGGGGCGCGTGAGAAACCCCAGCAGATGTCGCAGGGATGGTTGAGCGGTGACGGGACGCACTAGCCAGTCCGGAAGTGCGAGCAGCATGAGGACTGCCGCCGGGTAGATGAGAAGCGCATGCTGCACCATGTGGGCGCTGAGAAGGAATCGTTCGCCTGCCTGGTCGAGCGGTGATCCGACCGCCAGATAGAAGATTATTAGCGCGCTGTAAAACATGCCGGCTTTCCTGGCCGGATAGGCAGTGCCGGGTGCGAGTTTTTCACGCAGGGGTCCTGTGAGAATCGCGTAGAGCCAGGCAAAAAGGATGAGCCCTCCGATGAGGTGGGGTTCGTTATGCCAGTGGCGCCAGTCGATCATTGCAGGGAGGGCGCGATAACCGCCGCCCGTGTGGCGGCGCGGACATCAGACGGACTTAACCGTCTGGACGACGGTGATGACTGTAAGATCCTTCGACGTGAGCGGCACGCTGTCGTGGTCGTTAAAGAGCGCGAGCAGGGCGGCGGCGGTGCCACCGGCCAGAATCAGGCCGATGAAAAAAAGGATGGTGCAAAAAAGCTTGTCCCACTTCAGGTGCATGAAGAGGAAGATGCCGATGATGAATTTGATGGTGAGGAGCGTCATCAGGCCGGTGATGATGATCCATTTGGCCAGAGGCAGGTAGACCAGCAGGACTTCCATGCCGGTCATGACGGCGAGGACCATCGCCATCTGCACGAGCAGGTGGAACTTGCTTTCCTGGGGGGCGTCGCGGCCGATCACGAGGGTGGGAGAGGGTGCGCTCATGGGAGGGATCAGAGGAATTCGAGCAGGTAAACGACGGTGAAGATCACGATCCACACGATGTCGATGAAATGCCAGTAGAGGCCGAGTGATTCGATATCGATGGCGTTGGCCTCGCCGAAATCGACCGTCTTGCGGGTGCGTGCGAGCCATCCTAGGACGGCGAGTCCGATGAGAGCGATGGCTATCACCAGGATGTTATGCTGGCCGGCGTGGGCGAGGGCTCCGAGGGTGAGGCCGTGCTCTTCGACGGCGTGGGCCGAGCTGACGAGGATTACCACGCATGAGACCGCGACAGCGGCGAAGACGACCAAGTGGCCGAGGGAGCGGAGCACCCAAGGGCGTTCATCAGCGGGCTTGAAGGTGCGGATATACATCAGCGTGAGCCAGAGGACGCCGATAGCAACGTGGCAGCCGTGCGTGCCGGTGAGGGTGTAGAAGGTCGTGCCGAACATGCTGCCGGAGGGCGTGAGGCCCTCGGCTAGGAAATTGCCGTATTCGAACACTTGGCAGCTCAGGAAAGTAAGTCCGAAGACGATCGTGCCGATGAGCATGCGGCGGACGCTCTTGACGCTGCCCTTCTGGCTGGCGTTGACGGCGAGCGCGACAAACAGCGAGGAGATGAGAAGCACGAACGTCGCGAATAACGTGAGATCCATCGAGAAAAGCTTCTTGGGATCGGGCGCGTTAGGGGTCGCGTGGAGGCGATAGATGAGATGCGTCGAGATGAGCGTTCCGAAAAACATGCAGTCCGACGCGAGGAAGGCCCACATGAAGAGCTTCTTGTTAGGAATGCCCGTCGTAGTGGTGGGGTCGGTGTGATGATCGATGGCGCCGGTGGCCGAGTGAGTGCTCATGCTGTGAAGGGAGAGTGCTTGTTGTAGGAGCCCATTTATGGGCGATGGATAGACCGGAATCTTGCGGTTTGTGAATCGCCCATAAATGGGCTCCTACGTTTCTGAATTAATGTTTGTCGTGGCCGTGACCGTCTTTGGAATCGAGGTGGACGTGGTAGCCGCCGGGGCCTTCAGCGGCCCAGAAGTAAACGGCGAGGACGAAGATCCCGCCGCCGATGATCGACCAGAGGAAGAGGTGGTTCACGAAGAGGATCGCGCCGACCAGCAGGCCGACGGCGGCCAGAATGGGGAACCAAGACTGGCTGGGCATGTGGATGCCTCCATGGGAGGCCTCGGCCTTGGCGTGCTCAGCGTGCTCCTTGGCGATCTCATCCTTGTGAGTCTTCTCATACCAGTAGGCGTCGCGGGCATGGACCGTCGGGAGGACGTCGTAATTGTGCTCGGGCGGAGGCGTGGGCAACGACCATTCAAGTGTGCGGGCATCCCATGGATCGATGCTGACCTTTTCGCCCTTGAAGTAGGTGCGGATCATCACGGCGAAATAAACGCCGATGCCGATGGCTAGGATGAAGGCGCCGATGGTGGCGACGAGGTTGGCGTCGTTCCAACCCATGTTGCCGTCGTAAACGGCGGTGCGGCGGGGCATGCCGTTCAACCCGAGGAAATGCATCGGGAAGAAGGTCACATTAAAGCCGATGAAGATTAGCCAGAAGGAGAGCTTGCCCCAGAACTCGGAAACCTTGCGTCCGAAGATGAGCGGGAACCAGTAGTGGATGCCGGCGAGCAACCCGAAGACCGAGCCGCCGATGAGCACGTAGTGGAAGTGGGCGACGACGAAGTAGCTGTCCTGCTGCTGGGCGTCGGCGGGGGCGGCGGAATGCATGATGCCGGAGAATCCGCCGAACATGAACATCCACACGAAGCCGAGGGCGAACATCATGGGCGTGCGCATTTGGAGGTGGCCGCCCCAGAGGGTGCCGATCCAGTTGAAGATCTTGACGCCCGTGGGCACGGCGATGGCCATCGTCATAAGGGAGAACGCGGCGGTCGCGACGGAGCCCATGCCAGTCGTGAACATATGGTGGGACCACACGCCGAAGCCGAGGAAGCCGATGGTCGCACCGGAGAAAACGATGATCGGATAGCCGAAGAGCGGTTTGCGAGAGAAGGTGGGCAGAATCTCCGAGATGATGCCCATCGCGGGCAAGATCAGGATGTAAACCTCGGGGTGTCCGAAGATCCAGAAGAGGTGCTGCCAGAGAATCGGCAGACCGCCGGCGGCGGCCTCGAAGAAATTGGTGTTGAAGGAGCGGTCCATCATCAGCTCCACGAGCGCGATGGTGATGGCGGGGAAGGAGAGGATGATGAGGAACGCGGTGAACAACGTCATCCAGGTGAAGACCGGCAGGCGCATCATGGTCATGCCGGGCGCGCGCATGTTGATGATGGTGACGATGAAGTTTAGCGAGCCGACGACAGAGGAGACGCCGAGGATCTGCAGGCCCATGATCCAGAGGTCGGTGGACATGTCGCCGCCGAACTGGTCGGAGTAAGCCTTGCTAGTGAGCGGCGCGTAGCCGAACCACCCGGCGTCGGGCGCGCCGGACTTCACGAACCAGCCGATGTTGAGGATGATCGCACCGACGAGAAATACCCAGAAGGCGAAGCCGTTGAGGCGGGGGAAGGCCACGTCACGCGCGCCGATTTGCAGCGGCATGATGTAGTTGAAGAACGCGGCCGAGAGGGGCATGACCGCGAGGAAGATCATCGTGGTCGCGTGCATCGTGAACATCTCGTTGTAGGTCTGGTGCGAGATGAACGTGTTGTTGGGGATCGCGAGCTGAATGCGGATGAGCAGCGCCTCAAAGCCGCCTACGAGGAAGAAGAACAGCGCGGAGATGCCGTAGAGCAGGCCGATCTTCTTGTGATCCACCGTGGTGAGCCAGCTTACGAGGCCAGTCTTGGCGGTGGGACGGGTGAACAGCCACGAGCGCTTGGGGGCGGTGTGGGTTTCGAAGCCGGCGTGGGCGGCGGGGGGAGTGGCTTCCATGATGTGTGACGGTAGCGGGCGGGAAAATTATTTAAGACTGAGCAGGTAGGCGACGAGGGCGGGAGCTTCGTCATCGCTGACGGAGATATTGGGAGTGAGGTGGCCTTCCTCGGATTTCATGTAGCCGTTCATGACGCTGCCGCCACCCATGGGAACGCCCATATACATCTTGTTGCCGGGTTTGACCTCATTGGGTCGGGTGATCCAGCGGTGGAGATTTTGCGCGTTGTTTTCGAGCAGGCCGGCGGCGATGGTCGAGCGGCTGCCGATGTGGGTGAGTTCGGGGGCGAACGGAGCGCCGCCTCCTTCGCTGCCGCGGACCGCGTGGCAAGTAACGCAGGTCTTGGCGGTGAAAAGTTCGCGGCCTTTGGCGATGAGCACGGGGTTTTCGTTGGCGTCGGGCTGCTGTTGCTTCCCCCAGGCGGCGAGCGGGTCGGCGTCGAAGGCGGCGCTCCAGCCGGGGGCGTTGAGGCCGGTTTTTTTGAAAACATAGGCGGATGCCGCCGGTTGCGCGGGGGCGGCGGCGTCTGGCGCGGCGACGGCACGGGCGGGGGCTTTTTGGTTGGCGAGCCAGGTGGCATAGTCGGCCGCGCTGAGCGCGATGACGCGGAAGCGCATGACGGCGTGGTCTTCGCCGCAATACTCGGCGCACTGGCCCCAGAAGTAGCCGGGAGTGTCCGCTTTGAGCCAGAGGTGGTTGCCGCGGTTGGGGATCATATCCACCTTGCCGGCTAGCTTGGGAACCCAGAAGGAGTGGATGACATCGGTCGTGCGCAGGTTGATGCTAACGGCGCGGCCGGCGGGGATGACGAGTTCGTTGGCGGTAGTGAGGGGGCCGGCGCCGTCGATCTGCTCGGAGGGATACTCAAACTTGAACCACCATTGGTAGCCGGTCGCGGTGACTTCGAGGGCGTTCTGCTTCTCGGCGGCGGGGACATCGTAGTCATACCAGATGGCCTTGAGGGTCGGGACGGCGATGAAGACGAGAGCGAGAACGGAGGCGGCGATGAGGCCGAGTTCGATGAGCGGATTGCCGTGGCCCTGCGGTGGGGTGGGCGCGTGTTCGTCGGCAGCGTTGCGCGCCCTGTATTTCAAGGTGGCGTAGGCGAGCACGCCTCCGACGAGGACAAAGATGATACCGGTGACCCAGACGGTGACGTAAAAGACATTGAGCTGGGATTTGGCCACGGGGCCGGCGACGTCGATGGTGGATTGGTGGCCGGAGAGCCAGTTCAACCAGCCGCCTAAAAACAGCGGCATGACGGCGACCGCCGCGCATGAAGTAACGCGGCGAAGAGTGGAGCGGGAGGGAGAGTAAAGACTCATGTGACCGGATGCGGAAATTGCCCGTGGTTTGCCACGGAATTACAAGCGATTGAGCGTCGGCAAGCGGGGGGGCATTTCAAGCTATAAAACCACAAGGATTTTTTCTGGGCTTCAGTGAGCGCGCGAATGGATGACTCATTTATAAGCTGTCGATATACGGTCATAAGCTGGACGTCGTTTTTACCGGGGGACCGGCCACCAGATATAAAGGAAAAAATACACCAGCACGCCGGTGACGCTCACGAAAACCCCGTGCTGGTGTATTTTTTCCTTTATATCTGGTGGCCGGTCCCCCGGTAAAAACGACGTCCAGCTTATGACCGTATATCGACAGCTTATAAATGA
>JANXRL010000165.1 GCA_025352985.1 Verrucomicrobiota bacterium
GCCTCATCGACATCGGCGTGAAGCCGTTCCTCGTCTCGACCTCGCTCCGCGCGGCCGTTGCACAGCGCCTCACCCGCAAGATATGTAAGCAGTGCAAGAAACCCTACACCCCCGATTCCAAGGAGCTGCGTTCGCTTAACATCAGCGCGCAGCAGGCCGCCTCGGCCACTTTTATGCACGGCGAAGGTTGTCCCAATTGCAACGCGACCGGCTTCCGCGGCCGCATCGGTATCTTTGAAATGTTCGTCGTTAACGAGGAAATCCAGCGTATGATCTACGACAACGCAGGCACCTCAAAGCTGCGCGACAAGGCCCGGGCTCTGGGCATGCGCACCATGCGCGAGGACGGCATTCGCAAGGTGACTTCCGGGCAGACCACCATCGAGGAAGTCGTTTCGATTACCGTGGGCGACGCCAACTAAGTCCGCCCGAACATTCCAAAATCATGAGCTACGAGATGAACGAACTGCTGGAACTGGTGGTCGATCAAGGCGCGTCCGACCTTCACATCCAAGTGGGGCAGCCCCCCACGCTGCGCATGAGCGGCAGCATGGTTCCCATTGAGGGCCCCGTGCTCACGCCGCCCGACACGGAAAAGTTGATGTTGTCGATCACGCCCGACAACCACCAGCAAAACGTAAAGCTCAATGGCGGTGCGGACTTCGGTTTCGCGTTTCTCGACAAGGCTCGTTTCCGCGTGAGCGTGCTCAAATCCAAGGGCAGTTACGGTCTCGTGCTTCGGCAGATTCCCAACAAGATGTTTGGCCTGCGCGACATCGGCCTGCCCGACAAGATACGCGAACTCCTTTATCGCCCGCGCGGGCTTGTTCTTGTCACGGGTCCAACTGGCTCTGGCAAGTCCACCACGCTCGCGTCGATGGTAAACTACATCAACGAAAACCGCGATGGTCATATCATCACGATCGAGGATCCGATCGAGTATTATCACAACCACAAGCACTGCATCGTGACGCAGCGCGAGGTGGGTGTGGACGTGCCGAGCTTTTCGGAGGCGATCCGCCGGGCGCTCCGTCAGGACCCCGATATCGTGCTGGTGGGTGAAATGCGCGATCTTGAAACCATAGAGGCCGCGATCAGCGCGGCCGAAACCGGGCACCTAGTCTTCGGCACGCTCCACACCAACGGAGCGGCCAAGACCATAGACCGCATCGTCGATGCTTTCCCCGCCAACATGAAGGACATGATTCGCACTCAGCTCGCGTCCTCTATCGTGGCGGTCATTTCCCAGGTGTTGTGCAAGAAAATCGGTGGCGGGCGCATCGCCAGCTACGAGATCATGGTCAACACTACCTCGATCGCCTCGCTCATCCGCGAAAACAAGACCTTCCGCATCTCGTCCGACATCCAGACGGGCGCGGCACTGGGCATGATTACTCTAGATTCCCACTTGATGGGATTGGTCAACCGCAACCTCATCACTCCCGACGAAGCTTTAGAAAAAGCCCAGGATTCCATTGTCATGCGCGAGAAGCTTCTCGCGATGGGTGCACAGCTTCGCCAAGTTTAATTTTTATCTTTTTCAGCCCACCGGCCAAAGCACTATCCCTATGTTCGAGAGCCACAGCCAAGCTATTCTGGAACTTTGTCGCGACCATCATCTCGTCGCACCCTCAACCCTCAACGACCTCAACGAAGAGCACAAGGCCACCGGAAAGTCGCTTGCCGATCTGCTCGTCGAGATGGGCATAGTCGAGAAATCTGTTTTGCTCCAAAAAGTAGCCGGTCAGTTGGGCTACGAATACCTTGACGGTTCGCCGGGCGAGATTCCCGGTGAGGTAATCGGCGCCCTTCAGGGAAATCTGGCCCGCATGTATGGCGTGGTTCCTATCCGCATGGATGCGCAAAGCATCGATTTGCTAGCCAGTGATCCTTTCAATAATCAGGTCATCGACGACCTCACCTTCGCGTTGGGTAAAGACATCCGCCTGGTGGTCGGCGACCCCGTGCGTATCGAGGGCATGTTAAAACTCCACTACGGCGATGATGAAACCACCGTGGATGATCTCCTCAAGGAGTTATCCAGCGACGACCACGACGGCGCAGGCGGAGGCAACAAGGAGTTGTCGGAGCACGACCTGGAGTCCATGGCCGGGCAGACCCCGATCATCCGATTCGTCAACCTCGTGATCGGCCAGGCCATCCGTGACAAGGCCTCCGACATCCACTTCGAGCCGTTCGAACATGAATTCAAGATCCGCTACCGCATCGACGGTTCGCTTTACGAAATGGCGCCGCCGCCCAAGCACCTCGCCCTGCCCATCACCTCTCGCGTCAAGGTTCTCGCCAATCTCAACATCGCCGAACGCCGCATCCCGCAGGACGGACGCATCAAGTTGACGCTTGGCGGCCGGTCGGTCGATCTGCGCGTGTCCACGCTGCCGACTCAGTTTGGTGAGTCCGTGGTGCTCCGTGTGCTCGACCAGTCGGCCGTGCAACTCGACATCACGTCTCTCGGCATGCCCAAGGATGTATTCGAGGGCATCAACGACATCATCCATCGTCCGAACGGCATTTTTATCGTCACGGGCCCAACCGGCTCCGGTAAGACGACGACTCTCTACAGCGCCCTTCGCGTCATAAACACCACCGACCTCAAACTGCTTACGGCGGAAGACCCTGTGGAGTATGAGATTGAGGGCATCATGCAGGTGCCGGTTAACCACGCCGTCGGCCTCACGTTCGCCGCCGCGCTTCGCTCCTTCCTCCGTCAAGACCCCGACGTGATCATGGTGGGTGAGATTCGAGATTTGGAAACCGCGCAGATCGCCATCCAAGCCTCGCTTACCGGTCACTTGGTATTGTCCACTCTGCACACCAACGACGCGCCCGGCGCGGTCACCCGCCTGGTGGACATGGGCGTGGAGCCCTTCCTCATCGCTTCCTCACTGGAGGCCGTGCTCGCGCAGCGACTCGTGCGACGCATCTGCAAGAATTGCCGCACGCCCTACGAGCCGCCGGCTGCGCTTCTCCAGCAGTTGGGCATCGATCCCGTGGACATTGGCAATCGCGAATTTTTCTACGGTCGCGGCTGCGAACATTGCAGCGACAGCGGTTATCGGGGCCGCATGGGCGTTTACGAATGGCTCCGCCTGAGCGAGTCGATCCGCGATCTCGTGGTCGAGCGCGCCTCCACTATGGTCATCAAGCAAAAGGCTTTGGAACAGGGCATGCGAACCCTCCGCGATGACGGTCTGAGGTCCATTTTTGACGGTGCCACCTCCATCGAGGAAGTTATCAAGTATACCTGATGCGGGCGTGCTTCCGCTATGGACTCCCGGGTTAAAGCCCGCACTTTCAAACTTAGTCACCCCTTAATCCTATGCCCAAATTTAGCTATACCGCCATCGAGTCGACATCCGGAAAAGAAAAGAAAGGCACCGTCGAAAGCGCCACGCCTGAGCAAGCGTCCATCGAATTGAAGGCCATGGGACTGCTGCCCACCTCGCTCGCACCCGATGGTGCAGGTAAGTCCCCCCCCAAGGACCCCCGCAAAGTCGGTGGCCCCACCATGGCGGCTGCTTCCGGCCCCGGCCCCGTCAAAAAGAAAAAGGGCGGCATGACATTCGGCCGTGTCATCAGCACTTCGGGCCTCACGATTTTTACCCGCCAGCTCTCGACGCTCGTAAATGCCGGCATGCCCATCATGCGCAGTCTGGAGACCTTGGGGCGCCAGGAGAAAAACCCAGCGTTCAAGGAAATCATCGACACCTTGGTGGAAAGTATTCGTTCGGGTGGTAATTTTTCGGACGGGCTCCTTCAGCACCCTAAGGTATTTGACCGCCTTTACGTCAACATGGTGAAGGCGGGCGAGGCGGGCGGCGTGCTTGGCACGGTGCTTGATCGTCTGGCCAAATTCATGGAGAAGGCCGAGAAGATCAAGGGTAAGGTCAAGGCCGCCATGACCTATCCCGTTATCATCGTCTTTGTCGCGGTAGCGATTGTTTCCGCGCTGATGGTTTTCGTGGTGCCGCAATTCGAGAAAATCTTCCAGGGTCTGCTCAAGGGCCAAGCGATGCCCGGTCTGACCCTTATGGTCATCGGCTTTAGCAATTTCATTAAGCACAACATCCTTGTGACCATCGGCATCATCGTGGCCGGTTGGTTCTCCTTCAAGGCTTGGCATCGCACGGCCAAGGGCACGTTTGTGGTCGATTGGCTGCTCATCAAGTCGCCAGCCATCGGGCCACTTTTCCTCAAGGCGTCTATTGGCCGCTTCACGCGCACGCTGGGGACGCTCCTCGCTTCGGGCGTGCCTATCCTGCAGGCCCTCATCATCACCCGTGACACTTCGGGCAACGTTCATGTCGCCAATGCCCTCAGCCTTGTCCATGATCGCGTGAAGGAGGGCGACAACGTCGCCAAGCCTCTCGAATCCACCAAGGTTTTCCCCAACATGGTCACCTCCATGATCGAGGTCGGCGAGGAAACTGGCGCGCTGCCCGAGATGCTCAACCGCGTCGCCGACACCTACGACGAAGAAGTGGACAACGCTGTTGCCGGCCTCACCTCGATCATCGAACCGATCATGATCGTGTTCATGGCCGTGGTGGTAGGAACCATCGTCATCGCGCTGTTCCTGCCCATCATCGGCATCATCAAGGGCATGACCTGAGCGTCTTACGATTCATCACTCAAAAGGCGGAGGCTGCAAATGCCTCCGCCTTTTTTGCGCCTCCGGCCAGCGGGTTCGGTCACGCGATCGGCTTCGTTAGCAGAGCCGTGTTCAGCCCTGGCAGGCGCTCGGAGAATTCGTCCTGTTCGTTGGCCTGGCGGAGCGTTCGCTGGACCATGCCCATCTTGGCGTCGAGATTGTCGATCATTGAAACGAAGACGGCTTCGGGCGTCGCCGCATAAACCGCCGCACCCCACTCGGGTTCGCCTTGGTGGCTTAGGATGATGTGCTCCAGGCGTTCCAAGCGGTCATGATCAAGGCGGGCCTTGATGCCGGCCTTGCGGGCGAGTTGGTAGCCGAGCACGACGTGCCCTTGGAGGATGCCCTTGCGGCTGCGCTTGGTCGCGAGGGTGCCTTGGTATTCCACGGTTTTGCCGGTGTCGTGAAGGAGGATGCCCGCCATCGCGAGGTCGGCGTCCACTTCTTGGTAGAGCGGCAGCAGCGCCTTGCAGACGCGGGCCATGTGGATGGTGTGCTCAAGCAGGCCGTGACGGTAGGCGTGGTGCATCGAAACCGCCGCCGGACTCCAGCGGAAGGTTTCGCCCACGTCCTCGAAGACGCTGCGCACGGTCATCCGCAGTTCGTCGTGACCGATGCCTTCGATGAAGGCCTGAAGCTCCGCCCACAAGACCTCCGCCGACTCGGGCGCGACTTCGACGAGGTTGTCAATGAGTCCTGGGGCGGCCAGTTCCTCTTCGCTCAGGGCGACCACTTTAAGAAGTTTGGGGGAGAAGCGTCCTTGGTAGTAGTCCACTCGGCCTTCGATGCGGAGCACGCCGCCTTCGCCGGCGGACTTGATGGCATCGAAAACCGCGCCGTCACTGAACACCGTGCAACCGAACGAGCCGGTGCGGTCGCCTAGCTCGACCACGAGGAAGGGGTTGCCGTTGGAGGCGGTCTTGCCCGCGAGCTTTTTGACGACCAGCACGCTGGCGAAAGCTTTGCCCGCGTCTTCGGCGAGGGCCTTGAGTTCGCGGACGGAAAGCAGGGAGGCGGCGTCGGACATGGCTTAGGAGTATTTTTTGACCAGCTTGGTGAAATCTTTAAAGAACGGGTGCGCGGCATCGTGCAGCAGCGAATAAAAAATCGTCTCGCCCGGCAGCAGATGAACACCGCTGCGCGCCAGAGCCGAAAGGCAGGCGGTGGCGTCGCCGGGTCGGCGGGCGCCGATCGCATCGGTGAGCACGGTGGCTTGGATGTTCGCCTCAAGCGCGCCTAGGGCCGTCTGGTAAATACACACGGGGGTTTCTAGACCGCAGAGAATGACGTGTTCGATGTCCTGCGCACGGAGGGCGTCGCGAATGCCGTCGTCCGCGAAGACGGAGAAGGTGTTTTTGGCGTGAACGTCCGCGCTCGGGGCGAGTTTGAGCAGCTCTGGATCGGTGCCGCCCAGCTTGGCGGGCAACTGTTCGGTGAAGGCCACGGGAATGCCGAGGCCGGTGGCCGCCTCGATGGCGAAGGCGCAGCGTTTGAGTAATGTGTTCGCGTCGGGCATCACCTTGAGGAAGGGCGGCTGGAGATCCACGCAGATGAGCAGAACGCCCGAAACGGGGGAGGGTGTGGTGGCCATGGTCAGGGAAAATAGCGGCGGCGGGCCTTCACTTGCACGAACCGTTTTTCGGGCAGGATGTAGGCGGTGAGGTGGCCGCCCATCACACAGGCGGTGTCGATGCCTACGGACCACTTGAGCTTGTAGATATCGGGCCGCGGGGTGTGGCCGTAAACGACGAAGGGCGGGCCGTTCCAGAGATCGGCCCACGGGGGAGACTCGGGGGATTCCGCGCGTTTGCCGGGGTTGCCATCATTGTCCACGACTTGGATGCGAGTGACCACGGAGGCGGGCTGGCGTTGCCAAGGCTCGTTCGGGAGAAAGCCGCCGTGCACGAATACAGTGTTCAACTCCTCGACGTAGTGCGTAAGCGGCATGGTCTCAAGATATGCCCAGTCCTCGGGGCGGAGTTTGGCGAACGTCTCCGCGTCGGCGTCCCTGTTGTTGTAGGGCTCCTTCGTGCGGCGGTAGTTTAAGAGGCGAAGCTCGTGGTTGCCCAGCAGGGAGAGCGCGTTGTGTTGCTTTGCGAGGTCGATAACCCGGCAGCTGTCGGGGCCGCGATTCACCAGATCTCCGAGGAGAACCAGCCTGTCATCCTTGGTGAGGGAGAGGCGTTCCAGAAGCTCTGCAAACTCCTGGTGACACCCGTGGATGTCGCCGATGGCGATAAGACGTCCGTTCATTCGTGCTGTGCGCAAATTTGCTAGCGTCTGCACCCTGGGGAAGTAAACAAGAAAGCCCATGGAATTGAATCTGCAGCCCCTCGCCCTCGCCTGTCATTTTTCCGGCCAGACGTTCAAGGAAGGCGACCGCGTGATCAGTTTCCTCATCCGCAACGAGGCCTCGGTGGAGGTTGTGCGGCTTGATATTCTGGAATCCGTGCGGGCGGAGTTCGCGCCGTCGGGCTTTGTCGCCTGCCAGTGGGCGCATGTCTTCAAGCCGCGCAAGGCGGGAGAGAATCCCGAGCGCGAACTCAAGCTGACCGCAGAAAACCTTTTCGTGACGCTGGCGGACCCGGCGGTGGAGCTCGCCCCCGAAAACGAGCGGCTCGTGCAGTTCCTCGCGTTGATGCTGGAGCGCAAGCGCCTACTGCGCCCCAAGGGACGCACGGCGGACGGGAAGCGAGCGGTTTACGAGCACGCCAAGACGAAGCGGATCTACGAAGTCCCCGCGGGCGAGCTCAGCCCGGAGTTTTTCATGTCGATCCAAGAGCAGTTGGGCGCGCTGGTAGGCGGTCCGAAGAAAATGGAAGAGCCGGCAGTGGCGCCAAAAATCGAGACGGCGACCTGAGCGCGCCTTTCTTAGCGGCGAACAGGCACGTTGTGCGCGGCCAAATAGGTTTTCACCTGCGGAATCGTGAGCGTGCCGAAGTGGAACAGGCTGGCGGCGAGCACCGCGCTGGCGTGTCCATCGGTGATGGCGTCGGCAAAATGGGAGAGTTCCCCGGCGCCGCCGCTGGCGATGACGGGCACGGTGACCGCGTCGCTCACGGCGCGGGTGAGGGCGCAGTCGTAGCCGGTCTTCATACCGTCGCAGTCCATGCTGGTGAGGAGTATCTCGCCTGCGCCGAGCTCGACGGCGCGGCGCGCCCAGTCCACGGCGTTCAGCTCGGTGGGGTTGCGGCCGCCGTGGGTGAACACGCGCCAGGATTTGCCGTCGGGTTCGCAGCGGGCGTCGATGGCGACCACGATGCACTGCGCGCCAAAGCGGCGGGAGGCGTCGGCGATGAGCTGCGGGGTGTTTATGGCGGAGGTGTTGAGAGAGACCTTATCGGCGCCGGCCTTGAGCATCTTTTCGATGTCTTCGACGGAGCGCAGGCCGCCGCCCACGGTGAGCGGCATAAAGCACTGTTCGGCGGTGCGGGCGACGACGTCGTGCATGATGCCGCGGCCGTCGCTGGAGGCGGTGATGTCGAGGAAGACCAGCTCGTCCGCGCCCTGTGTGTCGTAGACCTTGGCGCAGGCGACAGGGTCGCCAGCGTCACGTAGTTCCTGAAACTTCACGCCCTTCACCACGCGGCCGTTGGTGACGTCGAGACAAGGGATGATGCGTCGAGAGAGCATTGCAAGTAGTGAGTTGTGAGTAGTTCGGAGATTAATATACTCATAACCCATTACCCATTAATTTTTAGCCGTCGATGTGGGCAACGTCGGGATCGAAGTTTACGGTCAAGTGATAGGACTGGCCGGGACGCATGACGAGCGGGTGGTCGCGCACGAGGTGCTGGAGATAGTGGATCTTGCCGTAGTTGGTGCGGTAAACAGGGTCGGCGCTGACGACCTCGGTCTCCTGCCACACTCCTTGGAAATCATCCTTCTGCACGGTGCAGCGATGACCCTGGGGACCGAGCGCGAGGGCTCCGCTGACGCGGTATTTGGAGTGGGGGGCGGCGATGGCCAGCACGTAGCGGAACTTGGTGAGTTCGACCTGCTGTTTCACCGTGTAAATGAACGTGCAGCCGATCTTCGAGCCCGAGAAATTCCACTGGACCTTCACGCTGCCAAGGTTCTTCAGGATTTCCTCCTTGGTGCTGATGAGGTCGGGCTGGTCGTATTTGAAGTAGAAGCTGTTTTTTTGGCCGAGGCCGGTGACGCAGTTCTTGCCGTAGAAGGCGGGGAGAGTAACCTGCTCGATGCCGCCGACATTGAAGGTCAGCTCGGGGAGCATGACGGGCATGTAAACGTTATTGGGCCAGTCGAACACGCCCGGGCAATGAGGGAAGGGCAGCGAGTCGCTGGTGAGGCGCGAGCCGGAGCTGATGAGCGGAATCTGCGCGTGAAGGCCGCTCTCGGCGTCGCGGTAAAGGAAGAGGCCCTGTTCCTTGCGGTTGGATTTGTCGAACATGACAAAGCGGCCGACGGTGCGGGCAGGCTCGGGTTTGGCGCCGGTGGGGACCTGCACGGTCTTGGCGAGGCGCGACCATTGGGAGAGGTAACGCGCGGCGTCGAAGTTGGCCATGCGCGTGGTGTGGTGGCCGTAGGCGGTGCGTTCGTCGTCCCGCAGGTCGAGGAAGCCGTGCTCTTGGTCCAGATAGGTCTGGTAGAAAAACACGAAGAGGCGGCGGAGGACGTCGAAGTATTTTGATTTCTGCTCGTCGAGAATCCAGCCGTCGCGCAGTCCCTGAAGGATGAGCGAGATGAGGTGCATCTGGCCATAGGCGCCGGCCGCGCGGCCGAAGGCCCAGCCAAGACCATCGGCGCGGACGAGATCGGGGGCGATCTTGAGGTATTTCTCGGCGTAGGTGCGGAGGGTGGGGAGCTTGCGGTCGCGCACGCCGCTGTTGGCGTGGAGCTGGAGGGCGGAGCGGACGAACACAAAAGTCATCACGCCGTAGAGATTGAAATTGCCGCCGAGGCCGGTGGTCGAGTCGTCGAAGTAGCCGTTTGAGCTGGTCTGGTTGATGCGATCAACCATGCGCTCGATGAGGCGAGATGTCTCGTCCTTCTTGGAGAGGCCGAAGCTGTAACGGGCGACGGCCTTCGCGATGTTGAAGGCCTGCCAGTGATTGTCGTGGTCGCTGCGATGAAGGAGCTGTTTGTCTATGCGAACCTGGGTTTCCTCGACGAGGCGTTCCCACACGGGGTTGCGCTCTTTGGAGGGGCCAAAGCTGAGTAGGCCGAGGGCGGCGTAGGCTAGGCCGTTTTCAGTAGCGGGCTCGGTGAACATCTGGGCGGTGACACACCGCGCCGTGAGATCGATGAGGTCGTAGCCCTTGAGGGTGGTTTCACCGGTGGCGCGGTAATATTCGCCGAGGGCGTAGGCCACGTGGCCCGGCTCGTCAGGACGGGGGTCTTCGCCGGGGACGGGTAAAACGGTGCCGTCGGCTTGGATTGAATCAAGGTTGTGGGCCAGAATGGATCGGGCCATGTCGAGGCACTGCTCGGAAAAACTATGCATGCGTAAAGGGTTGCGGTCTGACAAATCGCCAGCGCCCGCACCTCGCGAACACCGGAAAGGTAAGTATGTTCAGGTTTTTGGCGGGTGGAGCAAGAGGGAAGTTTTCTTTTCCCATCATCCTTCGCGTAAACAACCCTGCAGTCGTTAACGACGGGCGTAAAAAAAGAAATAGACCGTGCCCACGGCCGCGATCAACAGGCCCTGTCCGGCGGCGAACGCTAGCAGGCACCCCCGTTTGGTAGATGTCGGATCGTGGCGCTCAGCCGCCGCATAGTCTTTGAACAGGACAACCTCGTCTGAGGCGGTAGAGTCGGCATGCGCCAGAATGCCAACGGGGGAGATGACGGCGGCGTTGGGCGTTGATAGCGAAGTGGAGCCGACCTCCCGGGCTATTTCCCGTTCCAGCCAGTCAAGACGCTCGCAGAGCAACTGGCGTTGGCGGAGGAGTTCCTGCTGGCGGTCACTCATATGATTGGAGGAGATGACGCTTTCAGGTCGCGATGACTGCAAAATAAAAAACGCCGAGGAGTGAACCTCGGCGCTTGAGTGGAAACGATGATTTGGGAGTGCCTCAGACGACGTTCACCTTGCGGTGGACCTTGTCGAATTCGACGACGCCGTCCTTGAGGGCGAAAAGCGTCCAATCCCGGCCGATACCGATATTCTTGCCTGCGTGGAGTTTGCTTCCGCGCTGACGAACGATGATATTTCCGGCGATGACGGCTTGACCGCCAAACTTTTTGATGCCGAGACGCTTCGAGTGGCTTTCGCGACCGTTGCTTGTTGAGCCTGCACCTTTTTTATGAGCCATAACGTTATATCTCCTGTGTTAAAATGATGAGCGATCAGGCCTTGATGGCTTCGATCTTGATGACGGATAGTTCTTGGCGATGGCCGCGTTTTTTCTCATGGCCCTTGCGCTTCTTCTTCTTAAAGACGATGACTTTGTCGCCGCGCTTGTTTTCGAGGATTTTGGCGGTTACCGAGGCTCCGCTCAGGGTGGGGGTGCCCACCTTGAAATCAGCGCCTTCGCCGGCTGAAAGAACGTCGGTAATCTCGACGGTCGAACCTGCTTCCGTATTCGGGTAACGGTTTACAATGAGAATGTCTCCTTCGGAAACAGCGAACTGCTGCCCTTGGGTTTTGATGGTCGCTTTCATAAATAAAACGTCGAACTAAGAGGTTTTGATCCTAGGCATGCAAGGAGATATTTGGATAATTTGCGATGTCTTAACCATAGCAAAACTCTTCGCACGTGCGAGTGGTTTTTAAGATAGCGCTCCCGTGATGATTGTTGCAATTTGTTAAGGTGAATACCCCTTGTTTACATAGCGGCGCGATTGTCTTGATGGTCATTGGATTTCTTGTTCCCCCCTGTGCGTTGCATGCACGGGTGGGCGAAACCCAGGGAGCGTTGGAAAAACGCATTCTCCAACCGGGCCTCGGAAAACTCTTTCCTCGCGTCTTGGATGCCGCGAAAGACAAGGAAAAGCCTAGGAAAAAAGACGAGGATCCCTTGAAGGACATCCGGGCAATGATGCCTGCCGACACGCATGAGATAATATATTGGAAATCGGCGGTCGCAAATCAGCTCAGCAATGAGACCGGCTGGAAGATAGAGGTGTTGTTTGTCGGCGGGCGGTCAGCCCTTGAGTCCTACCGTCGCGTGGGCGATTCATTGAGCGAATTTGAAGTTCGCGGGATTCTGGCCCTCAATAAGGGTAATTCTTCCTGGAAAAAAAGCGGCAGCGACGGTGGCGGTGTTAACGGCATCGGCTACGACTACGAGCTTGAGGACGGTTCGCTGCGTGCCAAGCAACAGGACAACTGGTTTGTTGTTTTTTCGACCAAGCTGGACAACTACGTGATGCAGCAGCAGGTCTCGGCAAAGGAATCGAGAGACGCCCTCAGAGAGCAGCAAAAACGAGATCAGGCGTTGAAGGCCCCTGAAAGTATCGCGGGTCTGTAAGTTCCTAGATTAGGGACACAAAAAAGCGCCGACTGTGCAAGCCGGCGCCTGTTCGCTAGTATGAGATGTTTATGGCTGGGCCGCAGGTTCGACGGGGGTTTTTGTGGGAACGGCTGAGGCGTTGTTTAGCATGTCGATCTGCATGTAGTAGTGCTCGCGGCGATGGTAGTCGGGGGGCTGGACCGTTTTGCCAAGGATGACGCGTTTGGCGGCCTGCTCTTCGAGAGCCTGTTGGGCTTTGAGCGAGGCGAGGCGGGCGGCTTCACGGTCGGCGAGTTCGCGCTTTTCTTGCTCCGCCTGGGCCAGTTTTACTAGAGCTTCGCGACGGGCGGCATCGGCGGCGGCTTCATCTTTGGCTCGAAGTTCGGCTTGGCGGCGGGCTTCGGTGTCGAGAGATTCCCTTTCCTTGGCGAGGCGGGCGGTTTCGAGCTCGGCGGCGGCGGCAATTTTTTCTGCAGCGATACGGGCGGCTTCGGCGGCGGCTTGATCGGCGCGCAGCTTTTCAAGCTGGAGGGCGGAGGCTTCCGCTTCTTGCTGGGCTTTCAGGGCGGCCAGGCGGTGCGCTTCCGCTTCGGCGGCGTCGCGTTTGTCAGCCTCGGCCTGTAGGCGTGACTTCTCGGCTTTGTCGGCGATGTCGCGTTGTTCGGCGAGGGCTTTTTCAGACTGCTCTTTGTAGAACTTGAATCCGAATACGGATAGCAGGGCCAAAATAATGACCACGACGGCGATGGTAACGTTTCTTTTCATGATAAGTGATGAGGATGCGAATCCGGATTGCGGCAAAGGCTTCATGACGAAGCCCGTGCGCCTTTCTTTGGTGCATCGGCGGGCGTGCAAGGCAAGGCAAACCCGCCGTGAGACCTTTGAATACGACTCTGGATAAGCCCGATATGCCGACGGTCACCGTTTTTCGGGCGGCTTCACGAAGATGTAATCCACCAGGAAACTGACGCCGAAAAGCCCGCTGAGCGTGCGGACGTTGCGCATGGCGCCCACTACGCTGGAGAGGGGGCTGGCGGTAGGTTCATGCACTTTCATGAGCATCAAGCAGGCGAGCAATGCGAGCGTGGGAGTCACCAGGAAGATGTGATGATAGACATCCAGTGGATTGTAATTTTGGGCGAGCAGATGCCTCAAGACGACGCCTCCGACGATCGGGGCCACGGCGGTCACCAGCGAGGTGACGGCCAGGTTCACGCTTATCGCGAGGGTCTTGGCCTTCTGGGGTATGACTTTCAGTTGAAGATTGAAAAGCGAGAGCGCGAAGCCTGCACCCATGGTGCCGCCAAACACCCACATGCCGTAAAGCATCCATGAGTTGGCCGGCGTCAGGAAGCACCAGAGATAGTTTTGAAGCTGCAACGCGATCATGCAGAACAAAATCACGGGCTTGTTGCCGAACCGGTCAGACAACGCACCCCACGCCGGTGAGGAAAGCGCTCCGCCTGCGCTTGCAAGGATAACGAGGAAGCCCACCTGTTGAACCGAAAAATCCAGGTGTTTATACATGAACACGGTGACGAACGGGCCGAAGCAACATGCGGCAAAGCCCCAACCCGCACCGTAAACAACGAGCCAGAGAAAGGCGGGCGTGGCCATGAGCAGCCTCATCTGTTCGCCCCAGGGAACTTTTGCCTCCATGCGCGTTAGTTCCGAATGGTCGGTCTTGATTGCATGTTGGTAAAACGCCGAGACAAGACGGAGCAGCACCGAGCCTAAGATCAGGCACTGGAAGGCGATCACAGAGCCGGCGAGCCGACTTATCAACAGGCCTGTCGCCAGCAAAAAGAGGATCTGCGCGGATTGAAGCACGCGATTGCGCCGCCCGAAATATTTTCCGCGCAGTCTCATGGGAATCCATTCCTGCACCCACGACATCCAGCTCACGCCGTTCATCGAGGTAATCGCGGCGGAGACGGCGAACAGCACGATGAACCAGCGGCCGCTGGTTTCGGGGTCATTCGTCGGCAAAAAGGGAAGCATGACCGCCAGGGCCATCCAGCAGAGGGCCTGAAGTGCGGAGAACGCCACGGACACGCCTTTCGGTGACAACCATGTGTTTACGACAGGCATGAGAAACGCTTGTGCGAAGTTCCCCCAGAAGGGCAACGAGACGATGAGACCGTAAAGATCCGGCGGCAGGTGGAACCGCTCCACCAGCAGGGCCGCAATGATGAAGTTGCCCGGTTGCAGCAAGTAAACGATTGGCGTGGCCGCTAAGCCGTCGTAGGTGGACAGGCTCAGGTTGCGGCGTAGGGAGGAGGCGGGCATTACGGATAGTCGGGCGTTTGCTTAAAATCCAGCCTATCAAAATCACATGTCGTCTTTATTAGAAGCCAAAGTCGTCCGGTCAAAAAATACGGTTGCCTTGGCGCGACGATTACTGGGGAAGATGCTTGTTACGGTGGATCGCGACGGCGTTTTCCACCGGTCTCGCATCTGCGAAACGGAGGCTTATCATGGCGAGGATGACCTTGCCTGCCATGCCAGTCGCGCGCGCACGGCCCGCACCGAGGTGATGTATGCCGCAGGCGGCGTTTGGTATGTCTATCTGTGCTACGGTGTTCACGAAATGCTCAATCTCGTCACCGGCCCCCGGGAACAACCCTCGGCGGTCCTCATCCGCGGCGTCGAGGAGGTCCTCGGTCCGGGACGACTTACGCGCCGTTTCGGAATCGATCGCCGTTTCAATGGAAAGGCTGCCTCTCCCTCATGCGGTCTTTGGCTTGAGGATGACGGTTTCAGACCGCCTCGGAAAGCTATCCGGGCGGCGTCGCGCGTTGGGGGTAGATTACGCGGGGCCGGTTTGGGCGGCCAAGCCGTGGAGGTTTTACTACGAGCCGGTGGTTATTGCACGGCAGCCACGGCCACGCCGGTGCTCTGCGCATCGGAGTGCTCGGTAAGCAACGCCACGGCGGTGCCCACCTGCAATTTCACATCGAAGCGCAAAGGAAGACGCGAGGCGTCATCCGCTATCCATACGCGCACCTCGCCGCCCTTGCGGAACATGCCCTTCGGCTTGCCCACCATGCGCGGCATCAGCAGCAAGGCCGATTTCCGTCCGTTGGCCGTGCTGATTTTTTCGATGCGTTCAGCGATGATGTTGAGATGGTAAAATTCATTGTCGAACAGAACGTAAACCTCGCGCGATTGCCCGGGCGACAGATTCCACCGGCGGGCTTGAATGAGCGTGGTGATGAAATCTGAAAACTGGCCTTCGGGCACGGCCAGCGTCGTGTTTCGCTTGGGTTTCAGGTGGTCGGTATAGACCGCTTTTGCCGTGCTGTAATCAAACAGGATCGAGGCGTCTGTTTTGTCTGATCGCGCCTGCGTCGTGGCATTCGCTTCCAGCAATCGACCGTCGTGGGGATCAAAAAAAGAATCTCCGGAACCGTCGAAAGGGAAAAGCGCGCGGATGACTCCCCTCGAACGGGTGCGGGTGGTGATGCGCAGGCGTTCGAGGCCGTCCTTGGTCTCAGCGGCGGCGGCGAGGGAGATTTCGCCCGCGCCGAAAAACGGACCCCAGCTCACGCTGTAAGTATAGGATTCTCCGGGATTGAGCGCACTCGACGTCTGTGCATGAACGGCTGAATTTAAGGCCAGACAAAAGATAATCCAGCGGAGGATTTTCATGCTTTGATAAGGTGATTGGAGCGCGGTCGGCCCGGTTCTGCTTTAATATGAATGGCCGCGTTTACGCGTATGGCGACACATTACGCAGTCAGGCCGGCGGACGCGGGAGTGGCGGACCCGGCGAGACGGCGGCAGGTGGCGAGCGTGTCGATCTCGGCGGCAGTCTTGTCGGTGCGGATGCGGACGATACGTGGGAAACGCAGCGCGTAACCGCTCGCGTGGCGTTTGCTGGGCTGGATTGAATCGAATGCGATTTCCAGAATCACGTCAGGCAGCACCGTGCGCACGCGGCCCTTCTCTTCCAGCGTGCTTTCGAGGAAATGCCGCGTGAGCGCGGCGATCTCGGCGTCGGTAAGGCCCGAATAGGCCTTACCCACCGTGAGGAGGGTGCCGGTGTCGTCGTCGCGGACAGCGAAGGTGTAGTCGCTGAGCACGCCCTTGCGCTTGCCGTGGCCGTATTCGGCGGCGACCACGACGACGTCGAGGGTGGCGTAGGCTTTCTTGAGTTTCAACCAGGCCTGCCCGCGTCTGCCTGGCGTGTAGGGCGAGGCGGGGTCCTTGGCCATGAGACCTTCGTTGCCGCGCGCGCGGGCGCGCAGGAAGGACGCTTCGATGTCCGACGCGGTGAAGGCTTGCTGAACGGGCGCGAGCAGGAGGTTCGCGACGGGCGCCACGAAGAGGGCGGCGAGGGCGGCGCGACGTTCGACAAGCGGCGCTTTTAGGAGCGCGTGTCCATCGCGCCAGAGCAGATCGTAGGCGGAGAACGATACGGGGATGGCCGCGCCCATGAAGAAGTCGTCGCCTTTGCGGCCGAGGCGTTTTTGCAGCTCGGCAAAGGGCAGGGCGCGTCCCTCGCGCCAAGCAAGAAGTTCACCGTCGAGCACGCAGTCGCCGGGGATGGCGCGGGCGGCGGTGGCGAGGTCGGGAAACTGGTCGGTGATGCGATGAAGATCGCGCGAGAAGAGTTCGACGCGGTCGCCGCGCTTGTGGAGCTGGCAGCGGATGCCGTCGTATTTTTCTTCGATCCACACGGGTGGGGCAAGGCGGGCGAGGATGGCTTCGGCGGTGGGTTCCGGGCTCGCAAGCATGAACTGGATCGGGTGAAACACGCGCAGGGTGATCGCGCCGAGCGTATCGGCGCGGGCCGCACGGGTGACCTCGGTGATGTCGCCGCACAGCATGTGCGCCTCGCGCACCGCCTCGACCGCACGGCCGGTGGAAGCGGCGACCGCCTCTTCGACGAGACCTTCTTTGAGGCCGATGCGCAGGTCGCCCGTGATAATCTTGATCAGGTATTTCGCGGCGGCGGGCGAGAGTGCGCCAAGCTTGGTTTTGAGGAGATCGAGTTTACGCAGCGGGCCGCGCGTTTCCGCGAGCTGGTCTAGCCAGCGGGCGAGGTCGGCGAGGGTGGCGTGGGCAGGCTGGGTGCGGCCGGCCAGAATCGCCTCGGCGGTGTCGCCGCTGTCGCTGAAGCGGAGATAAGCGCGGCGGTAGTCGCCTTCATTCAGGCCGGTGACTTCGAGGAGGGCGCGTTTGATCACCGCCCAGCCGAGATTGAGGGTGCGACCGGATGATTGAGGAAAGGACTGGCCGGTAAAGTAGAGCGCGGCTAGGGCGGCGTCGTCGGCGGAGAGAGCCGTAAGGTAGCCGCTTAGCAGCGCGATTTTCTCAAGTTTTCCCGAGGCGGTTTTGACTCGTTCGGCCACCGTCGCGAAGCGGCCCAGCATGTCGGGAGCGGTCGAAATTGAAGGCGTGGCGACCGCGACTTTTTCTACGAAACGGGCACCGGGGAGGGCGAGGGGGATTTCGAGCTGGTTGTCCTGGCCGAGTGCCCAGGCTTCCACGCCGCGTTCGCGGAGTGTGCAGGCGAAGTCGGCCGCGAAACCGTGCAACGTGAGCACGCGACGGGGTTGCACGAGATCTACGAACCGCTGCAGGTCGTCAAAATCCGCATGGTCGGAAAGCGGGAACGCCTCGTCGCACTGGTAGCGGAACTTCGCGCCGGCATCGAGCGCCCAGCCGGTGATCATCGCGGTGCGGCGGCGCGTGATTTTTTTGAGGAAGGACGAGCCGGCCGCCTGAGGCGGACAGATCACCACGTGGCCGGGCAACTCGGCGGCGTCGAACTCGCGGTAATGCGGGAACGTCAGCCCGAGTTCCTCGTAGATCCGCGTGAGTTTCAGCGTCTGCGGGTGGAGCATCACCGGGAGTTGTCCGCCGGCCAGACTGCTGAGGAGCTCCTGGCTTTTGCCCAAGCTGTAGCCGAAGAGCACGGGCGTGTCGCCGTCGTCGAGCGCCTGGCGGCAGAAGAGCAGGATGCTGGCGAGCACGTCCGCCGTGGGCGGGAAAACATACTGTGGACGCCCGAAAGTCGTCTCCATGATGAGCGTGTCGGCGCGCGGCGTAGCGCAGGGTTCGGCTGAGCGACCGGGGCGGAGTTTGAAGTCGCCGGTGTAAAGGAGCGTGCCGTGCGTGACGTGTTCGAGCAGGCTCTGCGCGGAACCGAAGATGTGACCGGCGGGATGGAGCGTGACGCGTGTGTCGGCGGTGAGCGCCTCAGTCTGGCCGAATGGCAGGATATGTTCGCATCGCTCGTCAGGCATGCGCCGCGCATGAGCCTGGCGGTGCCTTCGGAGCAGAGGATTTCGCGGTGCGGGGCGAGGTGGTCGAAGTGCGCATGCGAGACGAACGACCGCTCTACCGGGTGATGAGAGTCGAGCCACCAGCCGATTTGCGGCAGCCATACGCCGCCTCGAAACTGAACATCCCAAACCATTTCCGGCAAGATTCGCTAGTTGCGCCGAACCTCAAGCCGCGCGCGCGGAAAAAATTACTTGCCCTGGTCGAGAGAATATTTGCCCGGGCCGGTGAAGAAGAGCCCCAGGCTGACCACGGCCATGGCAACTGGATGCGCCGCGGCGTCCCAGCCCCCGAACGGATAAAATTTCCAAATCGCGGCCACCGCCATCGTCACTAGCAAAGCGAGCGCAGCCGGCCGGTGCGCGAAGCCGAGGATAAGGCAAAGTCCGCCCAGCGTCTCCGTCACCGCCGCCGCGAGTCCCCAGCCCGTGTAACCAAAATGGATGCCGAGGTAGCTCACCGCGCGTCCGACCGACGCCCATTCACTCGCGCCGCCGGCCAGCTTGTGGAAGCCATGCACGATCATGAAAAGCGCGCCGACGCCCGCGCGCATGACGAGCAGGCCGAAGTCTGAAAACGCGTCCAGTTTCTTCCATTGCAGATTCATGGGCGTAAACCTAGCGCGGCAAATCCGAGCGTAAACAATAACATCACGCCGATCGCCCACCAATACCACGCCAGCCCGGCGACGCCGCGCGCCGAGCGTCTCGCCGGCGCGTCGTCGTCATCCGCGAACGCCTCCTCCGGCAGGTCGAGTCTGTCGTAGATCGAGCTTTCCCGCCAGCCGGTGCGTTCGTCGGCTCCGCATTCTGGGCAGGCGCTGGCCCTTCGCGGGATCGCGGTGCCGCATTGCGCACACTCTTCTGGAGCGGGAATGTTGACGCGTGCCATGGCGAGGGCGGATCAGACTGCTGACTCTGCGCGAAAATACTTCCTCTTCGCGAGGCGCCAGGCGGTCACGAAAAACGCCGTCAACGGAATCGCCAGCACCATGCCGAGGATGCTGTTGAGTGCCGTGCCCCAGAAAAAAATCGAAACCATGATGGCGACCGGATGCAGACCGGTTCGTGTGCCCATGATCCGCGGCGTGAGGAACCAGCCTTCCGTCATCTGCACGAGGCCGAACACGCCTAGCACCAGACCGACCAGCGGTGCGCCACCACCGTCGGGCTGGAAGAACGCCAGTGGGATCGCGACGCTCAGTCCGAGGATCGTGCCGAGGTAGGGCACGATGTTGAGCACGCCAAGGCCAAGCCCGATAAAAAGACCGAACTTAAGTCCGACGACGGAAAATCCGGTGGCCAGCAGCGCCCCCATGATCAGGCCGATGAGCAGTTGCCCGCGAAAAAATGAAATGACGATGGCGATAAATTCCCCGACGAGGAACACCACGTCCTCGCGCAGGTGCGGCTTCAAGAACGGCAGATGCCGACCGAGGTTTTGGGTCGGCTCGTTGCTGGAAAGCAGAAAAAAGAAAAGATAGATGGGCACCACCGCGAGATGCGTGATGAACCCGAAGAGTGAAATCACTCCGAGGCCGGCAGACTTGAGGGTGGGCAGCGCGTGGTCGGCCATTTGCTTGGCCTCTTCCAGCATGCCGTGGACGATTTTGTTGACCGTCTCGTTCTGCATCTGGTTTCGCGCCAGCGTAACCCAGTCGGGATAGTGCAGCTCGACATAGTGAAACGCGCGCGTCCAAAACGTCGGGATGAAGGCGATGAAATCCAGCACTTGCGCTACCAGCGGAGGCGTGATGAGAAATAACGCGCCCGCGACGAGCAGCACGAAGGTTCCATAGAGCGTGATGACCGCGCTGGAGCGGCGAAGCCGGAGCTTTGACTCCAGCAACTCCACGACCGGGCGCATGATCATCGCCATGATGCCCGCCACCGCCAGTGGCCATAGCACGCCGGAAATGCGGCCGAGGAGGAGTGAGAACACCCAGATGACTCCAACAAGTAACGCTATCGACACCGCCAGTGCGCTGAAGCCTAGGGAGAAGCCCACCACCCGTCGTTGACCGCGTGTGAGAAGACTGGTTTCGGCGTATTCTGAATCGGACATGTTCATTAGAACAATGGGGTCCGTGGGCCGACGCCAGCCGAAAGGCGTGTGTGCCGTCTTGCTTTCGCCGGGGATTGGATAACGTATCGATTGCCCGTATGCAGGCCGCGACCCACATCCACGTCAAAGGTGCCCGTGAGCACAACTTGAAGAACCTCGAGTTGCGCATCCCGCGCGGCAAGCTCGTGGTCATCACCGGCCCGTCCGGTTCCGGCAAGTCGTCGCTCGCCTTCGACACCATCTACGCCGAGGGCTACCGGAAATACATGGAGTCGCTTTCCACGCAGGCGCGCCAAGTCTTGGAGCAACTCAAGCGGCCCGACGTCGATTTCATTCATGGCCTTTCCCCCGTCCTCGCCATCGAGCAGCGCACCGGCGGTGGCTCGCCCCGCAGCACCATCGCCACCGTCACCGAGATCGCCGATTACGCCCGCCTCCTCTGGGCACTTCACGGTGAGCAACGCTGTCCCAAAGACGGCGGCCGCGTCATCCTCCGCTCCCTTGACGACAACGTCGCCCGCGTCCTCCGCGAAGTCCCCGGCGAACGCATCATATTGCTCGCCCCCGCCCTGAGCGCGAAGCCCTCCGTCCTCCGCGACGAACTCCCGCGCCTCCGTCAACGCGGCTTTCAACGCGTCCGTCTCGACGGCGAGATCAAAAATCTCGACGACCCCAAGCTTCTCCCTACCGGTGCCGGCTCGAAGGAAATCCGCGTCGATCTCGTCATCGACCGCCTCGTCGCCAGCGCCGACCAGCGCAGCCGTCTCGCCGACTCCCTCGAACTCGCCTTCTGCGAGGGTAAGGACCGCGCCATTGTTCTCGCGCAGAAATCCGCCGACGCCCCGTTGCGCGAGCTCACCCTCAGCCAGTCGCTCGCCTGCGAGATCTGCGGCGACACCTTCGATAAACTCACTCCGCGTCACTTCTCCTTCAACCACACCGAGGGCGCGTGCGGCACCTGCGGCGGTCTTGGTCGCAAGCTCCGCTTCGTCCCCGAGCTCGTCATTGCCGACCCCGAAAAATCCGTGCGCGGCGGCGCCATCAAACCGTGGCGCATCGGCGGAAAAAATCTCATCATCAAGCACAACGCCCAGCTCAAGCAGCTGGCCGAGCAGCTCCCCTTCGATGCCGACACCCCGTGGAAAGACCTGCCCTCCGCGGTGCGCGACACGTTGCTCAATGGGGCGGGGGAGCGGTTGTTCGCCTTCAAACTGAAACGCATGCGCGAGCCCAAGGCCATGCCGTTTCCCGGTATCCTCGCCGACCTAGAGACGAGCTGGCGCGAGACCGAAAGCGACGGCTTCCGCGCCCGCCTCACCACGTTCATGGTGAGCGGCGAATGCCCCGAGTGCCACGGCACGCGCCTCAACGCCCGCAGCGGCGGCGTGCGCGTCGCCGGGAAAACCATCCCCGAGTTCTTCGCTCTCGACGTCGGCACCGCCCATGCCTTCGCCAATTCCCTCGTCACCACCCTCGGCGCCAGCGACGCCCTCCGCGAGATCGTCACTGGAGTCGAGCAACGCCTCCGCTTCCTCCTCGAAACCGGCCTCGGCTACCTCACACTCGAGCGCGACTACGACACGCTCTCCGGCGGCGAGGCCCAGCGCGTGCGCCTCGCCACGCAGCTCGGCATGGGACTCATGGGCGTGATCTACGTCCTCGACGAACCCAGCATCGGCCTGCATCCGCACGACAACCAAAAGTTCCTCGATACGCTCCGCGAGCTGCGTGATCGCGGCAACACCGTCCTCGTGGTCGAGCACGACGAGGACACCATGCGCATCGCCGACGAGATCATCGAACTCGGCCCCGAGGCCGGCACCGAGGGCGGACAACTCCTCTTTCAGGGAACGCCCGCCGCCCTCATCGCCGCGCCGCCCTCTGTCTCGCGCACCGGCCCTTATCTTGCCCGAAAAATCCGCGTCACCAAGGACGCCAAAACCAAGAAGAGCGACGGCACCTTCCTCACCGTGCGCGAGGCCCGTGCCAACAACCTACGCGACGTGGACGCCCGTTTCCCCGTGGGCCTGCTCACCGTCGTCACCGGCGTGTCCGGCTCCGGGAAAAGCACGCTCGTGAACGACGTCCTCGCCGCCGCCGCCGCGCGAAAGCTCAACGGCGCTAAGTCCATCCCCGGCAAGCACCGCCACATCGAGAACCTCGATCTCTTCGAGAAGCTCGTGCAAGTGGACCAGTCACCCATCGGCCGCAGCCCGCGCTCGAATCCCGCCACCTATACCAAGCTCCTCGACCTCCTGCGCGATCTCTTCGCCACCGTCCCGCTCGCCAAGGTTCGCGGCTACAAGGCCAGCCGCTTCTCCTTCAACGTGCGGGGCGGACGCTGCGAACGCTGCCAGGGCGACGGTGTCATCAAGCTCGACATGCAGTTCATGGCCGACGCCTACGCCCCGTGCCCCAGCTGCGATGGGCGCCGCTTCAACCGCGAGACGCTGGAAATCCTCTTCCACGGCAAGTCCATCGCCGACGTCCTCGACATGACCGTGCGCGACGCCATGCAGCTCTTCCGCAACATCCCCCGCGTGATGGACAAGCTGGAGACGCTCAACGCCGTGGGCCTCGGCTACCTCACGCTCGGCCAGTCCGCCACCACGCTCTCCGGCGGCGAAGCCCAGCGGTTAAAACTCTCGCTGGAGCTGAGCAAGCGTCAGCAAGGAAACGTGCTCTACATCCTCGACGAGCCGACGACCGGACTGTACTGGGTGGACATCCAGCACCTGATGGACCTGCTCTTCAAATTGCGCGACGCGGGCAACACCCTCATCGTGATCGAGCACAACCTCGACGTGATCCACCTGGCCGACTGGCTGATCGACCTCGGCCCCGGCGGAGGCACCGCCGGCGGCGAGATCGTTTACGCCGGCGACCGTCCCGGCATCGAGAAAGAGCCGCGCAGCCTCACGGGACAGGCGTTGGTGAAGTGGGGCGCGGCAGGAACTAAGAGCTGATAGGTTAAGAGCTGAGAGCCAGAGGATCGGAGTTGTAACCACTAAATGGAATCGCCCAATGCGGGCGATTCTCTGGGGGTGGCTTCTCGCCAATGGCTCCAGCGATTAAGCGCAGGGGCGGCTGATGCCGCCGGGATTAGAGCTTCGAAGTCGGGGTTTTCTGGCTCTAGACTCTCCACGAAGCGCATGCAGCGGTAGAGCACGGAGTCGCTCACCTTGAGGTCATGGGAGAGCTTGGACATGGTTGCGGTGCCGTAGCCGGGCTTGGCCTCGTTGAGCCGCAGGTGCTCGCCGATGAGCCGGCCCGTCTCCCGGTAGGTGCGGACCTTGGCCTGCTCGATCTCGCGCTGACCGGTGAGCAACGCCGTCTCAACCTTCCGGCGCAGGGCCGCGTAGGTTTGCGGAATGGGTGTCAGCGCGGCGGAGGGTCTGAGGCGGAGAGGCTCTCGCCCAACTGGGGTCGGGGAATTCAGGTGTCGGCGAGGGCCGTCGCGACAAACTGGTTGAGGCTTTCGCCGCGTGCGAGCGCCTTGAGAGAGGCTTTTTTATGAAGCTCGGGCGCGATACGGACGACAAACTGGCCGCTGTATTTTTTCCCCGCCGTGCCTGCGGGGAGCGGATGGCCGTCGCCGAGCATGATTTCGATCCATTCCTCGACGAGGGTGCTGAGCTGGGCCATGACCTCGGCCTCCGTGCGACCGTGGCAGCAGGGGCCGATGATGGGTGGCGCGCTGCCGACAAAACAGCCGTCCTCGTCGGACCACTCCACGAGTTTGAGGTAGCGACGGGCAAGCACGGCCGGGGTTTCGGTTTTTTTTGCGAAGACTTTCATGGGCGGGAGAGAATTATTTTTTGGCGGACTTCCTTTTCCTGGTAGTGGCGGGCGTCGGCCCCGGCTTGACCGGAAAGCGTTACGCGGACGCCTTGGGGATGAATGTAATTGCGGTGACTGCCCTTGCCGCCCCGGTTGACGAAGCCGGCCCGTTCGAGGTCGGTCATCAGTTCTCGGAGCTTTCTGGGCATGCCAGTATCAAAACGATACTAAGATGGGCCTCAAGCGTCAAATCGAGGGATGTGGCCTTACGCGCCCGTGACCGACTGGCCGATTGATCTGAGCCCCGTCGGAGGCACCGCCGGCGGCGGGATCGTCTGCGCTGGAGACCGCCCCGGCATGGAAAAAGAGCCCCCCAGTAGTTACGATGTGACTAGCAGACTGAGCTTGGAGCCGTTGTCTAAACGCTGTGAGCTAGTCATTCCCATGACTCTTTCCACCCACACGCTGCGGCAGCTTGGTTATGCCGAGGGGTATCTGGCGCTGGGGATGAAGGCGCAGGCGGCAGAGGCGCTCTCCCAGATCGCCGAGGCGGAGCGGGCGGCGTCTCCGGTGTTGGTGTTGTCGTTGGCGGTGCACACCGAGCGGGGCGACTGGCCCAATGCGGCGGAGGTCGGTGCGATTCTCTGCGAGCGTGAGCCTGGCGTTCACTGGCATTGGATTCAGTGGGCCTATGCGGTGCGGCGGAGCAAGTCGCTGGACGCGGCCAAGGAGATTCTCATGCGCGGGGTGGCGCTGCATCCGCAGGAAGCGATCTTTCACTTCAACCTCGCATGCTACGAGGCGCAGCTCGGTCGGCTCGACGATGCCCGCGTGTTGCTGGAAACGGCCTGCGCGCTCGACGGGAGCTATGTCGATCTGGCGAAGACGGACGCGGATTTGGCGCCTTTGCGCTGCACGAATTAGTGAGCAAGTCGCGGGGGCGCTTTGGGCGCGGGGGCGGGCTTGGTCGCGCGATAACCGTTGGGCGAGCAGCCGACGTTTTTTTTGAAAACCTTGCACATGTAGTTTGCGTCGGAAAATCCACTGGCCGTCGCGATCGCATGAATGGGAGCGGACGAACTCAGCAGAAGCGTCTTCGCCCGTTCGATGCGAACGCGGACGATTTCCTTGAGCAGGCTGCGTCCCGTGGACTTGACGAAGTGTGTTTCCAGCGAGCGGCGCGAAATACCCACATGCTCCGCAACTTCGCCCACTTGGATCATCTCGTGGGCTTTTTGGAGAATGAACTGCCGGGCCTTCCGGACGCGCTCGTCATGCGCCATGGCTGTCGCGGTCGATTTTCGCGCGACTATCTGGATGGCGGGAATGTGGATTTCTCGGCTTCCAGGTGGTTTCTTTAGGATCATCGCGTGCAGTGCCTGCATCGTTCGAAAACCGGCGTCCACCGCGTCAAGGGTGATGCTGGTCAGCGGCGGATTGCAGAGGGAGCAGATGAGTTCGTCGTTGTCCGCGCCCACGACGGCGACTTCATCCGGAACCGCAAGGCCTGCCTGCCGGCAGGCGTCGATCACCTGTAGTCCGCGCGCGTCGTTCGCCGCGAGTATGCCTGCGGGCTTGGGAAGCTTGGTTAGCCATTTAACCATCCGGCGGCTTTCGGTCGTCCAATCGTCACCATTCTTGGGGTCATTGGGATAGACCAGTCGGAGCCGAGGTTTTTGGCGAACGCACGTTCGCGCCGTTTTGACCAGTCGGGATCGCGGGTGTGTCCCACAAACCCGAAACAGGTAAGGCCGCGGTCCTTGAGATGATCGGCCGCCAGCCGACCGATTGTGTCCGCCTCGACAAATACTTCGATAATCTCACGGTCCGCCGCCGCTCGCCGCTGTCTTTCGGACAGGGTAAAAAAAACCGTGGGCAGCTTTGTCTTTAGAATGGCGGAGAAAAGGGACGGCGAGGCGGCGCGCGCGATGATGCCGGCCCCCTTCCATGTGTCGGCGTGCGGGAGCACCTGGTTCAGGCCGCCCGGCTGGAGATCCAGGCTCCATGAACCATTCCGGTGGGCGTAATTCTGCACGCCTAGCAGAAAATCGCGCCCAATTTTGGTGGAAGTCTCCACCAAGAGGGCGATTCGGAGGGGGCGTGATGGTTTTGGGTGCTTCACAGTGTGGGGAATTTTTGCGCGTTTTTACCATCATTATGCGTGATCTTGCTATAGTAAAAATAACCGTCCGGCGTTAGCTTTTATTGCGTCAGGTCACCTGACTCCACGCCTTTAACCCCGGCTGCACCCTTTTTCCCTCTTCATTTGTCCCAATGAAATCCATCACCGCGTTGATCGGCGTGCTGGCGCTTGCCGGATTCCCGGCCGTTTACGCGCAATCTCCGACGCCTGCCGTGCTGCCCTCGACTTTTTGCCGTTATGTTCCGGAGCGCGCGGATGATTTTGCCTGGGAAAACGACCTGACCGCGTTCCGGACCTATGGGCCCGCGCTACAACATGGCGCGGAAAACAGCGGTATCGATTGCTGGCCCAAGCGCGTGAACTATCCGATCATCGATAAATGGTATCGGCTCGATCACGACCGGCATATCAGCTACCACAAGGAGCACGGCGAGGGTTATGACAACTATCACACGGGCAAGTCGCGTGGCTGTGGCGGAACCGCCCTGTGGATCGACGGAAAGATGGTCCTGTCTGGCGTGTATAAGACTTGGAAAATTCTCCAATGTGAACGGGAGAAGTCCGTTTTTGTCCTGACCTACGATTACGATCTCAAGGGCCGCAGGATTCACGAGGTCAAGACGATCACCATCGAGTTAGGCAAGCGCCTCTTCAAATCGGAGTCCGTGTTTACGGAGGGGGGCATGCCTGCGGATGTCGATATCGCGGTCGGCGTGACCACGCATGATCAAAAAGGCGTCTGCACGCTCAATCGGGCCGCAGGGTATGCGGGTGTATGGGAAATCATCGACCAGCAGGGACTGGGCACCGGCGTCGTCATGGATGCCCGTCGCATCACCGGTATGCAGGAAATCAAATCCGCCGTGCCGGATGAAAGCCATGCGTTGTTCCTCACCCATACGGATGGCGAGGGCAAAGAGGTCCACTACGCCGGCTACGGCTGGGAAAAGGCCGGCGTCATCACGACGCCGGAAAGATGGAACGATTACTTGGGCCGATTTGCCGCCGACCTTGCGCCGCGATGATTCAGGAATGGAAACACTCCTCCCGCCACCCATGCAAATCCGCCATAGCATCAGCAAAAACGAATACCAGAGGATGACGACGCGCGAGCTGCGCGACACCTTTCTGGTTGACGGGCTTTTTGCCCCGGGGGAAATCCGGATGGTTTATTGGGAGACAGACCGCACGGTCATCGGCGCGGCGACGCCCCACGCGCAGCCCCTCAAGCTCGAAACCGAAAAGGAACTTGCTGCGGAGTTTTTTTGTGAACGCCGCGAACTCGGTGTCATCAACATCGGTGCGGCCGGAAAAGTAAAAGTGGGCGATGCCATTTACGACCTGGCGCCGCTGGACGGCCTGTATGTCGGCCGGGGAAACCGCGATGTCACTTTTGTCAGCGACGATCCACGGACCCCCGCCAGGTTTTATCTGATCAGTTACCCGGCCCATGCCGTTTATCCGGTGGTCTTGGTGAAAAAGGCTGATGCAAAACGCATCGCGCTCGGCAGCCGGGTAACCGCCAACCAGCGCACCCTTTATCAATACATCCACGAGGACGGCGTGAAGAGTTGCCAACTGGTCATGGGCTTCACGCAAATCGACCCGGGTAGCGTCTGGAACACCATGCCGCCGCACACGCATCTGCGACGTTCCGAGGTCTATCTTTACTTTGACATTCCGGACGATGCGGTGGTCTTCCATTTTTTGGGCGCGCCCGACGAGACCCGGCACCTTGTCGCGCAGTCGGCGGAAGTGGCGCTCTCGCCTGTCTGGTCAATTCACTCGGGGTGCGGCACGCGGGCGTATTCGTTCGTCTGGGCCATGGGAGGGGAAAACCAGCGTTTTGCCGACATGGACGCCGTCGCCTGTCGCGATCTGCGTTAATCCCGAAATCGAAAATCCCCATGCCTATTCTCGACCAGTTCAAACTTGAAGGAAAGGTGGCGCTCGTGACCGGCTGCAAGCGAGGCATCGGCCTAGCGATGGCCGTTGCGCTGGCGGAGGCCGGGGCCGACATCATCGGCGTGAGCGCCTCGCTGGAATCAACCGGCAGCGATGCGGAGCGGGCCGTCACCGCCACCGGGCGCCGTTTCCGCGCCTACCGGTGTGATTTCTCCAAGCGGGATGCGCTCTATGACTTTATCCATCGCGTGGCGGCCGAGTGCCCGCCCGTCGATATTCTCGTCAACAACGCCGGCATGATCCTGCGCCGGCCGGCCGCGGAGCATCCTGATTCATCGTGGGATCAAGTCATGAACGTCAACCTGGACGCCCCGTTCATCCTCGGCCGCGAAATCGGTCGGGGGATGCTGGAGCGCGGCGCGGGTAAAATCATCTTCACCGCTTCTCTTCTGTCCTTTCAGGGCGGCGTCACCGTGCCGGGCTACGCCGCCAGCAAGGGCGCGATCGCCCAGCTCACGATGGCGCTTTCCAACGAGTGGGCGGGACGCGGCGTCTGCGTCAACGCCATCGCCCCCGGCTACATCGCGACGGACAATACCGAGGCATTGCGGGCCGACGGCGCCCGTTCCTCCGCCATTCTTTCGCGCATCCCCGCCGGGCGCTGGGGCGCGACCGCCGACCTGAAAGGCGCGACGGTCTTTCTCGCGTCTCCGGCTTCGGACTACGTGACCGGAACCATCCTCACCGTCGATGGCGGCTGGATGGGGCGCTAAGTTGTCGAACCCCCAATATAACCCCTATGAAAACCATACTCGCGGCGACCTGTCTTTATTTCGCGACCGGCCCCGGTTTGTTTGCCAGCGGCGAAGCTCCGCCTGTAGTCGTGTCAAAGGAGCAGATCCTCGCTGCCGGCCAGCACATGGCGGAAGCCCAGATCGCTCTCTTTAAGGGCAATCTGCCCAAGACCGGTTGGGTCGAGGGCGTTATGTGGGCCGGTTTTTCGGCATTCTCCCACGTCGCCTCCGGCGCTGCCTGCGCCGATGCGGTGAATGCGATGGGCGCCGAGGCGCGGTGGACACCACCCTTGAGGCCGAAGTCGCCGCACAATGCCGACGACTTGGTCATCGGCCAGACCTTCCTCGACGTTTACGCCGACAAGAAAGACCCGACGATCATTGAGCCGACTCAAAGCCGCCTCGACGCCGCCTCCGCCTTTATCGCGACGCAGGAGAAACCCGGTGAGTTGACCTGGTGGTGGTGCGACGCCCTCTTCATGGCTCCTGCGGTGCATGCGCGCCTTTCGGTTCTCACCGGAGACGCCAAATACCTCGCGGCGATGCACACGGAGTGGTGGCGCACCGCAGGGCTCCTCTATGACAAGGACGAGCATCTCTTTTTTCGCGACAAACGCTTTCTCGGGAAAATCACCAAAAGTGGGAAAAAAACCTTTTGGTCCCGCGGCAACGGTTGGGTGTTTGCCGGACTCGCCCGCACGATCCCGTGGATTCCGGCAGACGATCCGCTGCGTCCGCGTTACGTGAAGATGTTTCAGGAAATGGCCGCCAAGCTCGCCTCGATCCAGCAGGCGGATGGGACGTGGCACCCCAGCCTGCTGGACTCCGCGGAATTACCCTTTTCCGAGACCAGCGGCACGGCCTTGAATTGTTTCGCCTTCGCGTGGGGCATCAACAACGGCCTGCTCGACGCCAAAACCTATCGTCCCGTGGTGGCCGGCGCTTGGGCGGCATTGCTGGCGGCACGTCGTCCGGACGGCGTGCTCGGCCATGTCCAGGACGTGGCCGACCGTCCTGGTGCGGTTAAGGCTGATACCACTAAAATTTACGCCACCGGAGCATTTCTCTTGTCCTCGGTCGAGCTCTCGAAACTGGCGCCGCTCACGCTCCCGACCTTGTCGCCATTGACGTCCGCTTCCCCCTGAACGGCGCGAAAACGCCGGCCAAGGAGATTTTCATGCGCGGGGTGGGCTCCATCCGCGTGAGGCGATCTTTCCGTGTTAACCTTGCGTGCTACGAGGCGCAGCTTGGGCGGCTCGATGACGACCGCTTGGTGCTGGAGATGACCTACGCGCTCTTCAGGACATAAGTCTAGCTGGCGAAGTAGGGCGAGGATCTGGCGCCGTTGCGGACTAATCGTTAGTAACTAGGAGCTAGTGGCCAAAATCACCCTGAGCCGATGAGCCAGCCGGCGGCGAAGACGAGCAACCCGCCGATCACGATCTGGAAGATGGCGGAGAGCAGCGGGGTGTCCATGTAGCGCTTGCGCACCCATGCGATCACGCCCAGCTCCACCACGACCACGATGGTGGCGAGCGTCGTCGCGAGGTGGAAATCTTTCAACAGGTAGGGGAGCGTGTGGCCGAGGCCGCCGAAGGTCGTCATAAGTCCGCAGACGACGCCGCGAATCCATGGCGTGCCGCGTCCGCTGAGCTTGCCGTCGTCGGAGAGCGCCTCGGCAAAGCCCATGCTGATGCCTGCGCCGACCGACGCGGCGAGGCCGACTTTGAAGGTGTCGAGCGTGTTGCCCGTGGCGAAGGCGGCGGCGAAGAGCGGCGCGAGGGTAGAGACGGAGCCGTCCATCAAACCGGCGAGGCCGGGTTGGACGAAGCGGAGGACAAAGAGGCGCTTGGCGGCGAGGTGCTCTTCGTGGAGTTTGCCGTCGGCGGTCTGCTCGCCGTCGATTTTTTCGGCAGTGGTTTCGTGTTTTTGTTCTTCTTGGGCGAGGTCGTTGAGGAGCTGGCGGATGCTCGCGTCGGTCGTGCGTTGGGCGGCTTGTTCGTAGAAGTGGCGCGCCTCGATTTCCATGAGGGCGGCCTCGCCGCGGGCGGACTCGGGGCGGAGGTTCAGGGTGACCCAGGAGGGGCGGCGTTTGATGAAGCCTTGCACATCCTGACGGCGGATGAGCGGGATGTGTTCGCCGAATTTCCGGCGGTAGAGCTCGGTGAGGCGGTGGCGGTGGCCATCTTCCTCGGCGGCCATGATGGTGAAGAGTTCGGCGGAGGCGGGAAAGTTGGCGCGGAGGGTCTCGGCAAAGTCGCGGTAGATGCGGCTGTCTTCTTCCTCGGCGCTGATCGCGAGCGCCAGGATTTGCGGTTCGGTGAGATCGCGAAAATGCATCGTTGGGATGATATAGCCACTGCGCCCCAAGACTGCGAACCGATTCAAGAGGGGACTTTCAGTCCTTGGCTTTTCGCGTGAGTTTTATGGCAGGCGGCGCCGGGCGGCTAAACGCCTGCTGAGCATGATCGAGCTGCGTGAGGGCGGTTTTCATCGCTACGGCGGCTTCGGGCGAATAACTGCGGACGTCGTCGGCGATGGTGGCCAGCGTCACACGGATGATCTGCAAATCCTCATCAAGGACTTGGCGTCTGAGCGGGGAGTCGGGTCCATGGGAAGGTTCGGACGCGGATTCCCGGCAATAGTTTCAAGGGATTTCCAACTCGCCGCAGGGGAGGGAAATCCGGCGCACTATTTCGCAGGAGCGGAAGGGATGGCGGCGGAAGGGAAATACCGGTCGATGACGGGCTGGATGGCGTCGGCCCAGATTTGGTAGCCCTTCGCGGACGGGTGCAGGAAGTCTGGCATGATTTCGGGGCTGAGGGTGCCGTCGGCGTTCAGGAACTTTTCGCCAAAATCAAGGAAGATGACTTTTTTGCCGTCATGGAGTTTGGCGATGATTTCGTTGATGGCCTTGATGCGGGCGCGCAGGGGGTCGTCGGCCTTCTGGCCGCGAGGAAAGATGGCTTGCAGCAGCACGACGGCGTCTGGGCAGCGGGTGCGGTAGTCCTGGACGATGGCGGCGACGCCCTCGGCGATCTGTTCGTTGGTGTTGCCGGCGAGGTTGTTGGTGCCGATCATGAGGGCGATCAGCGTGGGCTTGAGGTTATCGACCTGGCCGTTGGCGAGGCGCCACAGGACGTGCTGGGTGCGGTCGCCTGCGATGCCGAAATCAAACGCGCCCAACGAGGCGTAATGCTGGGCCCAGACTTCCTTGCCTCTATTCTGCCACCAGTCGGTGATAGAGTCGCCGTCGAAGACGAGCTTGATGGAAGCGGCGACGGCTTGGGCGCGGTCGTTGGTAGATTGGACGCGCAGGACCCAGTCGAGCTTCGGGGCGGCGACGGCGGCGGAATTGACTCCGGCGGGCAGAGGCGGAGGGACGAAGCTGGAGAGCGATCCGTCGTAGGGGGCGGCTTGGGCTAGGGACGCGCCTGTGAGGACCCAGGTGCCGAGTAGAATTTGGAGTTTCATGGGTGGATTTCAACGTCGGAAACCGAACGGAAATTTACAATAGCCTTGTTGCCGTCGATGCGGGGGGGTAGCCCTCAACCATGACGCCAACCCGCAAGGGCTCCTTTCATCTTTTCAATTTGGTCGGCATCGATGTGCATCTGCACTGGTCGTGGTTTCTCGTGGCGTTCTACCAAATCTCCACCCGTCCCAATGCCTATTCCACGCCGGTTTGGAAGGTGGCCGAATACCTGTCGCTCTTCCTGATCGTGCTGATGCACGAGTTTGGCCACGCGCTGGCCTGCCGGCAGGTGGGCGGGACCGCCGACCAGATCGTGCTCTGGCCGCTGGGCGGCGTTGCTTATGTGAATTCGCCGCAGCGTCCCGGAGCGACGCTTTGGAGCATCGCGGCGGGACCGCTCGTCAACGTGGCGCTTGTGCCGGTGTTTCTCGGGCTGGTCTGGCTGGACCGAGCCAACGACTGGATCGTGCACCTGCCCGACCTGCACCGCTTCGTGCGGCAACTCGCGTTCATGAACGCGGGACTACTCATTTTTAATCTCCTGCCGGTCTATCCTCTCGATGGCGGACAAATCCTGCGCTCGCTGCTGTGGTATCCGTTCGGCCGGGCGCGCAGCCTTATGATCGCGACCATCATCGGGTTTACGGGCGGGTTGGCATTGCTTGGCTGGCTGGTGTTGAGCCAGGACCCTGACGATACTCTTTCGGACCTGCTCTGGCCGCTGATGTTGATAGGATTCCTTCTGATGAACTGCTGGGGCGGTTTCAAGCATGCGCGTGAGCTTCAGAAGATCGCCCGGCTGCCGCGCCACGAGGGTTTCAACTGTCCCTCGTGCCATGCCGCGCCTCCCGCCGGCGCGTATTGGGGCTGCGCGCAGTGCGGGAAGCCGTTTGACATCTTTGCGGGCGGCGGCGCGTGCCCGCACTGCGGCG
>JANXRL010000179.1 GCA_025352985.1 Verrucomicrobiota bacterium
TCGCCCCGTCCAGCGTGATGGAGTTCGGGGTGACGGCAGTGATGACGCGGTTGAAGAAGACTGAGGGATCAGCGTCGGCGGTGCCCATGCCGGCGAAGGTGGCTTTTTGCCAGGCGATGCTGCCGGGCCAGCAAATCTGGATGCGTTGCCCAACGGTGAAGGCGTGGCCGGTGATGGGAACGACGTTGATGCCCGCGGGGACGTAAACGGAATCGACCAAGGTGCGTGCGGTGGTATTGATGGCGTTGCCGTTACCGGAGAACTCGATCAGATCGGAATTGTGGGTGTTGCCAGAGCCGTTTTCATTGGTCGTGCCGAGCCCGTAGAGGCGCGTGCCAGTGAGTGGGTTGTCACCCTCGCCGCGAATGACGACGCCGGAGGTTTTGACTTTGATTTTGCTTTTGGAGTAAAGCTCCCAGCGACCAGCCTTGAGGAGGAGCGCACCGCGGAAGCCGTTCACCAAGGGTTTGGCGGAAATGTAATTGATAGCGGCCTGAATGCGGTCGGTTTGGTCGCCGGACTGCGGCGAAAGGGTGACGATGACCGGGACTTGGTAGCCGCCCGGCTGGTCGGGGAGCGGGGAGTTGCCGTAGTTGTAACCGACCGTGGAAAAGTCGGGGATGCGATCGCCCACCGGCGTAGGGTTGTAGGTGATGCTTTGGTCGGCGTTGATCGTGACCGGGACGGCATATTGGGGCGTCTGAGCCGCCAGCCTTGGGCATAGCGCTGCGAGGATCGTATGGATGCAGACGAGGGCTAAGCGGCGCAGGGTATCGACGGGCTTCATGAAACGAGGTTGGGGCGGATTTAAGAAAGCTTTCCAGGGGCGAACAGTATCATGGCGAGGTGTCTCGCAGGGGCAGGAGGTGGCGAATGTAGATTAGAAGTTTAGTGAGCCTTGATTCAATGGGGTATTAAGCCACTCATTCCGATTTTTTCTCAAATATTCCCAATAATATACAATTTATTTAAAAGAAACTGGTGAACCACACAACTTTGCTTTCCGGCAACAACCGACAAAATAAGTCTTTCTCTATAATACACATGGTAGCATCGGATTGAATGCGCTAAAACTGGAATCCCTTCGTTTTGAGCCAACCACCCTTTTCCCGCCAACGTCTTTTATCCCGCTTCTCGATTTCTCATGGTTGATTCCATATGCTGCGAAGAACGACTAAAAGTTAATTAAAATGGCACGGAACCATTTTGATTGATCTCAAAAATACCCGAATTTTCTGAATTGTTACCGACTGCTCCGACTTGAGTCTTTTACAATGCTATCAAGCCCTACCCTTCCTAACATGCGCATCCGGTATTTCCTGCTCGCCATTTTTCTTACCCCCTTGGCGGGTTTTCAGATCTTCTCCGCTCCCTCCTCGACACTGTTTCAGCCGCCAACGGGCCATGACGCCCGCATCTACGCCGTGAAGGTTTGGCTGGAAGAGGACGCCGCTCTTGCCGAAATCTCGCAGATGCCTGATCTCGCCGCCGCCCGCCGCGCTGATCTTGCTGCTATTCGCGCGATCTCGCCCGTTGAAACCATCCTGGCGATCCACGAAGACCTGCTCCCGCCGATTTCCCATTTTGAGGGCAATCCCATTGTTGCGAGTTTTTTTAAGGGTCTTCAGGGTAAGCTACTCGATCCCGACCGGCGATTTCCCAAAGGACCGGATGGGGGGAAGGGCCGCACGGAGGAGGGCTGGGCTTTCGTTGTGCGCGCCGATGAGCTGCATGATCTTGCCGAGGCCTTCTGTCACCCTCAAAGCCTCTTGGCCGGCGATCCCGCATTGGTCGCGCCCATCCTGCGCCGACTGGCTTTCTTTGCCGAATATATGGCCCCCGGCGGTCCGGTCCTTGGCGACTTCGGCCCCTGCGGAATCATCGCCGATGCCTACCTCATTCTGACCACCTTCCGTCCCGAGATCATTCCATCCAGCGTGCGCCGAGGTATGGACGAAGGCATCCGCAATAACGCCGATGCCATTATTGCAAAATGCCCCGGTTGGTTCGTGCCGCCAGACCCAAAGAATCCGTGCTTGGTCAACTCTGACGTCAACCTCGTGCTTGCCGTCGCCCTGGCCAACCGCCTCTTTCCGAATCCGGTCTACGCAAACGCCGTCCGTCGCGGATTGGCTTATATCGAGCCTCACATCCTTCCTGATGGCGCCACCAATTACGTGGGCATGCAGAACGAATGCTTCGGCTACCACGGCACCGCCGTGCGTTCACTCACGCGCACGTCGCAGATCAACGGTGATCCCCGGCCATTGGAGATGGCGAAACGCCTTCGCTGGTATTACCCGCTCTCGGTCTCCCCGACCGGAGTGGCGGAATGGGCGACGGCGACCAGTTGGCACCACTACTGGAACACTGCCAACGGCGCAGAATCGGCCGCCGTGATGGCCGGCCTGCTGAACTGCCCTTACAACCAGTCAGTGGCGAACCTCGGTTTCAAAGGCAATCTATGGCAGGCCTCATGGTGGAACCCTGACCGCCCCGCTGCCCCGTGGCCGGACAATTACACCACCTACGACCGCAATGTGGAGGGCCCTCGCGCCCGTTACGGCAACTGGTCGTATGTCGGCACCACCCGTAAGACCGGCGATAGCCGCGGCAAATCCAGCTACGTCGGCTGCGTGATCGAGACCGGTGCGAAGACCGCCTGGGCGCTCGACTCCGCGCTGCAGGACGCCGGCGTGGAAGTGCGACTCGATCCATCGAAGGAGAATGGCACCGAGCACCGTGGACGAGTTACCCTTGCCCACGAGGAGCCCGTCACCACGTGCGCCGCGGGCGAACACGCCGCCGCCCTCGGTGCCGTGGCCCGTCTCGGTTCCTACGGAAAACCGGCGACGGATTGGATCATGCGCCAAGCTTGGCTCTTCACCCCCGAGCGACTGGTCGGCCTAGTCACGCTCGAGGCTCGCACCGAGTTGCAGGCGGCCGGGATTTTTGGCGACCTTTTCCTCGTCAGCGGTCGTGCCGGTTGGGGGGAGCGCAAGGAGCTCAAGAATCTCGGCCATGGCAACTTTTCCTACGGGCAGCTCATGATTACCTTTCACGCCCAAGATTTTTCCGGATTCGATACCGAATACACCGACGTGATGGGCGGCGGTTATAACCAAAGCAGCGGACGAAAATCTTGCCGCCTGTTGCTCACGGATAACGCCGCCAAATCGGGCAAGATCACCACCTATCCGAAAGGAGCCAGCCATTATTATCTCGTTGAATTACGACCGGCCTCCTCCCCCCCGGCCAAGGTCACCCGCGCGATAAATCCCGCCGGTCTGCTGGCCTTCTCGGTTAATGAAAGCAGTGGAAACTATGACGTTATGTTCAATCCCTCCGCAGAGCCCGCGACCATCCGTGTTGGTCGCTCGGGAATCCTTCACCGCAGCGGCGAAAAATTCCGTGCCGCATGGCTCAAGGAGGCTGGAACGGTGGACTCCGTCGCCCCCACCCAGGCACCTGCTGCCCTGACCATCCCCGGAGGACAAATCGTCTTTTTTAGCGAACGATAACGATTTTTAAAGGAGTCAGATTGGTTTTCATCAATTTGAGGGCCGGTCGGAGCCGAGGTCGAACTGGGTAAAATCGTTTTCGATGCCTTCGTAGGGCTTGTCCTGTTTGTAGATTTGCAGGATGCGGCCGTGCTCGACGTCAGTCGTTGGGAAAATCTTCGGCGGCTCGCCGGGGAGGAAAATCCCGGTGTAGGCGCGGTGACGGTCAACGAGGCGGCGGATGACGACCATGAGGCACGCAATGGGGTTTGCGCGGGAGCGCAAGTCACGCGAGAGCGAAACGGGGATTGGACCACTTGCTCACTTTCGCGGCTACGGGACGGGAAAACAGGGACGGGTGAAACGCGTCGCTGGCGCTCTCCGCTACGCTCAGGACCAGGCGTAGTTGAAGCTGATGCTGATGCGTTCGTCGTCCACGCGGTTGGCGGCGACTTCGTGGCGGAGCCAGCTTTCGAAGAGGATGACGTTGCCTGCCGCGGCGGGGTAGGTGGTGTAGAGGCGGTTTTCGTCGCGGACGTTGGGCACCTTGGGCGGGGCGGCCATGAGACTGGCGAGGCGCGGGTCCTCGAACTTAAGGCCGGAGCAGCCTTCGGGCGTGCGCACGTAGTAGGTGCCGCTGATGAAGGAATTCGGATGCAGGTGCAGCGAGTGGGCGGCGGTGGGCGGCATGATGTTTACCCAGCAGTCGGTCATGCGGATCTCGCGTTTTCGGAGGTCCATGTCGAGGGCCTTGGCGTAGGCGCGGACGTGTTTGGTGAGCTTCTTTTCCAAGTTACCGAAGGTGCTGGAGAAGGTGTGGAGCTGGTTCATCGAGGCGTAGCTGGTGTAGCCACCGGGATAGTTCTTGGCGGACCAGGCGCGGCCTTCGTCGTCGTAGTCGCGGAGCTGGTGGGACTCGTCGGCGAGCTCATCGTTGAGGCGGGCGAGGCCCTTGGGCTGGAGCTTTTCGCAGTAGATGAAGGTGGGAAACCAGGCTTTGAGCGGCATGGGGAAAAACTGTGCGGACGGGTGAGAAGACGGCAAGCGTTCGCGCTGGCCTGCGGGGCGGTGGGCGTTACGACTGCGGGATGTCGTTACTTAAAGGGGCTGCGGTTTTTTATGCGGGGATGTCGCTCGTCACGCTGATGGTTTATGCGTGGGACAAGCGGGCGTCGAAGCGGCCGGGGGCGCAACGGGTGCGCGAACGCACGCTGCACCTGTGGGCGTTGGCGGGCGGGTTTGGCGGGGCGCTGCTCGGGCAGATCTGGCTGCGGCACAAGACGCGGCACGCGTCGTTTGTGATGCTGACCGCGCTGGCGTTTAGCTTGCACGCGGCGGGCTGGGCATGGTGGTTGACGCGCTGAATGGGGACAGGATGAACGGGATGGACGGGATCAGAAACCGGAGGATGGGCATCCTGTTTTTATCCTGTTAGCCTGTTTAAAATCCGAGGATTTCAGCAGGTCGAGAACCACGGGTGCGCGGGTCAATCCGCCGCGCGTTTTAGTTTGAAAAACGCCTGGAGCATCACACGGCACTCGTCTTCGAGCACGCCGCCGGCGGTGAGCTCGAGGTGGTGGTTGACGCGGGGGAGGGCGTTGAGATCGGTCGCGCCGCCGAGGCAGCCCATCTTGGGATCGGGGACGGCGTAGCACACGCGCTTGAGGCGCGACATGAGCGTGGCGCCGGCGCACATGGGGCAGGGCTCCTTGGTGACGTAGAGTGTGCAGTTTTCGAGGCGCCAGTCGCCGAGATGCGCGGCGGCCTGGGTGATCGCGAGCACCTCCGCGTGAGCGGTCGGATCGCGGGACGCCTCTACGGTGTTATGGGCGGAGGCGATGACCTCGCCGTCCCGCGCGATCACGCAGCCGATGGGCACTTCGTCGTGCCGCCACGCTTCGATCGCCTGATTGTAGGCGAGGCTCATGAAGAACGCGTCGTCGCGGACGAGTTGCGACGGGAAGCGTTTTTCGAACGGGCAGTCTGAGGGGTTGGAAGGAACCATGAAGGGAGCGGAAGGGCGGGAACCGCGACCGGCGTCCCGAGGAAAACCTTGACTAACGAGGGTAGGGGATGCCTTACAAGTAGCTTTTATACACCGACCTGAACGCATGATCTCCACTCTCTCCGGCTTCGCTGCCTACACCCATGTCTGAAGCTTCCGACGGCAAATCAATCGAGGTTGAAGGCAAAGTCGTCGCCGTGCTCCCCGGCACGATGTTCAAGGTCCAGCTGTCCAACGGCCATGTCGTGCTCGCGCACATCTCCGGCAAACTCCGCAAGAACTTCATCAAGATCGCGGCCGGCGACGGCGTGAAGATGGAGATGAGCCCCTACGATCTCGAAAAAGCGCGCATCACCTACCGCATGAAGGACGTCAACGCGCCCGCGTTCACCGCGCGCCGCCGTCGTTACTGATGCGTTCGCGTCCTTCGCGAGCTTTGATTTAAATGGACGCCGTCGCGCTGACGGCGTCTTTTTTGTGTCCAGTGGCTGACACTCCCTCACATCCCGAAGCGCCCGACGCGGGCCTGCCCGCCGATCTCGATGATGCGATCCGCGATTTTGGTAACTCGCTCACGCTCGAACGCGGGCGCTCCGACCGCACGCTCGAGGCCTACGAAAGCGACCTGCGCCAGTGCGCCGCGCATCTTGTCCGTCGCGGCGTGAAGGATTGGAAAACCGCGCAGCCCGCGCAGGTGATGGAGTGGCTTTATTCCGTGAGCGGCAAAGACGCGAAAGACGCGGCGACGGTCGCCACGCTGGCGCGAAAACTCTCCGCGCTGCGGATGTTTGCCCGCCACCTCGTGCGCGAGCGGGTGAGGCCGGATGATTTCACCGAGCAGTTGCAGGGGCCTAAGCTCGTGCGCCGCGTGCCCGGCACGCTTTCCACGAAGGAGGTGGATGCGCTGCTGGCCGCGCCTTCCGGTGGCGATCCGCACTCGCTGCGCGACCGGGCGATCCTGGAGTTGTTTTATTCGAGCGGCCTGCGCGTGTCGGAGCTGGCGGGGCTGACGCTCCAGCAGGTCGATCTGGAAAGCGGGTTTCTGCGTGTGTTCGGCAAAGGTGCGAAGGAACGCGTTGTGCCCGTCGGCGGGAAGGCGGCCGACGCGCTCACGGTTTATCTGGCGTCCGCCCGTCCGCATTTCGTGAAGCCGAAGACCGGCAGCCAGCTTTTCCTGAGCGAGCGCGGCACGGCGTTGTCGCGTCAGATGCTCTGGGTGCTCGTCAAAAAATACGCCAAGCGCGCCGGTATCACCAAAACCGTGAAGCCCCACCTGCTGCGCCATTCCTTTGCCACGCATCTGTTGGGCGGCGGGGCGGATTTGCGTGCCATTCAGGAAATGTTAGGGCACGCGAACATTTCTACAACAGAGATTTATACAGCTGTTGAGGAGGAGCGCCTGCTCGCCCAGCACGCGCGTTTCCATCCGCGCAATAAGGAGCCGGGTCCGCGCGGGTAAAAACCCTTGACCGAAGGGGGATTCGCGACGTCATCGTTTTGTTTGAGCTGCCGTGAACATCAACGCCGTCGACAACTGTCGAATCACCGTGCGGATTCGCATGTTGGTGCGCCCGAGGGCGCAGCCTCGCGGTTGTCGGGTGTCGTCTGCAAAACGCCCGGTTTTGTGATAATTTTTTCCATGGTCACCTGTTCCCTTCGCCAGTCGTTTTCGGCTATCGGCCGCCTTTCCTGCTCATGAGCGACAAGATCACCCATGAATGTGGCGTTGCAATGGTCCGGCTGCTGAAGCCGCTTTCCTATTATCAGGAAAAATATGGAACGCCGCTCTGGGGTTTCACCAAGCTTTTCCTCCTGATGGAGAAGCAGCACAACCGCGGCCAGGACGGCGCGGGCGTGTGTTGCGTCAAGAGCGACGTCGCGGAGGGCGATCCGTTCATGTTCCGCGAACGCTGCGTCAAAACCAACCCGCTCGACAAGATTTTCAAGACCCTCCTCGAACAATATAACGATAAGGTGGACTCCGGCGTGATCCATCCTGAGTTCGCCGAGACAATGAAGAAGCATTTCGACTTCGGCGGCGAGCTCCTGATGGGGCACCTGCGCTACGGCACCAGCGGTGGCTACAACATCTCATCCTGCCACCCGTATTTCCGCCGCAGCCCGTGGCCCACGCGCAACCTCGCGCTGTGCGGAAACTTCAACATGACGAACACTGCGGAGCTGAACGCCTCGCTTGTCGCGATGGGCCAGCATCCGATCTTCGCCACCGACACGCAGGCGCTGCTCGAAAAAATCGGCTTCTTCCTGGACGAGGAGCACGAGGAGATTTTCCGCAAGCTGCGCACCATGGGTTTCAGCGGCGAGGAGACCTCCAGGCGTATAAGCGAGGAGCTCGACCTCGCACGCGTCATCACCCGCGCCTCGCAGAAGTGGGACGGCGGCTACACGCTTTGCGGGCTGATCGGCAACGGCGACGCCTTTGTCGCCCGCGATCCGTCGGGCATCCGCCCGTGCTGGTATTTCCAGAACGACGAGGTCATCGCCTTCGCTTCGGAGCGCGCCCCGCTTATGACGGTGTTCGATCTCGGGGTCGAGGAAGTGAAGGAGGTCTCGCCCGGCCATGTCATGGTGATCAAGCGAGACGGCCGTGTGAACTCCTCTGCGTTCACGGCGCCGTTGACGCGCACCTCGTGCTCCTTCGAGCGCATCTATTTTTCGCGCGGCAACGACCTGGAAATCTACAAGGAGCGCAAGCTTCTCGGCGGCCGCCTCGCCGACCAGGTGCTCAAGGCGGTCAACTATGACTGGGAGCATACCGTTTTCAGCTTCGTGCCCAACACTGCCGAGGTCGCCTTTTACGGCCTCATGCACGCGCTCCGCAAAAAACGCCGCGTCGAGGTGAAGTCCGCCATTCTCAAGGCCGCAAAGGACGGCACGCTCAACGACGCCCTGCTCGACGAGCTGATCATGAAAAACTGGCCGCGCGGCGAGAAGGTCGTGTCGAAGGACATCAAGATCCGCACCTTCATCGGCCAGGAAGGCATGCGCAACCAGCTCGCGAGCCACGTTTACGACATCACTTACGGCTCCCTCAAGCCGGGCGACCACCTCGTGTGCGTGGACGACTCCATCGTGCGCGGCACCACGCTCCGCCGCTCCATCCTGCGCATCCTCTCGCGGCTCAATCCCAAGAAGATCGTCATCGTTTCCACCGCGCCGCAGATTCGTTTTCCCGACTGCTATGGCATCGACATGTCGGAGCTCGGCAAGTTTGTGGCCTTCGAGGCGACGGTCGCTTTGCTGAAAGAGCGCGGGCAGGCCGCCCTCCTGCGCGAGGTTTACGAACTCTGCCGCGAGGCCATCGCGAAAGGAGACTCGGTCAACCACGTCCGCAAGATCTACGAGCCGTTCACGCCCGAGGAGATTTCCGCGAAGATCACCGAGCTCGTCCGCCCGAAGAACATCGAGTGGAAGGGTGAGTTTGAGATCATTTTCCAGACCCTGGAAAACCTTCACGCCGCCGTGCCCAACCACACGGGCGACTGGTATTTTAGCGGGAAGTATCCGACACCCGGCGGCTTCCGCGTGGTGAACCAGGCTTATCTGAATTACTTCGAGCAAGGCGAAGGGCGCAGCTACTGAGCGCATGGCTTCGACAAACGAGAACTCCGGTCCGACGCTCCCCAAGATATACACCCTGCGAAAACTGAAGGTGGTCTTGGATTCCGACTTGGCGGCGCTCTTCGGTGTTGAGACCAAGGTTTTTAACCAAGCGATTCGAAGGAATATCGGCCGGTTCCCTTCGGACTTTTCCTTTCAGCTTAATGAAGAAGAAGCTGTGAACTTGAAATCGCAATTTGCGATTTCAAGTTCAGCCCTTGTTAGAACTCTAAGGTCACAAAGTGTGACCTTAAAGAAAGGCCGTGGAACGCATCGTAAATATCTCCCTTGGGTCTTCACCGAGCATGGCGCTATTATGGCCGCGATGGTTTTACGCAGTGATTATGCGACCAAGATGAGCGTCTATGTCGTGCGTGCGTTTGTTAAGATGCGCGACGAGCTCACCGCCAATCTTGGCGTTCTCCGCCGGCTTTCCGAAATCGATAAGAAACTCATCGAACACGACGTCGTGCTGCGCGAAGTTCTTGAGCGCCTCCAACCGCTCCTCAATCCGCCGCCCGAAAAGCCGAAGCCGAAAATCGGCTTCCACCGCGGCAACCGATAGGCCTCTCTCTTTCCAGCATGTCGCTTTCCTACGAATCCTCCGGCGTCAACTACGACCAGCTCGACGCCTTCAAGCGCGCCTGCCAGAAGGCCGCCAAGACCACCGCGCCCCTCCTGGAGATGCACGGCTACGCCGAGCCCGCCAACACGCGTGGCGAGAGTTGTTATCTCATGGAGGCCGCCGATCACTTCCTCGCCCATGTTGAGGAAGGTCTTGGCACCAAGAACCTCGTGGCCGACGCCGTCTATGCGCAGACGGGCAAGAATTTTTACCGCGAGATCTCCATCGATACCGTCGCCACCATCGTCAACGACCTCGTGACCTGCGGCGCGTTGCCCATCTCCGTCGCCATGCACGCGGCGGTCGGCGAGTCGGCGTGGTTCACCGACGCGAAGCGCATGGAGGCCCTCGTCGAAGGCTGGGCGGAAGGCTGTCGCCAGGCCGGCGCGGTCTGGGGCGGCGGCGAGACTCCTACGCTGCGCGGCATCGTGAAGGAGGAGGCCATCGTTCTCGCGGGTTCGGCCATCGGCAGGGTCGAGCCGAAATCCCAGCGCATCATCGGCGACGTGAAGGATGGCGACAAAATCATCTTCCTCGCGTCCTCCGGCGTGCAGACCAACGGGCTGTCGCTCTGCCGCCTCATCGCCGAGAAACTCCCGCAGGGCTACCAGACGCCCATCGGCCACGGCGACTCCCGCACTTACGGTGAGGCGCTGCTCGCGCCCTCGGTCATCTACGTGAAGTTCGTGGCCGAGTGTCAGAACGCGGGCATTAAGCTCAACTATGTCTCGCACGTGACCGGCCACGGCTGGCGCAAGCTCATGCGCCTCGACGAGCCCTTCGTTTACGAGATCACTGATCCCGGCGAAGAACCCGCCTTGTTCAAGTTTTTGCGCGAGGTCGGCCCGATTGATCTGCGCGAAGCCTACGCGACTTTTAATCAAGGCATCGGCTTCGCGGCCTACGTTTCGCCCGATGTCGCCGACGCGACGCTCGCGGCGGCCAAGGCCTCCGGCTACAATGCATGGCTAGCGGGCACCGTGAAAAAAGAGGGAGACCGCAAGGCCGTGGTCATTCCGTCGCTCGGCATCGAGTTTGACGGCAGCACATTGCAGGTGAGGTGATTCTGGTGGGCTGCCCGTAAAGAGGCGGTAAATAGGCTCGGCGCGCATTTTTGGATATAGACCATTCTGGACATAGTGCGGGATTTGGATCACTTATTTGGAATTCATAGTTTTTACATGAAAGCACGCTTTTATACCCCCACTTCTACCCCAATCGCTGTTTGGCTTAGGAGGGCGGGCATGGCCGCCGTGTTGGGATTGATACCGCTTCCTTCAAACGCCCAGTCCGTTTCGACTGTTCCGGTGGGGGCGATGACCTACACGTTTCCGGCCACCACGCAGGTGACCACCACCTACATCTCGATCCCGCTTACCAATCCGGCGGTTTACACCCTGCCGGTGGCATCGCTTACGCCCAATACCCTCACGTTTAGTGGGACGCCTTTTCCTGCGGGTGGCCTAGCTCAGACGGGCAGTCCGTTTTTCGCGCGTATTGCCACGGGTGCTCAAGCGGGTCGCACAGTCCTAATCACGGCTAATACGACCAGCGCAATCACGGTGGATTCTACGGACAACTCCTCGCAAACGACCGGGCTGGACACCAGCGGCTGGGCGGTAGCCGCAGGGGATCGGATTGAGATTATTGTAGGGGATACTTTGGCGAGTCTTTTTGGTAAAAACACGGTTAGTGCTCCATTGCTTTTAGTGGGTGGATCCAGTCCGTTGTCTGCTGACACTATTGGAGTATATAATAAAAATACCGGAGGGATTGATAATTATTATTTTAATATAAATTCTGGATATTGGCGTCCTTTGACCATCAATTCTAATAGCAATAACGTTATACTATATCCTGAGTTGGGGATAAATGTAACTCAGAGATCAAACCGCTCGGCTGTATCTCTAACGATAACTGGTGAAGTTCCTGCTGTTTATCCTCTCACCAAAGTGACTGGAGGGACGACCACTATTTATACTGGTTCGAGGTATCCAGTTGATTTTATTTTAGGATCAGTGGTTTTCTCGAATTGGAATAAAAGCAACTCCCCGCTATCTGCTGATACGATCAATATTTATAATTCAAATACTGGGAAATTTGACTCATATTTTCAGCGTTTAGATAATAGCCAATGGAATAAGATTGGGTCGGGTTTAGTCGATCAATCCAGTGTTGTGATTTCTGGTCGTCAATCCTTTTCCATTATTAAAAGAGGTGCAATATCTGATGCAGCATCGTTCATTTACAATCCCCTGCCTTACACTTTATGATTTTAGCTAATGAATATTAATAGATTATTTTTCCTTGTATCTTGGATGTTTTTGGTCCCTTTTTTGCACTCTCAAACTACTTGGAGCGGAGCAGGCGATGCCTTAACTTGGGATGATTTTTCTAACTGGAGTAATGGGGTTCCTAATTCAACAAATGGAGCTGTGTTTAACGTAGATACAGGCGGAACCGCTTTATTGTCTGCCCTTTCTGTAGCTTCTGTGACCTTTAATTCAGGGGCTGGAGCAAACCAGATTACTTACTTTGGCAGCGGAGCCCTAACGGTAAATGGAGCGATTTCCAACAATACATTTAATATTCAGACGTTTGATATAGTGTTGACTGCGGGAGGAAGCGCAACGTGGAAAGGGTCTATTGTCTATTCGAATATTGTTAACATAGGCGCTAATCAAATTACTTTGACGGGTAGCCACGCTTTTTCAGGGCAAGCTGTGAATTTTAGCATAACCAATGCTTTGACCTACGGTAACTTTATTGCAACGGGGTCTCCGACATTTACTAGCAATGTTCACATTAATATTAGTAGTGGTTCCTATGCTTTCGTTGCAGGTAACACCTTTGACTTTACTACAGGTAATTTCTCCGGAGTTTCACTGTCTAATGTTGTTCTCCCCACTCTTTCCGGCGGTTTGACTTGGAATACCACTAATTTTATTTCGAGCGGCGTGCTTTCCGTGGCGGCGATTCCCGAGCCGTCGGCGTATGCGGCGCTATTCGGGGCGGCGGCCATTGGGTTCTCGGTATGGCGCAAGCGCCGTAAGGTTTGATCGGTCTTCATTTTTAAAGCCCGCCCGGATTCGGGCGGGCTTTTTTATGGAGCCAAGTTTGTCTTATGCAAAATAACGATACGCCGTCGGGCAGGAGCGGCGATACTGTCAAGATCGATGGCGAACGGGTCGTTACGCCGGCGTTTGGATTGGGGCGCTGGGCTCCGTTTCAATTTGAACGGGATCGGCACATGACGATGATCCGGCCTTTTTTTGGGCGCATCTTGCTTTGGCTTCTGGCGCTGGCCTGCGCGGGTTGGGTGGTGGTGAGCGGCGGGCTCTATCTTTTCGTCAAATACAAGCGCGGGTTTACGGAGGTGCGCTATGGGCAGATGCTGCTGCTGCCTTGGAAGCTGGAGGGCTACCGGCGCGCGAAGGGCGAATTTTGGATCAAAAAGGGCCTGGCGAGCGCCGAGGCGCATGACTGGCGGGCGGCTTTTGATTTTTTAAGGCCGGGTTTGAAGGCGGTGCCAGATAATAAGGAGGCGCGGTTGATGGTCGCACGCATCTATCTGATGGCGGGGCGCACGGATCTTACGCGGGCCACGTTGATCGAGGGGCTGAAATACCATGGCGACCAGCTCGAGTATCTGCGCGATGTCACGGGCTTTTTTTTCGGGTTGGAGGCGGACGCGACCATCATCGAACTGATGGGCGAGCTGCGGCCGCGGTTGAGCCCGGCGACTCCGGCGGGACGCATGACGGTCACGGCGTTTGCCTATGCGTGCTTCAACCGGGGACGTTACCAGGAGGCGGTGGCGGCGCTGAAGTCGGCCGGGTTTCTGGATACGTTGGAGGGACGTTTTGTGACCGCGCGGATCGACTGGGAAGCGGGGCGGCGTGAGGAGGCGGTTTTCCAGTTGCGCGAACTCACGGTGCGGGCCCCGGAAAACAATGAATTTTATCGCGCGGTGATCACTTTGCTGAGGGAAGATCGCCAATGGGGGAAAATGCGCCGCGCGAGCCTGTCGCGCCAGCTTGCCCTGCCGGGCAACGCGGAGGCGTATCTCGACTATATCGAGGCGTGCGGGGCGGAGTCGGACGAGACGATGCGCGCGGAGGCTGAGAAAGTGTTTTTCGAGCGGTTTGCGGACGATACGCAGGCGCTGCTTTTGCTGGGTGAGCGTGCGGCGGGCGAGGGCCGATGGGAGACGATCAACCGGGTGGTTGACCGTTGTCGCGCGCTTGGCCGCGATGAAGTTGCGGCGGTTTTTTTATTGATGGAGGCGCAACTGGTGCGGCGATCCTATGATGATGTGCTGACAACCTGGTTTCAAAGCGGGGGGCGTTTATCCCATGAAAAAGAGCCTTATCCTCTCATGATGGACGGGCTGAGGGCGGCGGCCCTTTTCGGGCTGGGCCAGGATATCGAGGCGGAGCAGTTGGCGGGCCGATTGTGCCTATCGTGGTTGCTGCCGGTTCCGACCATGCTTTTCTTGGTCGAGCAATGGGAACGGGTGGGAAAGCCGGGGGAAGCCGCGCGCCTGCTGCGGCATGCGATGGAGATCGATCCTTTGAGCCGGCCGGCGGTGCTGCTGGCCCTGCGCCTTGCCTTGAAACATGGAAAAATGGACGAGGTGCCGCCGCTGGTGGTTCGCTTGGTCACCATGCGCAAGCCGCCGCCAGATGTGATAGGCACGGTCGAAAAGTTATTAAGTTCCGATATCTCTCTCTTCTTGCCCGGCCGTTCAAAGGCCATGGCGGCCATCAAAGGTTATGAAGATAAGCGTGACCTTGAGATGCGCTGAGCTCAATTCGACAAAGGCCAAATTCATGGCGCGTTTGGCGTAAGGCGGATAACCCGAGTGTATCGGTAAGTCGGGAGGAAAACAGTCAGCGTCCGGTGCGGTCTCGCCAGTGCGCGCCGGGCTTGCCCTTCGAGTGCCACTTGGGATTGCCGCCGCCGAAAGCTTTTCCCTTGAACGCGCGATCCTGGTTTTTCCCCGCGTCGCCCTTTTGCTGTCCGCCGGCGCCGAGGGATTGCTGGTGGCCGGCACGTTTGGGCGAGTTGGCCAGCGGGTTGGCCGGATCGATGCGCGGGGGCTCGCCACCCTCGTAGGCGAAGCCTTCCACGGGGACGACGGTGATTTTCTGGCCGATGAGTTTTTCAATCGCGACGATCTCGTTGGCCTCCTGCGGGGTGACGAGGGTGACGGCGTCACCGGTGGCGGCGGCGCGGCCGGTGCGGCCGATGCGGTGGACGTAGTCCTCGGCGTGGAGGGGCACGTCGAAGTTGATGACGTGGGAAACGTTGGCCACGTCGATGCCGCGTGCGGCGATGTCGGTGGCGACGAGGACGCCGCAGCGGCCGGTCTTGAATTTTTCGAGGGCCTCGACGCGCTGCGACTGGCTGCGTTCGGCGTGGATGACGACGCAGGCGTGGTTTTCGAGGCGGAGCTGGTGGGCGATACGGTCGGCGCCTTTGCGGGTGCGGGCGAAGACGATCACGCTTTTGAATTCGTCGCGTTGAAGGAGCGCGTAGAGCAGGTCGAGTTTCTGATTTTCGGTCACCGGATGGATGACGTGGTTGACCAACTCGGCCACGGGCTGCGCGCCGGCGATCTCGATGCGCAGGGGTTTTTTAAGGGCGAACTTGGCGACCTCTTCCAGCTTGGACGGGATGGTGGCGGAGAAGAGGAGCGTCTGCCGGTTGGGCGGGCAGAGTTTCACGATGGCTTTGACGTCCTCGATGAAGCCCATGTCGAGCATGCGGTCCACCTCGTCGAGCACGAGGACCTCGATGGAATCGAGTTTGATGAGGGTGCCGTCGAGAAACTCGCGCAGGCGGCCGGTGGTGGCGATGACGACATCAACGCCGGCGCGGAGGGCGTTGCGCTGAGGCCCGAGGGTAACGCCGCCGTGGAGGACGACGGATTTGAAATCGGTGAACTGGCCGAGCTTTTGGAAGGCTTCGTCCACCTGGGCGGCGAGTTCGCGGGTGGGTTCGAGGACGAGCACACGGGGGCCGGTGTCGCGGTGAGGGCCGAGGCGATTCAGAATGGGCAGGGCGAACGCGGCGGTCTTGCCAGTGCCGGTCTGGGCGGACGCGATCAAGTCGCGGCCGGAGAGGACGGCGGGGATGGCCTGGAGTTGGATGGGCGTGGGCTCGGTGTAGCCGCAGGCCTGGGCGCCACGCACGAGGCTGGAGTAGAGGCCGAGCTGGGAAAAAGGCATGGAGGAGAGTGGGCGGGGGAACGCGAGGTAGGCGAGTGGTTTAGTTTTTCAGCGCAAAGGCGGGTGAAGCGTTTGGAGCGAAGGGATGGTCTCGGGGCGTCCGTAACCGGGCACGCACCGGACTGAGCCGGTCGCTCCCTCGGATTTAATCTTTGGAGCGTTGCCAGTCTTCGCAGGCCAGGCCGGGGACGCGGGAGAACTCGGCGAGGTTGTGGGTCACAAACACGGCGCCGACCGCGAGGGCCTGACCGGCGAGCAAGGCATCGTAGGGGCCGATGGGCTGGGCGTTGGGCTTGAGGTTGGCGAGGTGGGCGCGGACGAAACCAGCATGGTAGGCGGCGCGTGCGTCGAACGGGATGACTTCGGGGAAGATGGCCAGAAGCTGGAGGATGCGGTCGCGAAAGACGGGGATGTCGGGGCGTTTGGCGGCGCCGTATTCGAGTTCCATGAGGGCGATGGCGGCGAGGCGGCATTCGCGCAGATGGGTTTCAACGCGTTCGCGTAGCGGCATGTCTTCGTGCCGACCACGCATGAAGCGTGACCAGACGTTGGTGTCGGGCAGATAGATCACGTGGTGTGGTCAGGGAAGTCGGGCGCAGAACCCCAGAGGGCGCGGAGGGCCTTGAGGCGCTTGGCCTCATCTGCGGGGTCGATGAGACGGAAACTGCCGGCGTGCTCCTCGACGATGTAGGACTTGGCCTTGAGTTTCACGGAGCGGGGCATGCGGATGGCGGTGGAATTGCCGGACTTGAAGACCTTGGCGACGATGGGTTGGGCGGTGCTCATGGGCATACGCTGTATATGCAAAAGGCGCTGGTCAAGGGCGGGGCGGAAAGCAGCGGAATCGGAGGGTTTGACCACTGATGAGTTTTACCGATGGGTGAAACTTACGAAGTGCGCTCCGCCTGATCGGCTCCGCTGGTGATTTGGGGCCGACTAATCGTCGGCTGTTATGGTCTGCGATTAGCAGGGGAAAACTTATTCCGAAGGCGATTAGCCGGCGTCGGTGAAGCGGTAGCCGATGCCGGATTCGGTTTTGAGGAAGGCGGGTTGCTCGGCGATGGCCTCGATTTTTTTGCGGAGGTTGGCCATGTGGACGCGGAGGTAATGCGTGTCTTCCTCGTGGCCCGGGCCCCAGATGTCGCGGAGGAGCTGGCGGTGCGTCACGACTTTGCCGCGATGCTGGAGCAGGAGGCGGAGGAGGGCGTATTCTTTGACGGTGAGGTGAACGTCGGCGCCGGCCTTGGTCACGGTGCGGCGGGTGAAATCAACCTGCACGTCTCCGAAAGTCGCGATGCTCACCTCGCCGGCGGGTCGGGCGCGGCGGAGGAGGACGCGGACGCGGGCAAGGAGTTCGCCGCCGTCGAAGGGTTTGGTGAGGTAGTCGTCGGCGCCGGCGTCGAGGGCGGCGATCTTGGCGGTCTCGTCGCCCTGGACGGAGAGGATGAGGACGGGTGTGTGGCTCCACTCGCGGAGGCGGCGGAGGACGTCGAGGCCGCTCATGTCGGGCAGGCTGAGGTCGAGGATGATGGCGTCGGGGCGCTGGACGGCGGCTTCGTTAAGGCCGAGGGAGGCGTTTTCGGCTTCGCGCACCCGGTAGCCGCCGGCCTCAAGGGTGATGCGGAGGAGGCGGCGGATCTGGATCTCGTCGTCGATGATCAGGATCTCGACGGGAGCGGTGGATGCGGCGGGCGGCACGGTTGTTGAAATGAGTTTATCTGGAACTCAGGAAATCAGGAACGGAGACGGATTGTGAATGGGGAAAGCTGGAAAGTGGGGAAATACATTCAAACCGGGACATTGTTTCTGGGCCTGATTTCCAGCTTTCCAGATAAAAGGGATTTTGGTTCCGGGACTTTTCCTTATTCGGTGGGGACGTTGCTGTGCGCTGTGAAGGGCAGGTAAATGGTAAAAACGGCGCCGCCGCCGGGGTTTTCGCCGGCGACGACTTCGCCGCCTTGGGCAACCACGAAACCGCGGATGATTGAGAGGCCGAGGCCCAGGCCGCCGGCGCGGGCGGCGTCGCCGCGCTGGAATTTTTGGAAGAGGCGTTCGCGCATCGCGGCGGGGAGGCCGGGGCCGCGATCAGCCACGGTGAAAAAAACGCGCGCGCGGGCGGTGTCCACGCCGGCGGCGAGGAAGATGGGCGTGCCGGACGGGGTGTGGAGGGCGGCGTTGAGGAGGAGGTTGGCGATGACTTGCTCCATGAGCGCGGCGTCGGCGCGGAAGAGGGGCATGTCGGCGGGGACGGCGGTTTCGAGCGGGTGGGAGACGAGGGCTTCGCGGACGCCGTCGAGGGCGGCGTTGACGAGGTCGTGGGCGTCGGACCAATCGAGGTGCGGTTTTAGCACGCCGGATTCGAGGCGGGTCTGGTCGAGGGGGTTGGTGACGAGGCGGGTGAGGCGGCGGGTGGCGGTGCGGATTTCACCGGCGGGGTTTTCGCGGGTGGGGGCGTCGGCGGTGGCGAAGGTTTCGGCGGCGGCGCCGAGGACGGCTAGAGGAGTTTTTAACTCGTGGGAGACGCCGTCGAGGAGGGCGCGGTGGAGTTTGTCGGATTCGGCGAGAAGTTTTTCGCGTTCGCCGACGGCGCGGAGTTGTTCACGTTCGAGGACGAGGGCGAGTTGGGTGGCGAAGCTTTCGGCGAGTTCGCGTTGGGCGAGGGTGAGGGGGGTGTCGGGCGGGACGGAGATGACGAGGACGCCGTGGGCGGTGTCGTCGCGGACGAGGGGAAGGTGGAAGCCTTCGGAGGACGGGAGGGTGTCGGTAAAGCGGCCGGCTTTTTTGCGGTGGCGCCAGGCCCACTCGGCGACGGCGCGTTCTTTTTCGGTGACGGTGAAGGAGCCGGCGAAGTGGGCGGTGAGGGTGTCGTTATCCGCGATGAGGAGGGCGGTCTTGGCGCCGAAGATGTCGTCGGCCTGGCGGAGGGCGGCGAAGACGGCGTCGTCGAGGGTGCGGGCGGCGCTGAGGGCCTGCGTTAAATGGAAGAGGGCGGTGGCGCGTGCTTCGCGAAGGCGTTCGTGGCGGGCCTGGGCGCGGAAGCGGCCGGTGAGCTGGCCGGAGACGAGGGCGACGATGAAGTAGGTCGCGAACATCATGCCGTCCTCGAATTTCGAGATGACGAAAGTGAAGAGCGGCGGGATGAAGAGGAAGTTCCAGGTGAGCGCGCTGAGCACGCCGGCGGCGAGCACGGGCCAGCGGCCTACACGGAGGCTGAGCACGATGACGGCGAGGAGGTAGAGCAGGCCGACGGAGAGGTAGCCAGTGTAGGGGACGATGAACCAGCTGACGACGGTGAGCACGCCGACGGTGGTGAGGACGTCGCAATATTCGCGGGCGGGGGCGTGGAAGGCGGCCTGCCAGTCGATGCGGAGGCCGGGTTTTTCGGCGAGGCGTTCGGCGGGGACGACGTAGATGTCGATGGGGCCGCTGATGCGGAGGAGGCGGTCAACGAGGTTGCCGCCGCGCACGAAGTCGAGCCAGCGGGGATTGCGGGACTGGCCGACGACGATCTGGGTGGCGTTGTTCTGGAGGGCGACGCGGACGAGGGCGGCGGCGATGTTTTCGTCGTGGGTGATGACGATCTCGGCGCCGAGTTCGGAGGCGAGGGCGAGGTTTTGTTCGCGGCGGCGCCGGTCTTCGGGGAGGAGGGCGCGGGAGGATTCGACGCTGACGGCGATCCAGGAGGCGCCTTGGGCGGCGGCCATGCGGCGGGTCCAGCGGACGAGCTGGAGGGATGACGGGCTGGGGCCGATGGCGACGAGCAGGCGTTCGCCGGAGCGCCAGACGGTTTTGAGGGGGCTTGTGGCGCGGAGTTCGCGGAGGCGTTTTTCGACGCGTTCGGCGACGAAGCGGAGGGCGAGTTCGCGGAGGGCGGTGAGGTGGGTGTCTTTGAAGAAGCCGTCGGCGGCGGCGCGGGCGCGATCGGCGAGGTAAACCTTACCTTCGGCGAGGCGTTCGCGGAGGGCTTCGGGGGTGAGGTCGATGAGCTCGATCTGGTCGGCGAGTTCGAAGACGGAGTCGGGGACGGTCTCGTGGACCGTGGCGCCGGTGATCTGGCGGACGGCGTCGGCGCGGCTTTCGACGTGCTGGACGTTGAGCGTGGTGAAGATGTCGATACCGGCGTCGAGCAGTTCGACGACGTCTTGGTAGCGTTTGGGGTGGCGCGAGCCTTCGGCGTTGGTGTGGGCGAACTCGTCCACGAGGACGAGGCGGGGGCGGGGCTGGCGGGCGAGGAGGGCGTCGAGGTCCATCTCGGTGACCTGGATGCCGCGGTAGTCGATCTGTTTGCGGGGAAGAACGGGCAGGCCGGCGAGGAGGGTTTCGGTCTCGGCGCGGCCGTGGGTCTCGACGATGCCGACAAGGAAGTCGGTGCCGTCTTTCTGCTCCTGCTGGGCGGCGCGGAGCATGGCGTAGGTTTTGCCTACGCCGGGGCACATGCCGAAGAAGATCTTCAGGCTGCCGCGACGGGCGCGTTTTTCCTCGCGCTGGAAGGAGGCGAGGAGGGCGTCGGGATCGGGACGGCGGTCGTGAGCGGGAGCGGGCACGGAGTGGTTAACCGCTAATGAACGCTAATGGGCGCTAATGACGAACCATTATGAGGTGATGATCAGAGGCGTATCTGGTCGAGGGCGCGGTTGAGGAGGAGGGCGTTGACGCCGGGTTCGCCGAAGATGTGGAGGTCGCGGTCGTCGGTGTAGGTCGTGATGAGGGCGGTGACGGTGGCGAGCGGGAGGTGGCGGGTTTGGGCGACGCGGGGGGCCTGGAGGTGGGCGTTGGCGAGGCTGATGTGCGGGTCGAGGCCGCTGGCGGAGGCGGTGACGGCGTCGGCGGGGACGGGGGCGTCGGGGGCGAGATGGTTGGACGTGCGATAGGCGGCGACGTTGGCCTTGATGGCGTCGGCGAGTTTTTGGCTGGTGGGGCCGAAGTTGGTGCCGGAAGAGCTGGTGGCGTCGTAACCGGACCCGGCGGCGGAGGCACGGGAGTTGAAATACTTGTCGGAGGTGAAGGATTGGCCGAGGAGGGCGGAGCCGCGGACGGTGCCGTCGGCGTCGGTGAGGAGGCTGCCGTTGGCGCGGGCAGGGAACAGGGCCTGGCCGCCGGCCCAGACGGCGAGCGGATAGACGCCGCAGAGGAGGACGGCGAAGACGGCGGTGAGGAGGAGGGCGGTGCGGAGTTCGGAGAGGAAGGTTTTCATGGGAGAGGAGGGGAAAAGGAGTGGGTCACAGAGCACACAGAGCGCCGACACAGAGGTCACGGAGGACGGAGTTCAGAAAGGAGACAGAATGGATCGGAGGTTTTGACTCTGTGTTCTCGGATATGGAACTCTGTGTCCTCTGTGGCGAAGGATTGAAAATCAGACGAGGTGGAGGGCGTTGAGGAGGACGTCGATGAGCTTTATGCCGATGAAGGGCACGATGATGCCGCCGAGGCCGTAGATCACGAGGTTGCGGCGGAGCATCGCTTCGGCACCGATGGGTCGATAGGCCACGCCGCGGAGGGCGAGCGGGATGAGGGCGATGATGACGAGGGCGTTGAAGATCACGGCACTCAGGATCGCACTCAGCGGAGAGGCGAGGTGCATGACGTTGAGCGGGGCGATGGCGGGGAAGACGCCGACGAGCATCGCCGGGATGATCGCGAAATATTTGGCGACGTCGTTGGCGATGGAGAACGTGGTGAGCGCGCCGCGGGTGATGAGGAGCTGTTTTCCGATGGCGACGATGTCGAGGAGCTTGGTGGGGTTGCTGTCGAGATCGACCATGTTGCCGGCTTCTTTGGCGGCTTGGGTGCCGGTGTTCATGGCGACGCCGACGTCGGCCTGGGCGAGGGCGGGGGCGTCGTTGGTGCCGTCGCCAGTCATGGCAACGAGATGGCCGTCGGCCTGTTCCTGGCGGATGCGGGCGAGCTTCATCTCGGGCGTGGCCTGGGCGAGGAAATCGTCCACGCCGGCTTCGGCGGCGATGGCGGCGGCGGTGAGGGGATTGTCGCCGGTGATCATCACGGTGCGGATGCCCATGGCGCGGAGCTGGGCGAAGCGTTCCTTGATGCCGCCTTTGACGACGTCCTTGAGGTAGATCGCGCCGAGGGCGGTGGCGGTGCCGTTGACGGACTCGGCGACGACGAGGGGCGTGCCGCCATGGCGGGAGATTTTATCGACGGCTTCGGTGATGGCGGCGGGGTAGGAGCCGCCTTGGGACTCGATCCAGGTTTTGACGTTGGCGGCGGCGCCTTTGCGGATGGTGCGGGCGGGCTGGCCGGCGTTGGCGGCGAGGTCCACGCCGCTCATGCGGGTCTGGGCGGTGAAGGGGACGAACGCGGCGTGAGGGGCGGCGAGGTCGCGGCCGCGGAGGTTATATTTTTCTTTGGCGAGGACGACGATGCTGCGGCCTTCGGGGGTTTCGTCGGCGAGGGAGGCGAGCTGGGCGGCGTCGGCGAGGCGCTCGGCGGTGACGCCGGGGGCGGGGACGAACTCGGCGGCCTGGCGGTTGCCGAGGGTAATGGTGCCGGTCTTGTCGAGGAGGAGGACGTCGATGTCGCCGGCGGCTTCGACGGCGCGGCCGGAGACGGCGAGGACGTTACGCTGGAGGAGGCGGTCCATCCCGGCGATGCCGATGGCGCTGAGGAGTCCGCCGATGGTGGTCGGGATGAGGCAGACGAGAAGCGCGATGAGCGTGGTGATGGAGAACGCGACGCCGGCGTATTCGCCGAACGGTTTCAGCGCGAGGATGACGAGGAGGAAGATGAACGTGAGGGCGGAGAGGAGGATGGTGAGGGCGATCTCGTTGGGCGTTTTCTGGCGGGAGGAGCCTTCAACGAGGCTGATCATGTGGTCAAGAAACCCTTCGCCGGGATTGGCGGTTATGCGGATCAGGAGGGTGTCTGAGAGGACGGCGGTGCCACCGGTGACGGCGCTACGGTCGCCGCCGGCCTCGCGGATGACGGGGGCGGATTCGCCGGTGATGGCGGATTCGTCCACGGAGGCGGCGCCTTCGATGACCTCGCCGTCGCCGGGAATGAGTTCACCGGCCTTCACGAAGACGAGGTCGCCTTTGGCAAGCTGGGTGGCGTCGATGGATTCGAGAGTGCCGTCCTTGCGGCGGCGGTTGGCGACGAGCTGCTTGCGGGAGGCGCGGAGGGCGCGGGCCTGGGCTTTGCCGCGGCCTTCGGCGACGGCTTCGGCGAAGTTGGCGAAGATGACGGTGAAGAGGAGCCAGAGGGCGATCTGGAGGACGTAGCCGAACGGGTCCTTGGAGGTGAAGAGTTGCTGGAAGGAAAGGATGGCCCCGATGAGCGTGATGAACATCACGGGGTTTTTCAGCTGGGTGCGGGGGTCGAGTTTTTTGAGGGAATCGATGACCGCCTGGCGCAGGATCGCGCCGTCGAAAAGGGAGGTGGCTTGGGTGCTCATGTGGGGGGAGGGACGGAAAGGAATTTTATCTGGAAAGCTGGAAATCAGGGACGGAAGGGGGGCGGAGGCCACGTGGGTTAGAACAGGGTGGAGGCGCCCATCAGGAAGTGCTCGACGATGGGGCCCATCGCCAGGCCGGGCAGGAAGGTGAGCGCGCCGACGAGGACGACGGTGCCGATGAGCAGGAGGACGAAGGTGAAGCCTTTGGTGCGGAAGGTGCCGGCGCTGGCGGGGACGAGGCGCTTGCCAGCGAAATTTCCGGCGAGGGCGAGGATCGGGACGATCATGAGGAAGCGGCCGATGAGCATGGCGATGCCTAGGGTGGCGTTCCAGTGCGGGTCGCCGTTGGACGGGTTGGCGGTGAGGCCGGCGAAGGCGCTGCCATTGTTGCCCACGGCAGAACTGAAGGCGTAGAGCATCTCGCTGAAGCCGTGCGGCCCGGCGTTGTTGAGGCCGTCGGTGCCCCACTTGGCGACGCTGGCCCAGGCGGTCAGGCCGAGGATGGTCGCGGCGAGAACCATGAGGACGAGCATGACGAGCTTGATGTCGTAGGCCTCGATTTTTTTGCCGGCGTATTCGGGGGTGCGGCCGACCATGAGGCCAGCGATGAACACGGCGAGGATGACAAAGATCAGCATGCCGTAGAGGCCCGCGCCGACGCCGCCGAAGATGACCTCGCCGGTCTCGATGTTGAAGAGCGGGACGAGGCCGCCGAGCGGCGTGAAGGAGTCGTGCATGGCGTTGACGGCGCCGCAGGAGGCGTCGGTTGTGATGGTTGCGAAGAGGGCGGAGTTGAAGACGCCGAAGCGGACTTCCTTGCCCTCCATGTTGCCGTCGGCGACGCCGAGGTGCTGGTGGATCGGATTGCCGGAGACTTCAGCCTTCCAGCAGACGAGCACGCCGACGACGAACATCACAGCCATCGCGCTCCACACGGCCCAGCCGTGGCGCTGGTTTTTCAGGGTGCGGCCGAGCCACCAGGTGAGCGCGCTCGGGATCGCGAAGATCGAGAGCATCTGGATGAAGTTGGAGAGAGGAGTGGGGTTCTCGAAGGGGTGGGCGGCGTTGGCGTTGAAGAAGCCGCCGCCGTTGGTGCCGAGCATTTTTATGGCGACTTGGGAGGCGACGGGGCCTTGGGCGATGGTCTGGGTCGCGCCTTCGAGGGTGTGAGCGGTCGTGTAGGGCTGGAAATTTTGGATGATGCCCTGCGAGACGAGAAAGAGGGCGAAGACGAGGCAGAGCGGCGCGAGCAGGTAGTAGGTGACGCGGACGGTATCGACCCAGAAGTTGCCGATGGTCTTGGCGTAGTGGCGGGCGATGCCGCGCACGAGGGCGGCGGCGATGGCGATGCCGCAGGCGGCCGACATGAAGTTGTGAATCGTCAGCGCGACCATCTGCGAGAAATACGACATCGTCGATTCGCCGCTGTAGCTTTGCCAGTTGGTGTTGGTCGTGAAACTCGCGGCGGTGTTGAACGCGAGGGCGGGCGAGAGTCCGGGGAAGCCCTGGGGATTCAGCGGGAGGTGGTCCTGGTAGCGCAGGATAAAGTAGGTGAACAACAGACTGACTAGGCTGAAGACGAGGAGGGCGACGGTGTAGCCGAGCCAGCTTTGTTCTTTGGAGGGATCGATGCCGCATACACGGTAGGTGAGGCGCTCGATGGGTTTCACTAGGCGGTCAAGAAACGTGCGGCCTTGGGCGTCGAGCACGCGGACGAGGTAGAGGCCGAGGGGCTTCGTGATGAGCAGAAGCGCGCCGACGAAGAGGGCGAATTGGAACCAGGCGTTGGGATTGTTCATGGAGAAGCGAGGACGGAGGCGGGCGTCGGCGGGTTAGAATTTTTCGGGGCGGAGGACGGCGACGACGAGGTAGAGCAGGCAGGCGACGGCGAGGAGGCCGATGATGATATTTTCCATGGAGGGAAGAGGGCGGGCGTGGTGGTTAAAGAGGAGGGCGCGGGTCAGCGGATTTTTGCGCAAAAGGAGGCGTAGGCGGCGGCGAAAGCGAAGAAGGCCACGGAGACGCCTATGAAGATGAGGTCTTGCGAGTTCATGAGGCCGAGTATGCCAGCGGCGGGCGCTGCGGCCTAATCAAGCGGAGGCGAGGGAGTGTTAAGAAAACATCAAGGATCGGGTGGCGGGATAAATTTTAGCTCTCAATTCGCGGTGGGGCCGCATAGGGTGCCACATGGAAAAACGTAAATTTGCCGAACTCGGTCTGTCCGCCGAGGTGTTGAAGGCCGTGGACAAGATGGGTTTTGAAGAGGCTTCGCCCATTCAGACTGCCGTCATTCCGCTGCTGCTTTCGGGCAAGGACGTGATCGGCCAGTCGTCCACCGGCTCCGGCAAGACGGCAGCCTTCGGCGTGCCCGCCGTGGAAAAGGTCGATGCCAAGAAGAAGGTCGTGCAAGTGCTGATCCTCTGCCCGACGCGCGAACTCGCGGTGCAGGTCGCCGAGGAAATCGCGAAGCTGGCGTTCTTCAAAACGGGCGTGCGCGAGGTGCCGATTTTCGGCGGGCAGCCTTATGACCGGCAGATTCGCGCCCTCGAAGCGGGCGCACAGATCGTGATCGGCACTCCGGGTCGCGTGATG
>JANXRL010000194.1 GCA_025352985.1 Verrucomicrobiota bacterium
GCGAACCCCGGCGACATCCCCGGACTGTTGAGCGGTTCGACCTACAACCTCGCGGACAGCGGCGCCGATCCCACCACCAACCGCACCGCCTTCCTTTCCGCCCACCAAAGCGACAATTGGATCGTCCGGCGCTCCGTGCAGGTTGAGAAAGGCCCCACCCTCGGGACCATTCCCAACAGCACCAAGACGGGCACATTCACCTATTTCCTTATCAAAATCCAAGTGCTGCCTCCCACCACCAGCCCTTATGCCGGCTCTACCTCGGTCAGTATCGGCCGCCACGTTTACACCTCTACCTCGCCGATCTTCCAGTATAACATCTTTTCCCAAGGTGATCTCGAGTTCCTGCCCGGCGGCAACACCGTCATCGAAGGCGATATCGCCGCCAACGGCAGCATCTTCATGGCCGCCCAAAACAGCTCATCCGCCTCGCTCACGCTCGGCGGTCAGATCCGCTACCTAAACTCAGGTCATTTCAACTCCGATGCCGACAGAAACACCATTTATCGCAAGGTGGGAACCTACAACACGGCGGCCGGCACGACCACAACCGTGTCCAACGCCAACCTCGGTCTCAAGGCCCCCCTGTCCAATGACGGCGCCACCGCCCTCGCCACCGACTCCGGCCAGTTGGAAACCATGAGCGCGCCCGAGAATCTCCTCGGCGGCCTGGACGCCACCGCCCTCGCGAAACGATACTGCGTCACCAGCACCTCCACCTACAACGGTCTATTTGGTAACATCAGTGCCGACCCCAACACGAACGCCGCCGGCTACACCAGCCAGCTGTCCACTGCGGAAAATTTGGTTTACCGCTCATTGGTCGCCCCGCCGCCCTCCGCCGTTTACGCCGCCGCCGCCGCCGCAACATCCTCCCAGCAACCCACCGTCATCTCCTCCGAGTATCCCGCCTATTCCAGTCTCACGGCGATTTCGACCCTGGCCGACGACCCCAACGTGAGCGCCCTGCGCGCCTACAACAAGGCCGGCCTCATCATCACCGTCGGCGCCAACGGCTCCACGGTCAGCGTCAGCTCCAACGCAGGCATCATCAACTCGGCGATCTCCATCGCCGTCCAGGCCGCCGTGACCAACACCACCATGTATGATCAACGCGAAGGCCGCACCGTCGCCATCAGCGAGATCAACGTCAGCACCCTCAAAACGGCGATTGAGACGCTCATGCCGTCCTCGTCCCCCACCAGCGCTTTCAACGGCCTCCTCTACGTTTACCTCGCCAATTCATCTTCGAGCTCCCCCGCAGGCGTCCGCCTCGTCAATGGCGCCGCCACCCCAAATTCAGGCACCGCCGGCGGCTTCTCCGTGGCGACCAACGGCGGCCTTTATGTGAAGGGTGATTACAACACGACCATCAGCAGCGACGGCGTTTACAACCCCGCTATGCTCATGGGCGATGCCGTCACCGTGCTCTCCTCGGCATGGACCGACAGCACCGTCAGCACGCCCCTCACCTCGCGCGCGGCCTCCAGCGGACTCACCACCGTCGCCGCCGGCATCCTCACCGGCGCCACCTCCGCCACCGCCACCTCCGCCAGCGGCGGCGCCCAGAACCTCGTGCGCTTTCTGGAAGACTGGTATACCCCCTCCGCCAGGGTCAGATTTTACGGATCAATCGGGCGTCTCTTCGACTCCACCCAGATGATCCGCCCCTTCCAAACCGGCACGGGCGTGTATGTTCAGCCGCTGTTGCGCACGTTCGCCTTCAACAACTCCCTGAAAACGCAAACCACACCCGGCGCTCCCCAGATCACCGCTTTCAGCCGGGGCGGCTTCTTCACCTGGACACCCTGATGGCCACGACGGACTCGCGCATCGAATCGGCGGCACCCACGCCCGAAACCGCTTCCGGCGAAATCATCAAATTCGGCGAAAACGAGGAGGCTTTTGTCCTCTTGCGTGCCCGCCGCATGATCCGGCAGGGACGGCTACAGTCGCGCGACCTGGTCTGCCACACCGAATACCCCGACATCGCCGTCACCGGCCGTCATCCCCGCCCGCAACGAAGCCGCCACCATAGGCGCCGTCGTGCGCGAATGCCTCCACTTCGCCTCCCGCGTCATCGTGGTCGAGGGCGGGTCCACCGATGAGACCGCGGCGCTCGCCGCCGCCGCCGGCGCCCAGGTCGTCCGCGACGAGGGCAAAGGCAAGGGCGCAGCCCTCAAGCTCGCCATCCGCCACGTGGAAACCCCCGTCTGCGTCTTCGTCGATGCCGACGGCTCCCACGACCCCATCGACATCCCCCTGCTCGTCGCCCCCATCCACGCCGGCACCGCCGATCACGTCACCGGCTCCCGCCTCATGGGTGGCTCCGATGAACTGCACGGCGGCGGCGACGAGTTCCTGCGATTCACCGGGTCGGCGTTCATCACCTGCCTCATCAACAAAAGATTCGGCGTCCGCTTGTCCGATTCCCAAAACGGCTTCCGCGCCATCCGCACCGACGTGTTTCGCCGCCTCGGCCTGCGCTCCCAGCACACCACCATCGAGATGGAGATGATCATGGCCACTCTCGCCGCCGGCTACCGCCTCGCCGAAGTGCCCACCCACGAACGCCCCCGCGCCGCCGGCTACTCAAAAATCTCGCTCTCCCACCCCGTCACCTGGCTCTCCTACGGCTGGTGTCTCGCCGAAGGTCTCTGCCGCCGCCATTCCGCCAACGCCTCATGAGTTCGTCCTACGACGCCGTGATCGGAGTCTGGGACGGCCACGACTCCGGCGCCACCCTCGTCATCGACGGGCGCGTGGTCCTCGCACTCAACGAGGAACGCCTCAGTGGCCGCAAGCTCGATGTCGGCATGCCCGTCCGCGCGATCGCCGCCATGCGCGCCGCCGCCGCCGGCCGCCGGATCGCTTGGGCGCCCACCACCTCGGACTTCGCCAAGACCCTCACGCGCACCTTCCCCTCGATGAAGGAGAACTATTACCGGCTGCGCCGCCGCCTCACTCCCCCCGGCCCCCTTCATCCGCTGACCCTGCGCGCCAAATACACGCTCACCCAGCTCCCCACCGGCGACCTGCTCCGCGCCTGGGCGCGCCGCTGGTTCGCTTCCAAGCTCGACGTGCCCGCCCGCGACATTTTTCTCGTCGATCATCACGAAGCCCACGCCGCCTCCGCCGCCTGCTGGCCCGAGTGGGCCGGCGACGCGCTGATCGTCACCCTCGACGGCATCGGCGACGGCGAATCCGGCTCCGTGTGGAAATGGCACGACGCGACCGCCTCCCTCGAAAAACTCGTCTCTATCCCCGGCTCAGCCTCGCTCGGACTTTTCTTCGAGCACGTCACCAACGAACTCCAGATGCGCCCGCTCGAAGACGAGGGCAAGGTCATGGCCCTCGCCACCTACGCAGCCGACATCCCCGCATCCAAAAACGTCTTCCTCGACTGGTTCTCCCTCACCACCGACGCCCGCGGGCTGCCCGTCCTCCGCTGCTCCGTTCCACCCGGACGCATGGCCCGCGCCGTCGCCCGCGTCGTCTGGTGCACCCAGCGCGAACAGGTCTGCAAGATGGCCCAGCAAACTCTGGAGAGTCTCGTCCCCCAGATTTTCGCGCGGCTCGCCGCCGCCACCGGCATCGGAAACTTCGGCTACTCCGGCGGCGTCGCCTCGAACATTAAAGTCAACCGCCTCGTCCGCGCTACCCCGGGCGTGACCCGTCTCGCCGTCTGCCCGGCGATGGGCGACGGTGGCCTCGCCCTCGGCGCGGCCGCCGCCACATGGCGTCGAGTCAGCGGCAAGCGCCCGACTCCCTTCGGCGATTTCCGCCTCGGCACGGACCACGGCGACCTGGGCCGCGACGGTGAACGCATCGCCCGGGAAACAGGTGCCATCCTGCTGCGTCCCGCCGACATCGCCCACGCCGTCGCCGACCGCATCGCCGCCGGCGAGATTGTCATGTGGGCGCAAGGCCGCATGGAGCTCGGCGCCCGCGCCCTCGGCGCGCGCAGCATCGTGGCCCGCGCCGACAGCACCGCCGCACGCGACGATCTCAACCTGCGCCTGAAACGCCGCGTCTGGTTCCAGCCGTTTTGCCCGTCCATCCTCCTTTCCGAGGCATCCGTCCTGCTCGCCGACTACACCGGCCCACAAGACAACAATTACCACATGACCATGGGCTTTAAGACCACGACTCACGGACGTGCGGCGCTGGCGGGTGCCATCGGCCACGACGGCTCGTGCCGACCTCAAATGGTCGTCGAAGACGCTGCGAACCCCTGGTTTCGCATGATCGACCGGGTGCGCGTGCTCACCGGCACCGGCGCCGTCATCAACACCAGTCTCAACATGCACGGCAAACCCATGTCCAATGACGCCGCCGGTGTCGTGGACGCCTGGCGGGAAAGCGGCGTGCAACACCTTGCCCTCGGTTCCGTGTTGCTCTCCAAACCGCCTACATCCCCCTCTTCCACGCCATGAACGCCCCTTCCCGCAGCTCCCGCATTGTGTGGCTGGCGTTTTCCGTGACCGCGCTCGCCCTGACCGGTTTCTGGGCCCTGCATATCATCAACGGACTGAGCGTGGACGACCAGCGCGCCCTCGTCCCCACGACTACCGTGTGGGGCATGCACGCCTGCGTCGTGGCCATCCTCGGCGGGTTGGCGGGAGTTTACGCCGCGTTGGCGGGCATCCTCGGGCGTCGTCACGGTCTCATCGCCCTAGCCTTGCTCGTCGGCGGCTGGATGGCCTGCGGCCTGGCCCCACAGACCAACCGCATCTTCTTCGACGAACACCTCTACATGCAGATCGGCCAGACCATCGCCCACACTGGCCGTGCCGAGACTGCCAACTATGCCCGAGTCGAATACGGCCAGTTCGAAATGTATAGCGCATGGGTGAACAAGCAGCCCAACGGCCTCCCCTATCTGCTTTCCTGGTTCTACCGCATCTTCGGTGTTTCCGACACCGTCTCCCATTTCCTCAATCGCACCCTCGTCGGCCTGTCCGCCGCCGCGCTTTACCTCGGCCTCACCCTGATTCCCTGGCGGCTGCCAACCGGTTCCGCCCTGGCGGCCGGTCTGCTGTTTGTCTTTACGCCGCTGGTTCTGTGGTGGGGCCACACCGTGTCGGTCGAACCCGCCGCCACCGCCACCGCCGCCTTCGGGTTCTTCGCGGCCTGCGTCCACGCGCGCCTGCGCGACGCCGACACCGCCCAGGGAAGACCGGCCGCCGGCCTGCTACTCGCCGGCGCGACGGCGTTCGCCTGCTATTTCCGTCCCGAGTCGCTGCTGGTTTTCCCGCTGGTGGCGGCGGTGCTCTGGTCCACCGAGGACCGCTTCATCGAGGACGAATCCGCTTGGGGCGGCCTGGCGCTCGCGCTCGCGTTGGTCGCGCCCAACCTCCTCCACCTGTGGTCGGTGCGCGGCGAGGATTGGGGTGCCACCGACGGGCGCCGGTTCGGGTTGGAGTTCGTAGGAAAAAACCTTCACAGCAACGGCGGCTACTTTTTCGACTCCGCTTGGTTCCCCGTCGCGGGCACACTACTGGGTCTGGTGGGCATTGGCTGGCTGCTGGCCCGCAACCGCTCCGCCGGCCTGGTCGTCGGCCTGTGGTTCGCGCTTTCCTGGGGTATCTTCGTGCTCTTCTACGCCGGCGGTTATCACTACGGGGCGAGCTCGCGTTATGGCGTCGTCTCCTGCGCGCCGGTGGCGGTTTTCATGGGCATCGGCCTGGCCGCGCTTTATGCCGGCCTGCGCCGCCGTCCCGTGATCGCCGGCTCTCTCGCGGCGATGGTCCTGATCAACTGGGCCGCCGCCATGCACTACGTTCCCACTCTCAGCCGAGAATCCGCCGAGGCCCGGGCGGACGTGGATTTCGTTACCAAGGTCGCCCCGACCCTGCCCGAGGGTTCCCTCGTGGTCTCGTGCGACCCGTGCATGTGGCAGCTCAAAGGCGTCAACGCCACGCAGCTCTTCGTTGTCGAGGGCCAGATACGCACCGAACTGCGCGAGCTCACCCACCAATATCCGGGCGGCATCTATTACCACTGGGATTTCTGGCACGGGGCCGAGCCGGACATCGCCAAGCGTTCTGCCGCCCTGCTTGATGAAGTTCACGCCACCGTCTTCGCCCGCAGCACGTCCCAATCCTACAAACTCGGTCTTTTCCGCATCGACACTCCCGAGGGCATCGAGCGCTTCGGCGGCAAAGTCCCGCCTCCCCCGCCCCGTGAGATTGTTGACATGGACGGTGTCTCCCTGCGCGCCGCGCAACACCCTCCCGCCCCTTCCCCGGCCTCCCCGCCGCCGCTATGAGCACGTTTTATTCATGGAGCCGGTTCGCGATGCGCAGCGCCGCGGCGGCCACCGGCGTAGAAAGCACGCCGTCCAAACTGATTTTCGTCGTCACCAAACGCTGCCACTCGCGCTGCGTTTATTGCGACATCTGGAAGGTCAAGGACACCCCGGGTGCCCTCGACAACGAACTCTCGCTCGAAGAAGTGCGCGCAGTGGCGGCGGCCAACCCGTTCCTTCAATGGATTGATTTCACGGGAGGCGAACCCACCGACCGGCCCGACTTTCCACAGGTGGTCCGGGCCTTCGCCGAACATTGCCCCGATTTGCTCCTCGTTCACTTCCCGACCAACGGCATCGCCACGAACCGCATCGCGCAAATGGTGGATGCCATCCGGGCCAAGGTGCGCGCCCGGCTGGTCGTGACCGTCTCGATCGACGGTCCTCCCGAGCTGAACGACCGCCTGCGCGGCATCCGCAACGACTTCGCCCACGCCATCGACACGTTCGCCGCCGTCAGAAAACTGCTCGGCGCCGACAACGTCTTCGTCGGCATGACCCTCCACGGCCACAAGACGTCCTGCGGCCACACATCCTCGGAATTGGTTGACCAGACGTTCGCCGCCATCAACGCCGCCCTCCTCGCGAAAAACGAGTCCGCCCTCGGCTGGGGAGGATTCCACCTCAACATCCCCCATCTCTCGCAGCACTACTACGGCAACAGCGCCGGCGAGCCGTCCGACGGCTTTGGCGGCACCGCGCACCGTGCGGAAATGATGGCCGCGCTGCGCCACGCCGCCAACCAGCCCAAGTCCTCCGGCTCCCTGCCCATGCGTGCGATCGAGCGCATCTATCGCGCCGAAGCCATGCGCTATCTCGCCGAGGGCCGCACCCACATCACCTGCTCCGCCCTGCTCTCGACCGCCTACCTCTCCGAAAAGGGCGAGGTCTATCCTTGCACGATTTGGGACAAGCCGCTGGGCAACATCCGCAACACCGGCTACGCGCTCATGCCCGTGATCGAGTCCGCCCGCCGCGCCGGCGTGCGCAAGGCCGTCGCCGAGGCACGCTGCCCCAATTGCTGGACTCCCTGCGAAGCCTACCCCGCCATCGCCGCCTCTCCCGTCCGCTCGTTGCTGGCCCTCGCCGGCGGCGGACGAAATACTCCCGCTGTTTCCGCATGAACGACTCCCCCCGCACCCATCCGGTCTTCGCCCAGGCGCTCCGCATCATGATTGTTTGCGCCGTGCCGCTCGCCTCCTTCTTGGCGTTTTCCATCCAGCCCATGCTGGGCAAGCGCCTCCTGCCCATTCATGGCGGCGCGGCGGGAACCTGGCTGGGCACGATGGTGTATTTCCAAATCGCGCTGCTTCTCGGCTACACTTGGGCCGCCGTGCTGGTGCGCCGCCCGCTCCGAAGCCAGGCGCTCGCCACCATTTTTTTGAGCGTGGTCGCCGTGCTTTGTTTTCACCTGCCCTCGGAACAGGGCGATCTCGAAGGCGGCATCGGGTCCGTCCTATGGAGTCTCATGCTTTCCAGTCTTCCCGCGATGATCCTGCTTTTCAGCATCTCCCCGCTCATGCACGGCTGGCTGCGGCGCCGCGGAGAAAAAACCCCCTACCACCTCTACGCCATCTCGAACGCGGGGAGCCTCCTCGCCCTCGTCGCCTATCCGTTCCTCATCGAAACCAATCTCGGCATTTCCGAACAGGCGTTCTTCTGGCACGGGTTTTTGCTGGTGACGGCCGCGCTCGTCGCCTCTTCCGGCTTCATCCTCTTCAAGGGCTCCTACGCCTCCGTGTCCGCCGACTCCCTTACGCCGCTCGGTGAAGAAGATGAACCCATCGACTTCGGCCGCATGGCCCTGTGGCTCGGGCTGAGCGTCCTCACCTGCATCGGCATGTTGGGCGCCACCCACCATCTTGCCGCCGAACTGGGATCGACTCCCGTCGCTTGGGTGGGCCCCTTCGGCGTCTATTTGGTAAGTTTCACCGTGACCTTTGCCGGACGCTGGCAGCCATGGATGACCCGCACCTGCGTCGCGTGGCTGGCGGTCAGTCTCAGCGGCTACATGATCACCAAGGGCTTCACCGCCGTGACCGTGAACGCCGCCACCGCCTGGTGGCTTCTCTCGCTCACCGCCAGTGGCAGTTTTGTGGGCAACGCCCTGCTGCATCAGCTCCGGCCGGCGCGCCGGTTTGAGCGCTACTACCTCGTTCTCGCCGTCGGCGGCGTGATTGGCGGACTATGCTCCAGCCTGCTCATCCCCGCCCTCCTTGCGCGCCCTGAGGAATTCGTGCTGGCCTCGATCGCGCTCCTGGGCATCGGCATGTCCTGGCTCATGTCTCTGCGCGACGTCGGCGCGGTCGTCATCACCCTCGTCGTGCTGGCTTCGCCCATCCTCGGCCTCGGCCTACGGCAGATCCACACGGAGGCCAGCGACGGCGCCCGCATCACCCACTACCGCGACCTCAACAGTCACATCATGGTGCGCACCGACGACCACAGCGCCGTGCTCTCCAGCGAAACCACCACCCACGGCAGCCAGCTCAACGCCGACGAGGCCGCCCGTCGCCGCCCCACCCTTTACTATACCGAAAGCACCGGCGTAGGCCGCGTTCTTGAACGCCTGCAGGCCGACCGGCCGGCCATGCACGTCGGCCTCATCGGTCTCGGCGCCGGCACCCTCGCCACCTATTCCCGCAAGGGCGACGTGTATGATTTCTGGGACATCGACCCCAAGGCGCTGCGCACCGCCCGCGCATACTTCACCTATCTGGCCGATGCCCGCGGCCGCGTCACCACCACACTGCGCGACGGTCGCAAGGGTCTAGAAAACAACCCCGCCGACTACGACGTGATCGTCCTCGACGCGTTTTCCGGCGACGGCATCCCCGCCCACCTCGTCACCCGCGAAGCCATGAAGACCTACATGGCGCGGCTCTCCAACCGCGACGGCATCCTGCTCGTTCACGCCTCCAGCCGCTACTCCCGGCTCTTCCCCGTCGTGGCCGCCACCTCGCGAACCCTCGATCTCGCCGCCCTCGATGTCTCCACCGAGATCACGGAATCCGCCCCCGCCCGCGACTGGGACCCCACGCCCACCGAATACATCATCGTCTGCCACCCGGAAAAAATGCAGACCGTCGCCGGCTGGTTTCCCGCCGAGGAAGACAAAGGCCGCGTGAAGCACACCCTCGCCCGCGCTCCTTCCGCACCGCCCGATCCGCGCCTCATCTGGACCGACGAGCGCAACGCCTCCATCGACGTGCTCGATCTGGGCAAGTTCCTCTTCCAGCCCTGACCGCCCGCGCTCAGGAGCGGTCGCGCCACCACTCGACCATCGCGGCCCAGGCCCGCCCGCGATGGCTGATCTTGTTTTTGATGTCGTCGCCCAGCTCCGCATAACTCGCCGCGTAGCCATCGGGAACAAACAGCGGATCATACCCAAATCCCGTCCCGCCTCGCGGTTCATCCAGCAACCGCCCCTCGCACCGTCCTTCAAAAATCTCCTCCGCCCCGCCCGGTCCGATCAGCAGCAGCACGCACAAAAAACAAGCCCGCCGCCGCTCCGCCGGAACACCGCGCATGACCTCGACCAGCTTCCGCAAATTCGCCGCGCTGTCGCCCTGCGGACCGGCGAAGTAGGCCGACTCCACACCCGGCGCCCCCCCGAGTTCCTCCACGCACACCCCGCTGTCGTCCGCCAGCACCCAGGCATCCGTCGGCAGCTTCGCCTTGAGTGCGAGCGCCTTCTTCCGCGCGTTGCCGATGAACGTCCCCGTGTCCTCCTCGACAGGAGGCATGCCGCCCACGGCCTTGGCCGACACAATCTCAACCGCCAGCCCGCTTGCTGCGGCCAGTGCGTTCATTTCCTGCGCCTTGTGGGCGTTACCTGAGGCTAAATACAGTTTCATCAAGCAACAGCTTCTCGGGATAAACCACCCGCCCGCGCATTAACGTATCATCGCCAAAAACCTCATGCCGCACGTCGGCCAGTTTCACCGCCTGATCCAGCCGTTCCGGCCTCAGCCCGCTGAAACCCGCCTTGGCCTTGTCGTCGGCCAGCAGAACGGGGGCGCGATACGAAAACAGGTAGTCAAGCTCCCGAGCCCGCATGATCTCGCTCACAAGCTGCGCCCCCCCCTCGAAATAAACCCCCGTGATTTTCTCCTGCACGCAACGCAGCCGGAAGTCGCGGAAATCGACCCGCTGCGTGGGCGAGTTGATCACCCACACCTGCACGCCAAGGTCGCGCAGCTTGCGCACATAGCCCAAGCCGGCGTGCGACGTAGTCACCACGATCGTCCTCTCCCGATATTTGTCGGTGTAAACCTCCGGGAAATTATGGTCCGCGACCGACCGCAGCAGGCCGTCGAAAACAAACCGGTGCGGACACCACTCCTCGCCGTCCGCCAGCCGCGCGGTCAGCCGCGGGTTGTCCTTCATGACCGTCATCGTGCCCACCGCGATGCCCGGGAAATACCTCCGCCAGTGATGCACGTCGGCGCGCGCCGCCTCGCCCGTTATCCACTTCGACTCGCCGGTGCGGCAGGCAATCTTACCGTCCAACGTGACCGCCATCTTGGCTGCAAACAGGCACGTGCTTCGGGCGATCCAGTGATTGAAAATCAAATTCAAATCGGTGCATTCGCGCTCCAGCACGCCCGTCACCACTTCGACTCTCGCCGCCCTCAGCCGGTCGAAGCCCTTGCCACTGTGAACGGGATTGGGATCGGTTGCGCCGACAACCACTCGCTTCACGCCGGAAACCTGAATCGCATCGCAGCACGCCCCGGTGCGCCCCTGGGTGGAGCAAGGCTCCAGCGTCACGTAAAGCGTCGCGCCGGGCTTCGGGGAGCGCCCGAGGTTCGTCAGCGCGCTCCGCTCGGCGTGCGGTCCGCCATCCTTGGCGTGAAACCCCTCCGACACCACCTGTCCGTCCTCGACGATCAGCGCGCCCACAAGCGGATTCGGATGCGTCTGCCCCCAAGCCTGCCGCGCCAGATCAATGGCGCGGCGCATAAAAAATTCATCCTGCTTGGGATCGGTCATCGAGTGCCCAAACTCATCCAGCGTGGACGGCTAAATGACAAACGCGAAAAATCATCCGCGCACGAACGGATTGGTCTTCTTCTCTGCGCCCACCGTCGTCGCGTCTCCGTGCCCCGCGTAAACCGTCGTCTCGTCCGGCAACGTATATATCTGCGTGGTGATCGACTTCGCCAGCACCTCGCGACTCCCTCCCGGCAAATCGGTTCGGCCCACGCTACCCTGAAACAACGCGTCGCCCACAAACGCCGCCTGCACCGCCGCCACGTAAAATAACACGTTCCCCGGACAATGCCCCGGCACATGCCGCACCTCGAACTCCAGCCCGAGCGCATCGAGTTTATCCCCCTGCACAACCCAGCGGTCCACATGCAGAGGCTCCAGCTTGATCGCCCCGCCAAGGAAAGCCGACATCACCTGAGGGTTTTCAATCAGCGTCTTGTCAGCCGCGTGCGCCAGCACCTTGGCCCCCGTCGCGCGCACGACTTTGGCCGCGTCCTGCGTGTGATCCCAGTGCCCGTGCGTGATCCAGAGCTCCGTCAACTTGCACCCCTCCTTCGCCAAGATCGGCTTGATTGCGTCGAGAATGTCGCCCGGCGCATCGATCAACACCGCCTCGCCGCGTTTGGCGTCGGTCAGCAGATAGCCGTTAGTCTGAATCGGGCCGGAAGGCAGCGCGTGAATGTTCATCGTGCGCCAATGGACGCGTTTCCGGCCGTCCCGCAACCGTGAAAATTGACTTTGCCACCCGTCCGCCCGCTTCGCTAACTCCTCCCCTTTATGCCGACCCTTAAATTCGCCGTTCTTCCTGGAGACTACATCGGACCCGAGGTCATGACCGAGGCCCTGCGCGTGCTCGAGCACGTCGCCAAGCAGGAAAACCTCACCCTGTCCTACCAGACCGCCGACGTCGGCGGCGCCGGCATCGACAACCACGGCAAGGCCCTCCCCGACTCCACCCTCGCGCTCTGCCAGCAGGCCGACGCCATCCTCTTCGGCTCCGTCGGCGGACCGAAATGGGAGAAACTCCCCCCCAAAGAACAGCCCGAGCGCGCCGCCCTCCTGCCGCTCCGCAAGGCCTTCAACCTCTTCGCCAACATCCGCCCCGGCCTCCTCTACTCCGATCTCACCGACGCCTCCCCGCTCAAGACCGAGCGCATCCCCCACGGCATCGACATCGTCTGCATCCGCGAGCTCACCGGCGGCATCTACTTCGGCCTCCCCAAGACCACCACCACCCTCGCCAACGGCGAGGAACAGGCCGTGGACACGATGGTTTACAAGACCTCCGAGATCGAGCGCATCGCCGAGGTCGCCGCCGTCACCGCCCGCGCCCGCGGCAAGAAAGTCTGCTCCGTGGACAAGGCCAACGTCCTCGAAACCTCCGGCCTCTGGCGCCGCGTCGTCACCGCCTATTTCGCCAAGAACCACCCCGACCTCGCCCTCAGCCACATGTATGTGGACAACGCCGCGATGCAGCTCGCCCGCGATCCCAACCAGTTCGACGTGCTCTTTACCGAAAACATGTTTGGCGACATCCTCTCCGACGAGATGGCCGTCATCTGCGGCTCCCTCGGCATGTTGTCCAGCGCCTCGCTCGGCACCGGCAAGAATTCCCTCGGCAAACCCTTCGGCCTCTTCGAGCCCGCCGGCGGCACCGCCCCCGACATCGCCGGCAAAGGCATCGCCAATCCCTGCGCGCAGATCCTCTCCGTCGCCATGATGCTCCGCTACAGCTTCGGCCTCGACGCTGTCGCCGACAAGATCGAGGCCGCCGTCCGCAAAGCTGTCGCCACCGACGGCGTCCGCACCGGCGATATCGCCTTCGGCAAACCCTCCGTCGGCACCAAGGCGATGGCCGACGCCATCATCAAGCATCTGTAACCGGACTTCGCCGGAGCTGACGTATTTTTTACCTCAACCCGCCGCGTATGGCGCTCAAAAACTCGCGCACGCCGTATGGCTTCGCCAGAATTTCCCGAACACCCAAGGTCTCGAACTCGCTGAGTTCATCGGCTTCGAGCAATCCGCTAGAAACGATGATCGGCAACTCGGGCGCCAGCAGGCGCAGATGCCGGATAAACTGGGCTCCACCCATCACTGGCATCATCACGTCGGTCAGCACCAGCCGCACGGAGCCGCGGTGCGTTTTGAAAAGCTCCAGGGCCTCCACCCCATGCGACGCGACCAAGACCCGGTATCCGTAGCCCTCCAGCAGATGCTGCGTGGTCTCACGTATGATTTCCTCGTCATCAACCACCAGGACCAGCTCGCCATTCCCTCGCGGCATTGCGGTAAAGGCCGCTGCAAAAGGCTTATCCTCGTGCTCGTCCGGATGGACCGGCAGGCACACCTTGAACGTCGCGCCACGACCGGGCGCACTGTCCAGCGACACAAACCCGCCGTGACTGCGCACGATGCCTATCACCGATGAAAGGCCCAGCCCCGTGCCCTTGCCCACCTCCTTGGTGGTGAAAAAAGGCTCGAAAATGCGCCCCTGGATTTCCGAAGGGATACCGCAGCCGGTATCCTGCACCGTGATGACGACATGCATGCCGGGCTTGGCCTGCGGGTAAGCCCGCACTTCGTCCGTGCCGATCATCGCGTTTTTTGCCACGAGCGTCAGCGTGCCGCCGTCGGGCATGGCGTCACGCGCATTGACGCACAGATTGATCAATACTTGGTGCAGTTGCGTCGCGTCGGCGACCACTGGCTTCAGATCCTTCGCGATGTCGAGATCCAGGGTGATGTCGCGCGGAAACGTTTCCCGGATGAGCGTCTCCATCTCGTTCAATAAATGACGCGGCTGCACGGTCGCCCGCTGGCCGCTCACGCCCCGGCTGAAAATCAGCATCTGTCGTATGATGCCGGCGCCCCGCTTCAGGCTCTGCTCGACCATGTTCACCAGTTGCAGGCCGTGCGGATCGGTCATCTTATGTCGGATAAGTTCCGCTGCCATAAGGGTAGGCGCGAGGATGTTGTTGAGATCATGAGACACCCCGCCCGCCAGCGTCCCGATCGCCTCCATGCGTTGGGTGCGCAGCAACTGCTCCTCCAATTGGCGGTTTTCGGTGATGTCC
>JANXRL010000036.1 GCA_025352985.1 Verrucomicrobiota bacterium
GTTCCGCCTCGGCACCTCCGTCGCCGTCATACCATGCGGCAAGGGCCGGATCGTCGTATCTTCCTTGGACATCTGCGACCACCTCCTCGACGCCGACAACACCGCCGAAACCGCCCGCAAGCTCTTCTGTAACGCGCTCGAGTTTGCCAGCCCCTGACCAGGCATAGCAGTCCGCCCCGAGCCTCCGTGTGGTTTTTCCCACATGCGCTCGTGGGCTGTGACTATTCCCCCAGCGGAAGGAAACGGTGCCCTTCAGCTCATCAATCCGCTGAAGGGCGGCCAACCCCTCGAAATGCGGGTTGCCGGTTCGATTTATAAAAGCAGGTCTACTTAAGAAAGCGGCCGCTATCGTCCGGCCTAGATCAGCCCGGAAGGTCGATAAAAACCCGCGCCTGCTCCGGCTCGCGCAACTCGCGAAGAGCTCACCACCGGCATCACGGTGCCGCCTTATTCCCACGTGACCTTGGTCACCCAAACGCGCTGATCGAACCTTGGCCGACGCCCTCGTTTAACTGGCCTGCCCCGACTCGCCACATCTCTTCAAACGCGGCTCCTGCTATTATCTCGCGGTCGCCATCGCCCGCTCGAAGCACACCGTCACGCCCGCCCCCGTGCGCGACGATTTCGACGCGCCCAAGCTCGCTCTCCCCTTAGGTCCACCTGCGCAACCTCCCCGCCTCCGGATGCCCGCTCCCCGCGGCCCCGGCTGGCTCACGCTGAGCGGCAGCGAGGCCACTCTGGAAGAACTCGGTGCGCCCGCCTAGACGCCACGCACCTTGAAAACAACCAGGCGCAAAAACGTCGATGCTCTGGGTAAAATCATTCGCAACAAGATGCCGGGAAAACCTCACTTATTTGCACAGGCTCGATTTTGGTTCAGTAGCGTCGAAAGTTTACTCTTACTGACATGAGCCGCTGTTACCTTCACCTCCTCATGGCCCGCCCCAAATCTGACCGCACCAATCTGGCCGGTATCGCCACCCGCATGGGAGTGTCGATTCCCACCGTCTCGCGAGCCTTGCGCGACATGGACGGCATCCACGCCGATACCCGCGCAGAGATTGTCACCATCGCCCATCAGATGGGCAACGTCACGAAGGACAACGCGCTCAAGCGCTCTACCCGCAAAGGAGACTCGCCCTACCAATTGCTGGCGCTTTCGCAGACCACCTCCCTCGACATCGACCAGCGTTTTATGACGGGCATGAGCAACGCCACCGCCGCGCCTAACGCCTCCATGCTCTGGCACCTCTCCACCTCAGACCAGTGCGCCAACATGCGAGACCCGAAACTAGCCCCGGCCGCGCTCCGCTCCAGGCAGGCCCACGGTCTCGTGCTTTTGCACCGCTGGCCCACGGAAGTCGCCCGGGCCCTGGCCCGCAGATTCCCGGTCGTCTCCATCGTTCACGACTACCTCGGCTCGAACATCGACGACCGCCGCGGCATGGGCGAACTGGTCGAACATCTTCACTCGGCCGGTCATCGCAAAATCGGCTTTTTTGGGCTTTGCCCCGAGGTGAGCTGGTCTTGCGGGCGCTATGGCACGTTTGTCGAGGCGCTGACCCGGCTCGACCTCGAACTCGACCCGCGCAACATCGTGAGGATCGACCTGCCCTCGGCGCTCTCTCCGGATGAATTTTCATCCGTCCCGTGGGCCGACCACGTCCGCACCCGCCTGCGCGACAAAGTCGATGCCTGGATCTGCCCCAGCGCCCTGACCGGCCAGACGCTATGCCGTTTCTTTCTAGGCGAAGGCGTGCGCATGCCAGACGATGTCTCGCTCGCCAACTACCATAGCGGCTCGCGTCTGAATCCCCCCGACTTGCCCGAGATCACCACGGCCTCGGTCGTTGACGAAGAACTCGGCGGCGCCGCCGTGCGCCGCATCATCAACCACATCGAAAACCCCGGCGAATCCCGCCGCTCGATCCTCATCCCCGCGCGTCTCTCCGTCGGCACCACCCGGCGTCCTCCGTTCGCCGCCCGCTAAAAACCAAGGCCCGCCGCACGGCGTCGCCCCACACGCGCCCGCCAGAGACCTCACGAGCGGCAGTCACCCCCTCCGCCGCGCCCCCTTTACTGTTTCGCCCCATGACAAAACCCCGCCCCCCCGCCCTCGCGTTACTGCTGCTCACCAGTCTCTCCCCTGTGGTGACCGCATCGGCCGTCGAACTCTTTGTCGCCCCGCAAGGCCAGGACACCAACCCGGGCACGCGCGCCGCCCCGCTGCAAAGTTTCGCCGCCGCGCAACAAGCCGCGCGACGATTTGCCGGACGCGAGCCGATCACCATCACGTTCGCCGACGGCACTTACTACCTCCCGCAGACCATCACCTTCACCGCCGCAGACTCCGGCACGCTGAAGGCGCCCGTCGTTTACCGCTCCTTCAACGAGCGCGGCGCCGTCCTCAGCGGCGGCGTGAAACTCTCCCTCACGTGGACTCCTTACAAGGACGGCATCATGCAGGCGCAGCTGCCCGCCGAACTCGAAACGGAGGAGATTTTCATCAACGGCGAACGCCAGATCCTCGCCCGTTACCCCAACTTCGATCCCGCCGCAAAATACTTCGACGGCTATGCCAAGGACGCCATCGACAAGGAGCGCGCCGCCCGCTGGGCGGATCCGGCCGGTGGCTATTTTCACGCCATGCACCCGGCCCTCTGGGGCGGTTTTACCTGGGTCATCACCGGCAAAGACGCTGGCGGCGAGATCACCAAGCAGGGCGGCTGGCAAAACAACCGCGGCGGCGCCGTCCATAAGGACATCCGTTTCGTCGAAAACATCTTCGAGGAGCTCGACGCCCCCGGCGAATGGTTCCTCAACCGCCGCACGCACACGCTCTACTTTTACCCGCCCGCCGGTCTCGACCTCGCCGCGGCCACCGTCGAGGCCACCCGCCTCCGCACGCTCGTGGAATTTTCCGGCGACGAAACACATCCCGTGCGCTTCGTCTCGCTGCGCGGCTTCACCTTCCGCCAGGCCGCGCGCACCGTGATGGACACCAAGGAACCGCTCCTGCGCACCGACTGGGCCATCTACCGCGGCGGCGCGATTTTCATCAACGGCGCCGAAGATTGCGCCATCGAAGACGCGCTCCTTGACCAAGTCGGCGGCAACGCCGTGTTCGTGAACAACTACAACCGCCGCATCACCGTCCGTGGCTGCGAAATCCGCAAGGCCGGTGCTAGCGGCGTCTGCTTCGTCGGTGACCAGAAGGCCGTGCGCAACGCGCTCTCCAACTATGGCCAGTCCCTCAAGCTCGACGCCCTCGACCTCACACCCGGTCCGCTCACCAACAACTACCCCGCCGATTCCCTCGTCGAGGACTGCCTCATCCACCTCACCGGCCGCGTCGAAAAACAAACCGCCGGTGTCGAGATCGACATCGCCCAAGGCATCACGGTGCGCCACTGCTCGATCTACGACATGCCGCGCTCAGGCATCAACATCGGGGACGGCGCTTTCGGCGGCCACATCGTCGAGTTTTGCGATGTCTTCGACACGGTGAAAGAGACCGGCGACCACGGCAGCTTCAACTCCTGGGGCCGCGACCGCTTCTGGGTTTCGTCGGTCGGCGAGATCAACGCTCGCGTTAAACAGGTGCCCGCCCTGCCGCTGCTCGACGTCGTCCAACCCATCACCCTGCGCAACAGCCGCTGGCGCTGCGAGCACGGCTGGGACATCGACCTCGACGACGGCTCCACCCACTACGTCATCGAAAACAACCTCTGCCTCAACGGTGGCATCAAGAACCGCGAGGGCTTCCACCGCACCGTGCAAAACAACATCATGGTGAACAATTCGTTTCACCCCCACGTGTGGCCCTCCGACAGCGACACCGTCTTCCGCCGCAACATCGTCGCCGGCCCCTATCAGCCCGCCGGCGGCATGCCGCCCAAGCCCTGGACCTCGGAGATGGACTACAACCTGGTTCACCAGCCCGGCGTCACCACCCCGCAGCCCGCCGCCGCGTTGCAGCACCAGAGCGGCCTCGACGCGCACTCCCTCGTTGCCGACGCCCTGTTCATCAACCCCGCCGCCGGCGATTTCCGCGTGCAAGCCAGTTCCCCCGCCTTGACGCTCGGCTTCAAGAATTTCCCCATGGACCAGTTTGGTGTGCAAAAACCGGCGCTTAAAGCCGTCGCCCGCATCCCTGCCTTCGGGTCCGCCAAGGTCGCCGGCCCGCGCCGTGATGCCCACCCGCAAGCGTGGCTCCTCGCCCGCGTGCGCAACATCGTCGGCCAGGGCGAAATGTCCGCCTACGGCACTCCCGGCGAGACCGGCATTCTCGTCCTCGAAGTCCCCGCCGGCAGCGCGTTGGCCGCGGCCGGACTCCAAAAAGACGACGTGATTTTTTATCTCAACGGCAAGCCCGCGAACGAACTCACCCAACTCCTCCGCGCCACCGCCTCGCTTAAGTCTGGCGACGAAATAAAGATCGGCATAACCCGCACCCAGAAGCCGCTCACCCTCACGGCAAAGATAAACTGACCCAAACCCCCATGAACACCGCCCTTCGCCCCATCACTGCCTCCTCCGCCTGGTCGCGCCTGCTCGCTCTCCCACTTTGCTGGGCCGCGCTCGCGCTCGCCCAAGGCGAACCAGCCACGCCCGCCACGCCGCCCGCACCACGGGAGTTTTATCAGGACTCCTCGTGGCAGCCGCGCGCGCATCCCTCGGTGGCCGATGTGTTGCGCGGCGATTTCTGGCCGGCCTCGCCCAAGGTCGATGTCTCCTACGACACGCCCGGCTTCGCCGCCGAAAAAATATCCCCCGTGCCCGCGCCCGGCGTGCATCCGCGCGTGCTCCTCTCGCCTTCCGACATCGAGAACATCCGCGCCCAAGTCGCGAAGGGTCCCTCCGCCCCGCCCGAGTTCTGCGCCCTCTGGACGCGCACCAAGGAATCACGCAGCGCCTTCTACGCCCTGGTCGCGCGGGACGACACGCTCGGCCGCGCCCTGGCCGCCCAGCTCGTCGCCCGCCTCCACTCGCTCGAACCCAAGCTCGACCACCTGGACGCCCAGCCCGACGCCGGCAACATCTGGTCGGTCGAACGCTCGCTCACGGCCCAGGGCGATCCCGACGCACCGACAGAAATCTGGACGCTCCTCGACTACGACTACCTCCACGGCTGGATGAGCCCGGAAGACCGCGCCCTCGCCCACCGCGTCATCGCCCGTCTCGTGAAAAACCGCATCAGCAATTACCTGACGGAGCCCGATCACTTCATGATCAATAACCACGAGGGCTTCGGCATGGAGTTCATCCGCCTCATGCTTCTCATCGAGGGCGAGGACGGCTTCCCCGCCGAGACCTTCAAGCTCTCCGTCCGCAAGGCCCGCGCGATGCTCGACTGGTATCTCGACGGCGACGGCATGTGCTACGAATCGATCAAGGGCTGGCTCAACACCTCTGCCTTCGTCGCCGCCGGCCGGCGCGACCCCACGCTCCTCCGCCACGGCCACCTCGTCGCCAAGATGCGTTTCTTCCAAGCCGCCCTCCGCTGGCAATCCGACCACTGGGAAATCCGCGACGAGATGCGCGCCTCCGCCTTCCACGTCGTCTGGCTCATGCGGTTTCTCTACCCCGAGAATCCCGGTTACGACCTGCTCTATCACGCCACGATTTCCTCCCAGCTTTTCCTCACCGACGCGAAGGCCCGCTGGCCGAATCCCGTCGGCGTCAGCCCCGAGCTTCTTCTCCTCTTCGCCGGCGGCGGCCCCGCCGATAACCGCGCCGGCCACCGTGAAAACTGGACGAGCCAGGCCGCCATCGACGCGCTCAAGCTTCCCCTCACCTGGAAAGACGACACCCGCGGCTACATCGAGGCGCGCAACTCCTGGCGCATCGACGACCTCAAGCTCGGCTTCACCTGCAAGCAGGACTTTTTCTACGGCGGCCACGAAGGCTCCGAGGCCAACCGCATCACCCTCTGGCACGGCGGCGTCAACTGGCTGAAGGACGAGAACCTACTCGCGGTCAAGGCGACCTCGCTCCAAAACATGCTCACCGTGGACGGCCGCGGCCTGAGCTGGCCGCCCGCTCCCGGCGTCTGGCTCGGCGTGAACGAAGGCCCCTCCGGTGTCTCCGCCGCCGGCGACGCCAAGATCGCCTACTCCTACGCCAAGGTGATGCAGGTTCACCCGTTGAATTTTCCCTCCGGCCAACTCGGCTACTACGCGCCCTTCACCGAGGGCAACTTCGACCTCACCCGCGAACAGCAGGTGGCCTTCCACCCCGGCACCGTCGCGTTCAACGACGGCTACGCCCACACCGATTACGGCATGTGGAGCGGTGAGACGCGCCTCGTTGAAAACTATCGCACCAGCAACCCCATGGACCGCGCCTACCGCACCGTCCACCTCGCACGCGGACCGCAACCCTACGTGCTCGTGCTTGACGACGCCCGCAAGGCCGACGAAGCCACCCACCTCTTCGAGGATAATTTCAACCTGCCCGACGACGTCGCCGTGGCCGACGCCAAGAACGGCGAGATCGTGTTCCAAAACGTGGAGCCGAGCGCCCGCCGCGACAGCGAGTTCCTCCTCGCCGCCCCCGGCAGCCCGCGCGATCCGAAAACCGGCGCGCCCGTTCTCAAAAAAGGCGACCCGCTCCTGCTCGTCCGCGTGCTCCACCGTAACAGCGACTACGGCTACCCCGTGCCCCGCATCCAAGTGCTGCCCGGCCGGCCTGAGCAGCCCTTCAACCGCTTCTCGCAACTCGTCGTGCCCGCCATTGGCCGCTCGCCGGAGTTCCGCATTCTGTTTTACCCGCACCGCTTCGGCGACCCGTTGCCCGTGACCACCTGGAACGCCGACCGCACCGAACTCACCGTGCTCATCAAGGACCAGCGCGACGTTTACCGCTTCGGCACGACCGACGGCGGCCGCACCGTCTTCGATTTCACCCGCAACGGCGCGACCGCGCTCGCCAACCCCGCGCCGCCCGCCCGCCCCGTGCTCAGCATCCGCGGCGAACGCTTTGACGCCAACGACCTCCGCACCACCCGCCGCGACGGCGCGACGCCCGTCTATCCCTTCGCCGACGAGTTGATCGCGGGCTTCGAGCGCGTCGCCCCGCCCGCCGTCATCCGCTACACGCTCGACGGCACCGAGCCCGTGGAAACTTCCGCACCTTACACCGCGCCCTTCGCGGTGCGCGCCACCGCCACCCTCAAGGCCCGCGTGTTCGACCCGCGCTGGCCCGGCGCAAACCAGACGAGCGCCACGCTCGCCGCCCGCCTAGAACAACGCCCCGCGCCCGTCGGCCTTGCCGATGCGCCCGCCGGCGCCAGGCCCGGCCTGCTGGCCCGCGTTTACGAACTGCCCACGCACCTGTGGAACGACCGCGGCTTCTTCGTGGCGCGCAAAATCATGCTGCCCGATCTCGACCGCGCCACGCCCTTGCGCACAGCGCTGAGCGCAGGCTTCACCCTGCCCCGCGTCGTGCCCGCCCGCCCCATCGAGGATCAGACCAAGGGCTTTTATCGTTTCACCGGCTGGTTCCGGGCCGATATCGCCGGCACCTATGCCTTCGCGGTGGATTCTTGCGGCCCCGTGCTCCTCACCGTCGCCGGCCAGGACGCCATCGCCGAGACCGGCGTGTTTCACCAGCAACAGGCCGTCCGCCAAGGCTCCGCCGTGCTCGGCGCCGGCTGGCACCCGCTGGAACTGATCGTCACCGATCCTCTTTTCTGGAATGCGGCTACGACCGACGTGATGCCCTTCAACGTCACCGTGCGCCGCGAGGCCGGGGCCTTCGCGCCCGTGCCGTCCGCCGCGCTGCGCGCCCTTCCGGCCCCCGAAACCGCGACCGAGGGTGCTTCTCCGCCCCAGCAGGCCGCCGCCAACGCCCCCGTCTGGATGGAGCCTGGCGTCGATCTGAGCTACTATGATCGCGACAACCTCTCCCGCTCGCCGGACTACCTCGACGTTGATACGCTCACGCCGCGCCGCGCCGAACGCGTGGCCCGGCTCAACGCCAACGCCAGCCCCGCTCAGGTGCTCGTTCACGAAGGCTGGTTCAACGCCCCTCAGGACGGCGTTTACCGCTTCGACCTGCCCTCGCGCCGCACCCAAAGCGCCGGTCTCGGCGAATTTCGCGCCGCCTACCAAAACCAGCTCCGCATCGGCGGCGAAATCGTCGTGCAGCACGGCGTCGCCGGACGCCTGCCCTCGGGAGAGATCAACCTGAAGGCCGGCTGGCACTTCGTTTCGCTGCGCCTCGGCTCCAGCCCCGGCGCGGGCACCGTGACGTATCCCGACGGCCAGTCGCTCGCGCTCGACGGCGCGTTGCTCTCCCGCGCCACCCAGGTCGCCGTGCATCCCTCCGCGAAGACTGCGGGCCGTGCCACCTGGGAGATTTTCGCCCCCGCATCCTTCGCACTGAGCCTGCCCGAAGGTCGCGGCGGCGAGATCCGCTACACGCTCGACGGCGGCGAACCCAAGCCCGCCTCACCGCTCTACAACGCGCCCTTTGCGGTCACGGGCGACACCGAGGTCAAGGCCGCCGTCTTTGCCGGCGCGCAGGCGCTCACGCAAACGTCACGGGTAAAAATCTCTCTCGTCCCGCTGCCGGCCGCCGCGCTGCTCGCGCGCGTTGATTTCACGACGGCGGACGGCGGCCCGGCGTTTACCAAGGCCAGTCCGGCCTGCGCGCTTTGGATACATCCCTCCGCAAAACCCGCGCGGACACCCGCGGGTGGCCGCGCCATCGCCGTTAATGTTCACGCCCCGGGGGCCGGCGACCTCCCCAGTGTGGACATCAACCTCACGCGCGGAGCCGCCGAGACGGGCTTCAAACTCAACGGCCTGCGCATGCGCGACGCAGCCTTCACCGTGGGCGTCTGGTTCCGGAGCGAAACCGCCGACGGCCGCCTCTTCGGCAAGGAAGGGCTCACCCCGTTCGGAAAATCCTATCACACGATTTCCTGTAGCCTGGTGAAAGGCAGGCTCCAGGCCGCTCCCGGCCATCTGGGCGGCGCCGCCGTGATCAAGCCGGGCGAGTGGCACCATGTCGTGCTCACCGCCACCCCCGAAACACTCTCGCTCTACCTCGACGGCGAGCGTGTGGCCACGGGGGCGGGCGCTCCCGGGCTCGCGACGGACTCGCTCGATTTCTTCACCGACCACCCGGCGGCCATCGCCCGCGCGGCGGTGTATAACCGCGAACTCGAACCCGAGGAAATCACCCGCTGGTTTGCCGCCGAACGCCCCGCCATCGCCCCCTGAATATGACCCCAGCAACCACGCCGGCCGGGGTTATTTCTCGGATTCCTGGTCGAGCCGCTGCGGACGCCCGGGGAGAAGCGCGTCCACGTTGAGCCGGATGGAGCGCAGGTTCTCGCGCACCAGCTCCCCCATCGACTCGCAAAGCAGGTAGTCGTTGCGCTGATAATGCTCGGCGAGCGATTCGCGCAGCTCGCGGATGTTCTCAGCAGGCGCGAGCTCGTCCACCGACATCGCGGCGAGCAGCATCTCCAGACGGTCCTCGATGATCGCCGCGCGCTGGAGGATGAGCACCTGCTCCTCGCGCTGGTATTGGTGCGCCGTCTCTATCCGCAGATGCTGCGTGCAGAAGAGCGCGAGCTTTTGGTTGTCCTTGAAAAACTGCGGGCGGTAGAGGTTCATGCGCCCCTCGTAGCTCTGCTGGTCGAAGTCCATCGCGCGAAGCCTCACCTGCGCGCCCTCGAAATCGGGCGTCACCACGACGACGAAGTTGTAGCTGCGCATGTCGCCGAGCAGGCGCACGAAGCAGCGCTCGTTGAACTTCACCAGCTCCTTCGCCACGCGGATGGGGCGCAGCTCGGGATTGTCCAGCCAGCGATCGACGAAGACGTTGCCGGGAATGCCCGCGATGTGCTCCTCGACAAGGGTGTTGCCGCACGTGAGATAGTTGAGGCGGTTGGGCGAGAGAAGATGCTCCAGCTCAAGCCCGTAAACTCGCGAGGCGTCGCCACGCTTGATGTAAAAGTAATCGGGATTTTCGTTATAGGCGTTGATGATGTGGATGCGGAACGGCGCGGAATTTCCGAACGCGCAGTAATCAATGCGGTCAATATAAAGATGCTTCATCACCGATAGGTCGCCATCGACGCGGATGAGGGCGTAAACGTGCTTCAGATCGTCGTGCAGCGATTCCATGTCGAGCCGGCTGTAGAAAACGCTTTCCCACAAGGTCGGCTTGCCCGAGGCATCGCTGAGCGGCACGGAGTCGGCAAAGCTGCGCAGCCGCTCATACGTCGCCGGGAGTGCGCGTTCGCGACGGTAACGGCGGAGGTAGGCGCGCAGCCCTTCGCTGATCGGGTAGCTGGGTTTTTTTTGCTGCGGCACGGGCGGCTTGGCATCCATGATCCTGCCAAGGTAGCGCGCCGCCGGCGGGCGTGGCAACGGCGGATGCCGCGCTCGCCACCCAACCGCAAAAAATCGTCAAATCGACGGGACATCCGCTTTCGTCTCGTCTCCGCTTCGTCGCGAACTCAGCCTGAAATTATGTTGCTCTTCGCGGTCAGCGCCCTCGAAAAAGTCTCCCAGGTTCCCAACAAAGTTTGGCTGAATATCGCCATGGGCTTTCTGATTTTGTTCGCCGTGGTTTACTTTGCCAAACAAGCGGCGCAGGTGAATAAAATCTGGCTGACCATCATCGTCGCGGTGGTGTTGGCAATGGTGGGCTTCAACTGGATCTACTCGCGCAACGAGCCGAAATTTCTAACCCCGTTCGTGGATAAACTCGCCCCGTTTTTCCCCAGCGCGAGCGGTTATGCCGCCAAACAGCAGCTGCCCGCCTCCTCCTGACCGATCGTCAGGCGGCGGTTTCCATGAACCCGGCGTGCGGTTCGCATGAAGATAACTCGTGCAAATTGGGATTGGTTTTGTCCGGCCGACTGCATACGGGTTTTATTTCTATATGTCCAAATCGCACTCTGACATCGGACTCATCGGCCTCGCCGTGATGGGTCAAAATCTCGCCCTCAACATCGCCGACCACGGCTTTCAGATCTCGGTTTACAACCGCACGACCGAGAAGACTGACAAGTTCGTCGCGGAAAACCCCTCCACCCCCGGCGGCGTCGTCGGCAGCAAAACCCTCGAGGAATTCGCCGCCTCCCTCTCCAAGCCGCGCAAGGCCATCATCCTCGTCCAAGCCGGCAAGGCCACCGACGCCGTGATCGACGGTCTCACCGCCGTGTTCGAGCCCGGTGACATCATCATCGACGGCGGCAACGCCCTCTGGACCGACACCATCCGCCGCGAAAAAGCCCTTAAGGAAAAAGGCTTCCGCTTCATCGGTTCCGGCGTGTCCGGCGGGGAAGAAGGCGCGCGCTTCGGCCCATCCCTCATGCCAGGCGGCGAAAAATCCTCCTGGGATGAACTCAAACCGATCTGGACCGCCATCGCCGCCAAGGTCGATAAAAAGACCGGCAAGCCCCTCATGGGCGCCACCCCCGGCAAGCCCGTCAAGGGCGGCGTGCCCTGCACCACCTACATCGGCGAAAACGGCGCGGGCCACTACGTCAAGATGGTCCATAACGGCATCGAGTATGGCGACATGCAGATGATCTGTGAGGCCTACTCCCTCATGCAGGGCCTCCTCGGCCTCAAGCCCGCCGAGATGGGCGAGATCTTCACGACCTGGAACAAGGGCGCGCTCGACAGTTTCCTCATCGAAATCACCGCCGATATCCTCAAGCAGAAGGACCCGATGACGAAGAAGCCCTTCGTGGACATCGTCCTCGATACCGCCGGCCAGAAAGGCACCGGCAAATGGACCTCCGTCAACGCCCTCGACATGGGCGTGCCGGCCCCGACCGTCGCCGAATCCGTCTTCGCTCGCTGCCTCTCCGCCATCAAGGATGAGCGCGTCGCCGCCTCCAAAGTCCTCAAGGGTCCGAAGATCAAAAAAGTCTCCCCCGCCAAGAAGAAGGAGCTCATCGCCGCCATCCACGACGCCCTCTACTGCTCGAAAATCTGCTCCTACGCGCAGGGCTTCCAGCTCATGCGCACCGCGCAGGGCGAATACGGTTGGAAACTCAACTTCGGCCAGATCGCCCAGATCTTCCGCGGCGGCTGCATCATCCGTGCGGCCTTCCTTCAGAAGATCACCGAGGCCTACGCCCGCAACCCGAAGCTAGCGAACCTCCTTCTCGACCAATACTTCAACAAGACCATCCAAAAGGCGCAGACCAACTGGCGCAAGGTCGTGAGCCTCGCGTCGGAAAACGGCATTCCGGTCCCGACCTTCTCGTCGGCCCTCAGCTACTACGACGGCTACCGCTCGGCCCGCCTGCCGGCGAACTTGCTCCAGGCCCAGCGCGACTACTTCGGCGCCCACACCTATGAGCGCACCGACAAACCCCGCGGCAAGTTCTTCCACATCGACTGGCCCGAGGCCAATCGCCCCCAGCTGGAGGCCTGATTCCATCGTAGGCCGCGAGCTCGCTCGCGGCCCTCACTCCCCAAGGCGCGCCCTTCACGGGTCGCGCCTTTTTTGCGTCCCGATCAACCGTGATGAGTTGAGATGGGCGTTCGTTCTGCTTCCTTAAATCGTGCACGCCACCCGTAAACAAACCGTCGCCCGCTGGGTGCTCGCGCTTTTCTTCATCGTCGCCGGCGTGAACCACTTTCTCGCGCCCTCCCTCTACCTCGGCATGATGCCTGTGTGGCTCCCCGCTAAGGAAGCCGCCAACCTCGTCTCCGGTGCCGCCGAAATCGCCGGCGGTGTCGGTCTGCTGATCGTCTCCCTGCGCCGCGCTGCCTCGTGGGGACTCATCGCGCTCCTCCTCGCAGTGTTCCCCGCCAACGTCCACGTCGCTCTCCAAGGCCACATGGACGGCCTCGACGCGCCCGCTTGGCTGCTCTGGCTGCGCCTGCCGTTTCAAGCCGTCTTCATCGCCTGGGTCTGGTGGGTCGGCCTCGCCCGCCGCAAATCTGCATGATCACTCTCGGCATCGATCTCTCCTCTCAGCCCAAGGATACCGCCGCGTGCCTGATCGAGTGGCGCGACGACGGACGTGCCGTCGCCCGAGATGCCGTGACGCCCTGCGATGACGGCACGCTGGACGCGTTGATCCTCCAGGCCGACGCCATCGGCATCGACGCCCCTCTCGGCTGGCCAGAAACCTTCGTGCAGGCCGTCGGCGAGTGGACGGCGACGACGTGGGATGATCCGGAGTTTCAAAAAAATCTCCGCCTCCGTCTCACCGACCGCTACGTCCACGAGAAGACCCGGCTCACCCCGCTCAGCGTCTCCACCGACCGCATCGCCCTCCCCGGTATGCGCGCGATGGCGCTCCTCGCCCGCCACGGCGTCACGGATCGCAGCGGCGGCGAAGGGCGTTTTTTCGAAGTTTATCCCGCAGGCAGTCTGAAACAATGGGGTCTGCCCTGCCGCAGCTACAAGGGCGCGGACCATCTTCCCGCGCGCCATGCCTTGCTCGCCACGCTACGCCGACAATTGCCCTCCCTCCGCGTGAACGACTCCTATGTCGAGAACGACCACGCCTTCGACGCATTGCTTGCTTCCCTCACGACCCGCGCCGCCGCCATGGGAAAAACTTTCGGTCCGCCCTCCGGTCGGCTCTCGACCATCCGCCGCGAAGGCTGGATTCACCTGCCTGTAGCTTGGCCGGAATGAGAAAGGCGCAACCCTTCCAGTCCATCACCTCTCCAACAACATCAGGGTCACGATCAGCATGCCGATCCCAAGAAAAGTAAGAATCCGTCCACTGCGCTTGATCAAAACCAACCGCCGGGCCACTTGCTCGCCCGTCAACTTGCGATTCTTCATGGCCACTTCGGCATCCATCGCGTATTCATGAACACGCCACTGAATCCACACTCCGCTTAGAGTGAGGCCGGTTGCGATTACGAAGCAGAGGGTGGAATAAAACACGCGACTGAATGAACACACCGATTTTGATTAAAACAAAACCTGCGCATAACCATAAGCCGCAGACCCTTTGCCATTGGCAAGCGTGTTTCGTTGAATCCACGAAGTGACATGGCTTTGTCATCGTTGACTTAGATGCGCACGTTTCCGGTTATCCCAACTCAGAGCAGGATTGCCTTTATCGCGGAGGACTTTGGGGTAACTGCATTTTACGGCGCTGGTCATGACGACCGGACCGCCTTCCCTTCCACTCGATACCATCACCGTCATGTCTTCCTCTCCTGAATTTTCCCTCGATACCGCCGATCAGCGCGTCAGCTACGGCATCGCCTTGAACATGGGCGCCAACATCGCCCGCCAGGGTGGCGTCGAAATCGACCTGTCGGCGTTTCTCGTCGGCTTGCAGGACGGTCTCAGCGGCGCGAGGCCCCGCGTGTCGGAGGCGGATATTCAGGCCGCGTTCCAAAGCGCGCAGGCCAAAGTCGAGGCAGCCGCCAGTGCCGGTGCCGCCAAGCAGGCGGAAGAGGGCACCCAATTCCTCGCCGAAAACAAAGCGCGCAAGGGCGTCGTCACGACCGCGTCGGGCCTGCAATACGAGGTGCTCACCGAGGGCAAGGGCGCGAAACCCAACCCCGACCAGACCGTCGAGGTCCACTACCACGGCACATTGATCGACGGCACGGTGTTCGACAGCTCGGTGAAGCGCGGCGAGACGATTTCGTTTCCCGTGACGGGCGTGATCCAAGGCTGGGTCGAGGCGCTGCAGCTCATGCCGGTCGGCTCGAAGTGGAAGCTCTTCATCCCCGCCAACCTCGGCTACGGCAACCGCGCACAGGGAGCGATTCCCGCCGGCTCCGTGCTGATCTTCGAAGTCGAGCTGATCGGCATCGAGTAAGGAATGGGATCGCGGAGGCGATCTACTAATCAAATACTAATTAATACTAAATTAGTATTTGATTACCGAACTACTAAACTGATTTAAGTCAGTAGAAAATTAGTAGTTTTATGAAAATTCCCCAATCTCCAAAACCGTTCCACAATCTTTATAACAATATTGGTGGTGATCGTTTTAAAGAGTTATTAGACTTCGTCCCCATCCTTGGCGCCAAGGATGATTATTTGCATTGGAATGAAGTTCGGCGACGGCCTGCACCGGAAGGGCTTACTCATGAAGAGTGGTGGTTGCTGATAAAATGGGGACGGCTTTCAAAGCTACGCGACTTGGCGTTGCGTGATAAAAACGGCCAGTTTTTTAAGTTTTTTTTGCCCGACCGGTTATTAGAGCAGTTGCACGTGATTGATCGCGGCCTTGGTTCAGCTTGGAACCTGCCCGAAGCGGTAACCAATCCCGCGACGCGCAACGAATATGTTGTGAGTTCGCTCATTCAGGAATCGATCACTTCAAGCCAACTTGAAGGTGCGGTTACGACGCGCGAAGTGGCCAAGGCGATGTTGCAGAGCGGGCGGCCGCCGCGCGACACAAGTGAGCGCATGATCCTGAACAATTATCGGACCATGCAGCACATCATGGATCTGCGCGATCAACCGCTCACTCCAGAGCTGGTGTTTGAACTTCATCGCCGGGTGACCGAGGAGACTTTGGACAAGCCGGATGCGGCCGGACGTTTTAGGCGGGCGGATGAACTGATTCGCGTCATGGATTTGGAGGGCACGGTGTATCACGAGCCGCCGGCGGCCGCCGAGTTGCCGGAGCGGCTTGCGGCGATGTGCGCCTTCGCGAACGGCAACGCGCCCGACTTCTTCATCCATCCCGTCATTCGAGCCATCATCCTTCATTTCTGGCTGGCCTACGATCATCCGTTTGTGGACGGCAACGGCCGCACGGCGCGGGCGCTCTTCTACTGGGCCATGCTACACCAGGGATTTCGTCTGTTTGAGTTTATCTCGATCTCGCAGATTTTGCTGAAGGCGCCTTCTCAATACGCGCTGAGTTTTCTACACACCGAGACCGACAGCAACGATCTCACGTATTTCATCGTGCATCAGGCGGAGGTTATCCAGCGCGCGGTGCTGGCGCTTCACGATTACGTGAACCAAAAGACCGCCCGCCTGAAGGAGGTCGAAAAATGCCTGCGCGGACTGGGAGACCTCAATCATCGACAACAATCCCTGCTCGCACACGCACTCCGCCATCCTGATACGCGCTACACCATAGAAAGCCACAAAAACAGCAACGGCGTGGCCTACCAGACCGCACGCACGGATCTCCTGAATTTGGTCGAGCGGGGATTAATGGTCACGAGCAAGGTCGGGAAAGCCTGGGTGTTTCGCATCGTTGGGGACATGCAGGAGAAGTTGTCGAGTCTGGCATCTGCCCCCGTGTCAACAGACGCAGATACCACGACGCTTCAACTTGGACTCAAGGTAACGCCGAAGGAATAATTCAATCCAAGCTCACTCCCTCGACGATCAGGCGCAGGCTGTCGAGGCGGAGGCGGGCGGCTTCGATGGCGGTGCTGTTTTTGTG
>JANXRL010000129.1 GCA_025352985.1 Verrucomicrobiota bacterium
AACAATATCGCTCAAAGCGCATCGATGAGGTCGATCTCCGCCTTGGTGAGCTCCCAAGGCACCCTCTTCGGATACTTCACCCTTCGCTCGAAGGGTGTTAACCAGTCCAAAACCTCCACCGGAGCGGTTCAGGCCATGCCGGTGTTTTCAAGCTGCGACGGTAATATCAGCCCTTTTCCACTCCGCTACGATGCACCCAGCGTGGATATTGACTTTCAAATCGCCAACGGGAACCCGACTTCATTCACTGACCTTCAGGTGACGACTGGCCCACTGCCCGTGTCCACCTACTGGGGCAATAAAGACGTAGGCCGAGACTCTACCGATTCCAACGGATTTATTTTGGCTGACATTCCCAGGCAGCCTCTGCTCTCGCTCGGCCAATTCATGCACGCGCCCCTGCGAAACTCCATGGCTACCCAGAGCGGCGTAGAGCTGGATCAGTGCAGCGGTTTGATGCCAGTGGGAGGATCGCTGTGCAATCCGTTTGTCACCTTGGGCGCGCCTTGGGACGCAGTCGCAAACGGTGGTAGCAACACCGGGCAGGTCCCTGCAATAGATGATAACTACATGATGAACGACGCATTGTTTGACTCGTATGTCTTCTCATCGGTGCCCACGAGCGCGCCCGACGCGGCCTATAAAGCGGTTTTCCCTGCCCTGACGGCGGCAAGCGGCCCAGGCGTTTTTAACGATGCCAATATCAAGGCCGGCACCGTAACCCTGCCGAATGCGCGCATGAAGTTCTACGCCAAAAACGGGGTGGCCCCGACGGCCGCCGCGCTCCAGAAAAACTCCACCACCACGGCCAATTTGCTGATGGATGGAGCCTTCAATGTTAACTCCACCTCGGTAGCCGCTTGGGCGGCGCTTCTCAGCAGTCCTACCGGCAATACTCTCAACATGCTGGCCAATGGAGGTTTCTCTCAAGTTAATCTGCCGGCGGGCACGGTCCCGATTCTGCGTTATCCCTCGGTGGTCAGCGCCGATGGCAGTGACCAGGTAAATAAGCCCTTCGGCGGAGTCCATGCCCTCACCAAAAACCAAATCACCGAGCTGGCCACCGCCATCGTTACCCAAGTTAAGGCCCGAGGCCCTTTCCTCAGTATGGCCGATTTCATCAATCGTCGGCTCGACTCCGATACCAACCCGGCTACCGGAAAGGGGTTCAAGGGAGCGCTCCAAACGGCGATCGATGCCACTACTATTAATGGCACCAACATCAGCATTACCGGTATGGCCAGCGGTGGCGTCGTTTCTGGCATGAACGTGCTAGGGCCAGTGCAGCCGGGCAACAAACTCTACCCCAATCAAGTGCCCGCCAACACTGCCATCGGCATCCCCGGCTGGCTCATGCAACAAGACTTGGTGCAAGCCTTCTCGCCGATCATGACCGCCCGGTCGGATACGTTTGTGATCCGCACCTACGGTGAAGTGCTTAGTCCGGCCACGGGCAGCGTTACTGGCAAAGCATGGTGCGAAGCCGTCGTCCAACGCGTGCCCGATTATGTGGACCAGAACGACCAAGCCTTGGCCGCAAACGGCAACTTAGGCGACGCGACCCCCCCTGCCAATGTGAACGCCACCAACCAAACTTTCGGACGCCGCTTCAAAATCATCTCACTCCGCTGGATCAAAAATGAAACTGATATTTAACCTGTTACTCGCCTTGGCTCTGGCGGCATCCGCCCGCGCCGCCGAGCCCAGCGATGCCAAGACCTCCATCTCGTTCCGCGTCATGTCTTGGGACGAGGTGATCGAGGATTTGAAGTTTGCGGTGGATGACAAAAAATCCACCCCGATGCTGATCCTGCCCAACGGCCGGTCCTTGTTCTACAACTATGAAGGCGTCGCCAGCCAGCCGCTCGTCTTCTATCGGGAGAGCAAGAACGACAAAGGCGAAACCACCAGGATTCCGGCGGCCTCGGTGCCGCTCAACACGCTCTACGAGCACAGCCTGCTCATGTTTTTCAACCAGCCGAACCAACCGGGGCGATACGCGATCCTCGCCATGGACGACAGCCCCAAGACACTGGGCCCGGGCGCTTACAGCTTCATGAACTTTTCCAAGGCACCGATGGCCATACGCTGCGGCACCGCCACCGGCATCGCTCCGGCCGGCAAATCCCTTGTGCTGGATGGAAAACCCGCCGATTCGGGTGAAATCACCGGCGTCGAAATCTACGCCGAGCAAGCGGGCGCCCCTCCCAAGCGAGCCTACTCCAACCGCTGGCCCTACGACGAAAAAACGCGCACCACCGTGTTTGTCTTCCAAGTTCCCGGCACCGACTCTTTCGAGCTCAAGCGCATTCATGAGGACGTCTCCATCATGGCAAACCATACTGCTGCCGCAGCGGCAGCCGCAAAAAAAGCCGCCGCCGGCCACCCAACTAACAACCCGTGATCCTGCGCGGCTATTTTCTTCAACCGGATGCTTCGTTTCCATGTCCAGGTCAGGCTTCTCCGGGAAGGGCCATGAAAACGTGAGCAAGTGAATTCTACCCCAATCCCATAATTCGCCCCATGCCGAAGGCCAAATTTACCCCGCTTGTCCTCGCCACCCTGATTGCCCTCAACGTCACGGCTCCGGCGCATGCTGTTTTAGCCCCTGCCCCCTCCCTCGGTCTCTTCTTCGACAGTCCCGCCACCTCCAGGAAGGAAGGAGGCAAGAACCCTTGGGAAACCTACATCAACACCGCGCTGCCCATCGGCAACGGCAACCTCGGCGGCCTGGTCACCGGCGGCCCCGCCAAGGAGATCGTCCGGCTCAACGACAACTCGCTCTGGACCGGCGACCGCAACCCGACCGGCAGTTACGAGAAGATGGGCGCCTACCAGTTCCTCGGCAACCTCACGATCGACCTTCCCGGCCATGCCACGGTGACCGACTATCGGCGCGACCTGGACATCAACGAGGCCGTGGCCTCGGTCACCTACACGAGCGGCGGCGTGCGCTACCGCCGCGAGTTCTTCGCCAGCCATCCGGCAGGCCTCCTGGTGATCCGGCTATCCGCCGACAAGCCCGGCAGTTACACCGGCGCGGTGGGCCTGCTTGATGCGCACGCCGCGACGACCAACGCCGCCGACGGCATCCTCGGGTGTCGCGGCGCCCTCGACAACGGCCTGCGCTACGAGGCCCGCGTGCGCGTCATTCCGACCGGCGGCAAACTCTCCGCGCAAGGCGCGGCCCTCACCTTCACCGGTTGCGACAGCCTCCTCCTGCTGGTCGCCGCCGGCACCGATTACTCCCCGGATTTCGCGCGCGGCTATCGCGGCGACGACCCCGCCCCGCTCCTCGACTCCCGGCTGGCCGCCGCCGCCAAGCTCACCCCCGACCAGCTCCGCGCCGCGCACATCCGCGACTATCAATCCCTCTTCAACCGCGTAACCCTTGACCTCGGTCCGTCCACCCCGGCGCAGCGCGCCTTGCCCACCGACAAACGCCGCACCGCCGCCGCCAAGGAGACCGATCCCGAGCTCGAGGCACTGTTGTTCCAATACGGACGCTACCTGCTTATCTCCTGCTCCCGCCCCGGCGGCCTGCCCGCCAACCTCCAGGGTCTCTGGAACGACTCCAACACGCCTGCCTGGGCTTCCGATTACCACACCAACATCAACATCCAGATGAACTACTGGCCCGCCGAGCCCGCCAACCTCGCCGAGTGCCACGAACCGTTGATCAACCTCGTCCGCAGCCAGATCCCCGCATGGCGCGAGATCACGCTCAAGGATAACGCCCTCAAGACCCCAAAAGGCGAGCTGTCCAAGCGCGGCTGGGCCGTGCGCACCTCGCACAACATCACGGGCGGCATGGGCTGGAAGTGGGACATGACCGCCAACGCCTGGTATGCCCAGCACTTCTGGGAACATTACGCCTTCGGCCGCGATCAGGCCTACCTGCGCGACACCGCCTACCCGGTGATGAAGGAGGTCGTCGGCTACTGGGAAGACCACCTAAAAACCCTCCCCGACGGGCGCGTCGTCGTCCCCAACGGCTGGTCGCCCGAACACGGCCCCACCGAGGACGGCGTGAGCTATTCCCAGCAGATCGTGTGGGATCTCTTCAACAACTTCGTCGAAGCCTCCCGCCTCCTCGATGTCGATCCTGCCGACCGCGCGCGCATCGCCGCGCTGCGCGACAAACTGCTCGGCCCGCAGATCGGCTCGTGGGGCCAGTTGCTCGAATGGATGACCGAGAAAAAAGGCACCAACCCCAAGGACCCGATCCTTGACACGCCCGACGACCACCACCGCCACACGTCCCACCTCTTCGCCGTGTTCCCCGGCCGCCAGATCGGCCCGCACATCACGCCCGAATTCGCCAAGGCCGCCCACGTCTCGCTCCTCGCCCGCTCCGACAAGGGCGACGTCCGCGAATGGTCCTTCGCCTGGCGCACCGCGCTCTACGCTCGCCTGCAGGATGCAGCGGGCGCCCACCGGCAGATCATGCGCTTCTTCGGCACCACCTGCCCCAACCTCTTCGGCAACCACCCGCCGATGCAGATCGACGGAAACTTCGGCATGACCGCCGCCATCGCCGAGATGCTGGTGCAAAGCCAGGAAGGCTCCCTGCAACTGCTCCCCGCCCTGCCGGCCGAGTGGGCGACGGGCTCGGTGCGCGGACTGCGCGGACGGGGCGGCTTTGAAATCGACCTAGCATGGAAGGCTGGCGCGCTGACTGCCGTCACCGTGCACGGCCAGCCCGGCGCACGCTGCCAGATCGGCTGCGCAGGAAAAACCGCAAGCCCAACGCTCCCCGCCACCGGAGTGCTCCGACTCGACGGCAACCTCTGTGAAAGAAACCAGAGCCCTTTAAACTGAGCAGTAGCCGCGAAAGAACGCCCAGAACACAAAATCCGACTCCGAAATCCGGCTGCCGTTTTCATTGAACCCCTGTAACTCCTGCAAAACGCCATGCCCCGGAAATCTACCCCGCGCATTCTTGTTTCCGGCCTCTGCCTCGCGGAGCCGGGCCTCTCGAAACCTCGCCTTTTCTCTACAACACACCGCGAGCGGTGAACGTCCCATAACCTTCTCCACCCACGGACTGCCCAAATCATTCGGAACGACGAGTCCCGCATCGACAATTTCCCGCCACTTTCCCAAATTCCCTCTTCCGCAGAAACAATCTGCCACCGAGCCGCCACCCCAACCCTGGAGTTAACCCCGGCTGCGACTCCATACCCCCGCCAGATTTGCTGTTATCACTCCCGAGAATTAAAACTGATCGCCTGACGAACCTACGTCACATGTTTCCAAAGGCTTCGAACGGGCCCGCCGCGCCCGCCCTGCGGATAACTTAACCGATACTAAAACCCGCCAAAAAATTCCCACCATGCCTAACCCTACCCCTGACAACTTCCTCGCAACCCTGATTCTCACCGGTTGCCTTTTCATTCCCTCCGCTT
>JANXRL010000146.1 GCA_025352985.1 Verrucomicrobiota bacterium
GTTGCAGCGGGATCGTTTCCTGACTTCCAGCCTTCCACATTCAAATCCGATTTTTTCCATGCCCGACTTCCTCAACCTCTCCGGCAAGACCTTCGTCGTCCTAGGCGTCGCCAACAAGAAGAGCGTCGCGTGGTTCACCGCTAAGACGCTGGAAGAGCAGGGGGCCACGGTCGTTTACAGCGTGCGCTCGCCGGCCCGCAAGACCTCGCTGGAAGCGCAGCTCGCGGGCAAACCGGTGTTCCTGTGCGACGTGGAGGAGGAGGGCGCCGCCGCACGGCTCGCCGGTGAGATCGCCGCCGCGGGACATGGCGTGATCCACGGCATCATCCACTCGATAGCGTTCGCGAACTACAGCGAGGGCTTCAAGCCGTTCCACGAGACGAAGCGGAAGGATTTCCTGCAAGCGACCGCCATCTCGGCGTTTTCACTCATCGAGGTCGCCAACGCCTTCAAGCCGCTCCTCGCAAAAAACGCCTCGGTAGTGACCATCGGCATCTCGTCGCTCCAGGTGACGCCGGACAACTACGGTTATATGGGTCCGATCAAGGCCGCGCTCGACTCCGCCTCGCGGTTTCTCGCCAAGTCCTTCAGTGCCGACAGCGAGGTGCGTTTCAACGTGGTCGGCTCCGGTCCACTCAAGACGAGCGCCTCGGCAGGAATCCCCGGCTATCTCGAAAGCTACCTCTACGCGGAGAAACTCACCTTTCGTAAGCGCAACCTGGGCACGCAGGAAGTCGCCAACACCACAGTATTCCTCCTGAGCGAACGCAGCAGCGGGCTCAACGGCACGACCGTCACGGTGGACGCGGGCATGGGAAGCAATTTCTTCGACAAGGAAATCGTGCGGCTCGCCATGCGGACGGAGGCCAGGGCCTGATGCGTTTTTCCCACACCTGCATCGAGTCGCTGGCGGTCGCGCTGCCCGACGAAATCCTCACCACCGCACAGGTGGAGGAAACGCTGCGCCCGCTCTACGAACGGTTGAAGCTGCCCTTCGGCCGCCTCGAACTCATGACCGGCATCCGTGAGCGCCGCGTCTGGCCCGCGGGCGCGCGTCCCTCCGACGCGAGCGCGGCGGCGGGGAAGGCCGCGCTCGCCAAGTCGGGACTACGCGCCGAGCAGGTGGAACTCTTCATCCACGGTGCGGTGTGCCGCGACATGATGGAGCCGGCGACGGCGTCGTTTGCTCACCGCAAGATCGGCCTGCCCGCGACCGCGCAAATCTTCGACGTGTCGAACGCGTGCCTGGGTTTCCTCAATTCGCTCACGGTCGCGGCCGGGATGATCGAGAGCGGGCAGATTAGATGTGCGCTCATCGTCTCTGGCGAAGACGGCGGCCCACTCGTGCGGCAAACGCTGAAGACGCTTCTCGCGCAGCCTCTCGACCGCAACGGCATCAAGCCCTACTTCGCCAACCTCACCATCGGTTCGGGCGCGGTCGGCGCGGTGGTGTGCCACGAGTCGCTGCTGCCGCGTGGCGCCCGGGCGCACCGTTTGCTCGGCGGCATCGCGCGCGCGGCCACGACGCACAGCGAGCTTTGCCAAGGCGACACCCACGGCGCCGACGCGCTCGCGATGCAGACCGACAGCGAGGCACTGCTTGTTGCCGGCCTCGCGCTCGCGCAGGACACGTGGAAGGCTTTCACAGCGGAGACGGGCTACGACGCGGTAACGGCGGACCGCTTCATCTGCCATCAGGTCGGAAGCACGCACCGCCGCAAACTCTACGAGACGCTCGGTCTCGATCTCGCAAAGGATTTTTCAACGTTTGAAACCCTCGGCAACACCGGCTCGGTGGCGCTGCCCGCAACGCTTGCCAAAGCGATCGAGGCGGGCGCGGTGCGCGAAGGTTCCAAGGTCGGCCTGCTCGGCATTGGCAGCGGCCTCAACTGCCTGATGCTCGCCCTCGAATGGTAACGATCCCCGATTGGCTGCGGCCGCTGTATCCGTTCACGCCGAAATCATTCTCGACGCCGCAGGGCGCGCGCATGAGCTATCTTGACGAAGGCGCGCCCGACTCTGACGAGGCGGTGCTCATGCTGCACGGCAACCCGACGTGGTCGTTCTACTATCGCGAACTGGTGAAGGCCGTTTCGTCAGATATGCGCTGCATCGCGCCGGATCACATCGGCATGGGGTTGTCCGACAAGCCGGAGAACCATCCTTACACGCTGGAGTCGCGCATAACCGACATCGACGCGCTCGTGACGCTCCTCGGTCTGAAACGTATCCATCTCGTCGTTCACGACTGGGGCGGGGCGATCGGTTTCGGCTACGCGTCGCGTTATCCGCAGAAGATCGGACGCCTCGTGGTGTTGAACACCGGGGCGTTTCCCTCGCCGCACATCCCGCGGCGCATCGGCGTGTGCAAGACGCGCTTCCCCGGCACGGCCCTCGTGCGCGGGCTCAACGGCTTCGCGGGCCCGGCGACGTGGATGTCGATGCACCGCAGGAAACTCACCGCCGACGAGAAGCGGGCGTTTCTCCTGCCTTATGATTCGTGGGCCAACCGTGTCGCGGTGGACGCCTTCGTGAAGGACATCCCCCTGACTCCATCGCATCCGACATGGCGCATGCTCATCGCTACGGCGGCGGGGTTGAAAAACTTCACGGCCAACCCCGCGATGATCGTATGGGGCGGTCGTGATTTCTGTTTCAACGACCATTTCTACAAAGAATGGAAAAAACGACTGCCGCAGGCGCAGACGTATTACCTCGAGGACGCCGGACACTATGTGCTGGCCGACGCCAACGATGAGGCGGTGCCGCGCATCGCGACATTCCTGCGGCAACGCCAGGATTGAGGATCAGCAGCGGCCGTAGAGTGCGGCGATCTTTTTAAGGTAGGGGGCGCTTTCGTGAAGAAGGCGGTCGAGCTGGTCCCGTGAGTAGCGCCACTGCCAGTTGCCCGCAGCGACTCCCGGGGTGTTGATACGGGCCTCGGCACCCAAACTCATGAAATCCTGTATGGGAATGACCGCGAGATTGCTCACGGAGGCGTAGGCTACGCGGATAAAACCCCAACTGATCTCCTGGCCGCCGATGCGGAAGTAGCTGCGCACGTGGTCGCGGGTCTTGTCGTCGGAGGAGCGATACCAGCCTAGCGTGGTGTCGTTGTCGTGCGTGCCAGGATAGACGACGCTGTTGGCGCGTAGGTTGTGCGGCAGGTAGAGATTGGAGGCGTCGCCACCGAAGGCGAACTGGAGGATGGTCATGCCGGGTAGGCCGGTGGCGTCGCGCAGTTCGATCACGCTGGGAAGCAGTTCGCCGAGATCCTCGGCGATGAGACGGGCGTCGGGTAGGGCGCGTTTAACGGCCTCGAAAAAGGCGAGACCCGGGCCTTGTTTCCATTCGCCGGTCTTGGCAGTCTTGGCTGAAGCGGGGATCGACCAGTAGGTGTCGAAGGCGCGGAAGTGGTCGATGCGCACGATGTCGCAGAGCTCGAAATTGGCGCGCAGGCGGTCGATCCACCACGCGTAGTTTTCCGCCTGATGAACGTCCCAGGCGTAAAGCGGGTTGCCCCAGAGCTGGCCGTCGGCGGAAAAATAATCGGGAGGCACGCCGGCGACGGAGAGCGGGTGGCCGGTCTTCGCGTCGAGCTGGAAAAGGTGCGGATGCGTCCACACATCGGCGCTGTCGCGGGCGACAAAAATGGGGGCGTCACCGATGAGCTCGATGTTGGACGCGCGAGCCTTGGAGCGGACCTCGCGCCACTGGCCGAAGAAAACGTATTGGAGGAACGCATGGGCCTCGGCGCGCTCGGCGACGGCCTTGGCGAGCGGGGAGAGCCTGGCCTGTGTGTAAAAACGGACTTCGGCGGGCCATTCCCACCACGGCTGGCCCTTAAAGTGATCCTTGAGCGCGAGGAACAGCGTGTAGGATTCCAGCCATGAACGATGCTCGACCTGAAACTGCGCGAAATCGCCGTATGGCAGCCCGGCTTCGCCGCGGGTCTTGAAGTTTTGAAACGCGCGAAACAGGACCGGCCACTTGGTGACGTAGAGCCAGCCGAAATCGACCTGAAGCTGCGGGAGTTCGCGAAGTTCCGCCAAATCAAAGTCGGCAAGAAGACCGGCTCGGACCAACGCCTGAAGATCGATCAGGTAGGGATTGCCGGCAAAGGCGGAGAAACACTGGTAAGGGGAATCGCCATAGCCGGTGGGGCCGAGCGGGCAAAATTGCCACTGACGAATCCCGGCGGCGTTAAGAAAGGCGAAGAGCCGGTCAACCGATTCATCCAAAACACCGATCCCTTGGTCCCCAGGAAACGAGGTGGGGTGCATCAAAACGCCGGAGGATCGTTTGGAAAGCCATGAAAACAATGGGGGTGTAGCGTTGCTTTCTTGATTAGACATAATGTTTATTGTGCGATAATAAATAGATAACCCCAAAGCGCTCAATAGTTGAAAAGATTATTTTACGGGGCGATTCCCCAATGATTATTGAACGGATAATAAATACAGAGCGGACGACCAACCACATCCTTGTCCTTCACGAAGCCCCAATAGCGGCCATCCAAGCTGTTCGCAGAGTTGTCCCCCATCGGCAGATAACTGCGCGCAGGCACGGTGATTTGCTGATCCTTGAAGAGCTGGGCGTTGGGATAATCGGACCTCGGGGAACCGTTGAAGTATCCGGAAAAGTTCCCAGCCCTGCGGGCGTTTTTATCAAAGGCGGGCGCACCGGTGATCGGCTTTCCGTTGCGGTAAAGAACAGGCTCCTTGACTTCCATGACGTCGCCCGGGGTGCCCACGAGACGCTTGATGTAATACTGGTCGCCCTGAGTTGCACTCAACAACGGGATGTTTCCCGTGTGAAAAACAAAACCGTCACCGACTTGAGGGCGGACGAAGTTGTAGCTGATACGGTCCACGAAGAGCTGGTCGCCCGTGAGGATGTCAAAAGCGAGCACGCGGTCGCCCGGTTGGACGGTCTTGCCAGTCAGCAGGAGTCTCATCCGTCCGTCCCCCAGTGAAATCGTGTGTTTTTGGGCTTTGAGCCGTTGGTCAAGAACAGTCGCCGCACGCGTTTTCCTGTCGCCCGGGAAAAAAGTGTCGCGCACCACCCATTCGAAATCGAAATCGGCCGGCACGCGAATCGTCACCGGTTGCTCTCCGACGAAGAGCGTGAATTCCTTGAATTTCGCAGGGAAAACCAACCAACTTCTGCCCGCCACGGTGTTGTAGGGAATGATGGCCTGATCCTCGCCCACCTCGACCACGGGAATGGACACTTCGCCGCCGACCGGCGCCGACACGTGATGGAACCGCGCGCCTAGCGTCACAAAACGGAAAGCCTGCTTGAGACTGCCGGGCTCGTCGGCGGGCTTTGGGAACACCTCGGGCGTCATGCCGTTATAGCTCGGCCACATCGAATTCGTCGGGATTTTAAAAGGCTGAACGAAGTAGCAGCGCACGCCGAGGATGACAATGGCGGCGACTAGGAAAAACTCCACGTTCTCCGTCCAGCTCGACTTTGGATAATGCGTTGCTCCGACGCTGCGCAAGACGCCTTCAAGCGACTCGATGCCGAGCTTCAGCTTGCTAGAATCTGCCTTGATGCGGAGCTGTTGCCGGACGTTCTCGGTCGCCTGTTGGAGCGAGACGAGCTCACCGGCGGACATCCGGTCGCGGCGGTAGTGATACACCTTTTCGGACAACTCCAGCCAGTTGGCCGCGTTAGTCCGCATTTTCTTTTCCACTGAATTAAAGAGGCCGAAGAGCATAGTTGCTGAATGTAGAAGTCTGCTTGCAGGCGATGGTTTTGAAATCGAAGTTCATCGGACCGTGAATCTCCTGCAAGCAGGCTCCTACATTAATTTTTCAGTATCTGAATGAAGGTGTCCGGCGGAATGTTCACCTTGCCGATCATCTTCATCTTCTTTTTGCCCTCTTTCTGCTTGTCGAGGAGCTTACGCTTGCGGGAGATGTCGCCGCCGTAACATTTCGAGGTCACGTCCTTACGCATTTCCTTCACGTTGTCGCGGGCGATGATCTTGCCCCCGATGGCGGCTTGAATCGCGACCTTGAACATCTGCGGCGGGATGATCTCGGCGAGTTTTTCGCAGAGGACGCGGCCTTTGTTCTCGGCCTTGTCACGGTGGACGATGCTGGAGAAGGCATCAACAACGTCACCGTTGATCATGATGTCCATCTTTACGAGGTCAGAGATCTGGTAATCGCCGAGTTCGTAATCCATTGAGCCATAGCCGTGGGTAACGGATTTTAGACGGTCGTTAAAATCGACAAGAATTTCGTTAAGCGGGAGCACGCAGCTCAGCATGACGCGACCGGCATCGAGCGTGTCGGTATGATTGACCGAACCGCGTTTTTCCATCACGAGCGCAAGGATGTCGCCCATCGAAGCGTTGGGGATATGGATGGAGGCCTTGATCGTGGGCTCGCTGATATACTCGATCGTGCCGGGGTCGGGCAGGTTCACCGGATTATCGACGTCGATCTCAGGCCGGGCGTGAGGCTTCACGTGGTAAACGACGCTGGGGTAAGTGGAGATGATGTCCACGTCGTGTTCGCGGCGGATGCGCTCCTGGATGATCTCCATGTGCAGCAGGCCGAGGAAGCCGCAGCGGAAACCGAAACCGAGCGCGAGGGAGCTTTCCGAGGAATACATGAACGCCGCGTCGTTGAGACGCAGGCGGCCGAGGGCGGCCTTAAGCTTTTCGTAGTCGTTTGATTCGAGCGGATACAGACCGCAAAAAACCATCGGGCGGACTTCCTTGTAGCCGGGTAGCGCGTCGGTGGCTGGCTTGCTGGCGATAGTGATGGTGTCGCCGGTCTTGATGTCGGCGGTGTCCTTCACGTTGGTCACGATGTAGCCAACAGAGCCAGGTTCGAGGAGCGAGGACTTGGTCATCTTCGGCATGAAGACGCCGACTTCCTTGATTTCGGATTTCTGGCCGTTGCTCATCAGCATCATCATGTCGCCGGCCTTCAGGGAGCCGGAGAAGACGCGGATGTAGGCGATCACGCCGCGGTAGGAATCGTAGAGCGAATCGAACACGAGTGCGCGGGTCTGGGGATAATCGGCCCAGCGTGGCGGCGGCACACGTGAAACGACGGCCTCGAGAATGTCTTGGATGCCGATGCCGGACTTGCCGCTTGCGAGGATGGCCTCCTCGGCGGAGATCGTCAGAATGTCTTCAAGCTGCTTCGAGCAAAGTTCCAGGTTGGCGCTGGGCAGGTCGATTTTGTTGATGACCGGGATGACCTTGAGGTTTTGGGCAAAGGCTAGATGAGCGTTTGCCACGGTCTGCGCCTCGACGCCTTGGGCGGCGTCAATCAGGAGGAGCGCACCTTCGCAGGCGGCGAGCGAACGGGAGACCTCGTAGGAAAAATCCACGTGGCCCGGCGTGTCCATGAGGTTGAGCCGGTAGACCTGCTTGTTCTTCGCGGTGTAGAGCATCGTCACCGGATGGCTCTTGATGGTGATACCGCGTTCCTTCTCCAGATCCATCGCGTCGAGGTGCTGGGCGGTGAGCACGCGTTGTTCGACCGTGTTGGTGTATTCCAAGAGACGGTCAGAGAGCGTGGTTTTGCCGTGGTCGACGTGGGCGATGATGCAGAAATTACGGGTGTGAAGGACGTCCATGCGGGCTGGGCTGACTTAAGCGTGAGGAGTCCCGCCAATGCGGAACGGCGATGCGGTTGAGAAGTGTTAAGGAGTAAGCGTGTGGCCGCCATTCGCAGCATTCAAGCAGTCAAATCGGCAAATTCTGCGATGCTTTTGACGACCCAAGCCTTGTCGGTGCGCTTGGCGAGACCCGCCAGCACCCCGCCCGGCCCGAGTTCAAGGAAGCTGGTCGCGCCGGCGGCGACGGCCGAGCGCATGCAATCCTCCCAAAGCACTGACGAAACAACCTGTTTTACCAGCGCCTCACGGATCGCGGCCGGTTCTCTGAAGACCTGACCGGTCGTGTTGGTAAACACGGTAAGCTGCGGAGCGTTAAACGTGATTCCTTCCAGATAGGTCGCGAAGGCGGCGCGGGCAGGCTCCATCAAGCGGCTGTGGTAGGCGCCGGCGACATTGAGTAGGATCACCTTTTTGATGCCGCAGTCTTTCGCCGCGGCGACGGCGGCCTCGACCTTGGATTTTTCGCCGGAGACGATGATCTGGCCGGGAGCGTTGAAATTGGCGGCCTCGATATCGAACGCGGCGCAGAGATCGTAGATCGTCTTGCGCTCTTCGCCGAGGATGGCGGCCATACTGCCGGTCGACTGCTCGCAGGCGAGCTGCATGAGGCGGCCGCGCTCGGCGACAATCTTGAGACCGGTGGCAAAATCAAACACGCCCGCGACCGTCAGCGCAGTGACCTCGCCAAGGCTCAGGCCGAAGGCGAACTTCAC
>JANXRL010000172.1 GCA_025352985.1 Verrucomicrobiota bacterium
CTGCGCCTTCTTCATCTTCGACGCAGCCACCAGCTCCATCGCCTTGGTGATCTGGCGGGTGTTCTTGACCGACTTGATGCGTCGGCGGATGTCACGTGTGGAAGCCACGGTGTTTTAGGGGAGCGCGGAGGCTATTAGGCGGCGAAGGTGGGCTTCCACTCGTTCATGGCGGCCTCGATCTTGGCTTCGAGGTCCTTGTCGAGGGCGGCCTTGGTGCGGATTTCGGTGAGCAGCGCGTCCTTGCGGGTGGCGAAGAAATCGCGGAGGGACACGGAGGCGGCGTTGACCTTCTTGAGGTCGAGGCTGTCGTAGAAACCCTTCTGGATGGCCCAGAGGGTGACGACCTGCTGCTCGATCGGAATCGGGCTGAAGGCGGGCTGCTTGAAGAGTTCGACGATGCGGCCACCGCGGTCGAGCTGGGCCTTGGTCTTGGCGTCGAGGTCGGAACCGAACTGGGCGAAGGCCGCGAGTTCGCGGAACTGGGCGAGCTCGCCCTTGAGTTTGCCGCCGACCTGCTTGGTGGCCTTGATCTGCGCGGCGGAACCGACGCGCGAGACGGAGAGACCGACGGACACAGCGGGACGGATGCCTTGATTGAAGAGATCGGTTTCGAGGAAGATCTGGCCGTCGGTGATGGAGATCACGTTGGTCGGAATGTAGGCCGAAACGTCGCCGGCCTGGGTCTCGATGATGGGCAACGCGGTGAGCGAGCCCTTGCCGTCGAGGCGGGCGGAGCGCTCAAGGAGGCGGGAGTGCAGGTAGAACACGTCGCCAGGATAGGCTTCGCGGCCGGAGGGGCGCTTCAGGATGAGCGAGATCTGGCGGTAGGCGACGGCGTGCTTGGAAAGGTCATCATAGACGATGAGGGAATCCATGCCGTTTTCCATGAACCACTCGCCGATGGCGGCACCGGAGAAGGGGGCGATGTATTGGTTGGCGGCGTTGTCGGAGGCGGTGGCGCCGACGATGACGGTGAACTCAAGCGCGCCGGCGGCCTCGAGGGCGCCGATGGTGCGGACGATGTTGGAGTTCTTCTGGCCGACCGCGACGTAGATGGAGTAAACGGGGCGGAACTTGGGGTCGCCGGAAGCGAGGCCGACCTTGTTGATCTTCGCCTGGTTGATGATCGTGTCGATCGCGATGGTGGTCTTGCCGGTGCCGCGGTCGCCGATGATCAACTCGCGCTGGCCGCGACCGATCGGGATCATGGAATCGATGGCCATGATGCCGGTGAAGAGGGGTTGGGAAACGGATTTGCGCTCGATGATGCCGGGAGCGATGCGCTCGACGGGGTAGCTTTCGGTGGCGGCGATGGGGCCTTTGCCGTCGAGAGGATTGCCGAGGGCGTCCACGACGCGGCCGAGGAGGGCTTTGCCCACGGGGATGGAGAGGAGCTTGCCGGTGGTTTCGACGGGATCGCCTTCCTTGAGCTGGGAGACGTCGCCGAGGACGACGCAGCCGACTTCGTCGGTTTCGAGGTTGAGGGCGATGCCGATGACGCCACCGGGGAACTGCACCATCTCGTTATACATCACGTCGGAGAGGCCGTCGATTTTGGCGACGCCGTCGGCGACCGTGCGGATGACGCCGGTGTTCTTGCGAACGGCTTTGGTGGAAAGCTTCGCGATCTGCTGTTCGATTTGTTCGAGGACCGTGGACATGCGACGTGAGGGTTTGGTTTTAAAAAAGTATCAGAGGGGCGGGAAAATCAGACTGCGGCGGACAACGCGGCGAGCTGGCCGGCGACGGAGGATTCGTAAACGTCGTCACCTACGCGGATGCGGAGGCCGGCGAGAAGGGAGGCGTTGGATTTGGTGCTGGCGGCGACCGGGCGCTGGTAGCGGGCGGTCATCGCGCCGGCGATGGCCTGCAAGGCGGCGTCGCTCACGGGACCGGAGTGCTCGACGACGGCCTGGCCCTTCGCGACTTCGACGGCGACGAGGCGGCTGTAGGCGCGCAACACGGGGACAGGCTTGGCGGGCGGGTTTTTCTCCAAGTAAGCCAGCACGCCGGCGACGCGTTCTTCGGAGAAACGGCCATCGACGAAGCTCAGCTTGAAAAGCTTCTGGGAGAGCTGGGTGATCTGTTTTTTGCCGGACGCCATGGATGGATTAGGCCGAGGTGAGTTCGCGGGCGGCGGCTTCGTTGTAGCGGCTGCGGTCGGCGTCGTTCAGTTCTTTGGAGAGAACGCGCTGGGTGGTGGCGATGACGAGGCGGGCGATTTCGGTGCGGGCCTCGGCGAGCATCTTTTGTTTTTCGAGTTCGATGGCCTGCTGAGCGGTGGTGATGATACCGCCGGCGCGCTCGGTAGCGGCGGCGGCTTCGCGCTCCGCGAGTTCTTTGGAGGCTTTGCGGGCCTGTTCGATGATGGCGGCGGCTTCGATCTGCGCCTTCTTAAGGGTGTCGGCGATTTCCTGCTGGGCGGAATCGAGGCGGGTCTTGGTCTCTTCGGCGTAGCGGAGGCCGTCGGCGATCTTTTTCTGGCGCTCGTCGAGGGTCGCGAGGACGGGCTTGAAGGCGAACTTCCACAGCACGAAGGCGACGATGCAGAAGTTGACGATCTGGCCGATGATCGCGGGCAGGTTCACGCCAAAATTTATGCCAAAGCCCCGGATTAATTCCGTGATGGGATTCACGGATGCGGCGTGGGCGGCGGTTGCCTCGGCGACTTGACCGGTGACTTCGGCGAGAACGGGCAGGGAGATCATGGGGAAAGACAGGCTGGAAAATGAACCGCAGCGCTAAGCGAAAGCCGCGCTGCGGTTTGAAGGGGTCTCTTACTTGATGAACAGAGCGTAGAACGCGACAGATTCGGCCAAGGCGATGCCGAGGAGGGCCTGGACGAGGATCTTGCCGGAAGCTCCGGGATTGCGGGCAACGCCTTCGGTGGCGGCGGCGCCAACGAGGCCTACGCCAATGGCGGCGCCGAGACAGCCGAGGCCGCTTTGAATGCTGCCGGTGATTTCAGCGATGGTGTGGATGGTCATGGTGGATTTTGGTTTTTTGTTGGGTTGCCGCCGTGTGCAGTCAACACACTCCCGGCGGAAAAACGGGTAAACTCAGCGGGCGGCCTTTTCCTTGTCGCCAGCGTGGTCTTCCTTGTGGTGGTCGTCCCCGTGATTGCAGATCAGGCCGATGTAAACGCTGATGAGCAGCGTGAAGACCAGCGCCTGAATGAGGCCGACGAGGAACTCCAGGAAATAGAAAGGAATGGGCAGACCCCAGCGGGTGATGCCGGACATCGTGTGGATGACGTATTCGCCGCCAAACGCATTGCCGTAAAGTCGGAGGGAAAGGGAAATGGGCCGGATCATCATCGAGACCAGCTCGATGAAACCGATGACGAAAAACACCACGAAGAGGCTGTAATACATCACCGCGTGAACCTCGCCCTTGGTGGCCTTGTTGCCAAAAATGTCCTTCAGGATGAGTTTGGGGCCGGCGTAGCGCAAAATGAAATATAGCCAGGCGACGATGCCGACGGTGGCCAGCGCGAGCGTGCCGTTGAGATCGGCGTTGCCGGCGCGGACGAAGGGAACCCAGCCCGATTCTTCGCCGCCCGAATGCTTGAACATCACGGTGCCGACGCCGGGGAACAGGCTGCTCCAGTTTTGGATGAGGATGTAGCTGAAGAAACCGATCAGGAGGGGGAAGGTGTAGCGGGCGACCTTGGGGCCTACGACCGGGGCGGTGACATTGCGCACGCCATCCAGAAAGTTTTCCACCACGGCCTGGCCGCGGGAAGGCACAAGCTGCGGGCGACCGACAATGAAGCGGACGGCCAGAATCAATACCGCCGAAACGATCCAGCTCGTTAGGATACTGTTGGTGACGGAAAGCGGCCCGATGTTAAAAAGCGCTTCAGCCGACTTGCTCAGGCCGTGTTCTTCACCGGCAAACACCGTCGCGCCGGTGAGGGGCAAGGAGAGGAAAAGGATGAGTTTTTTGACTCGTGACATCGGCTAGAAAGTAAGCGTGAGGGGGGTGAAAAGGTTCAGCTAGGCAAGCGCGGGAAACGCCGTCAACACCTGAAATCACGGCTGCTAATGATGTTTCCCTCGCATAACCAACGCCTCGGCCAAGGGGGTTGGAAATTTTCGTAATAAATGTAATGAGGGGGGAACTTTCGTCCGTTTGAGATCACCCCTTGGTGGCGACGAGCGATTGATGGCTTTCGGCGCGCTTCTGAAAAACGGTGGGCAGCTCAAACGGCCAAGGCGCGTCCGCAACGAGCGTCCACGCGGGGTGTTGGTTGATGAGTGCGCCGACCTGCTCGAAGTATTGGGAGTGATCCGTGCGGAAATAAAGCCGAGCGCCCTGCCCTGCTCTGCTGGCCAGGAGGCTTAGGAATTCGGGCTGAACAACGCGGTTTTTCCAGTGGCGACGCTTGGGCCACGGATCGGAGAAAAGCACGAAGATCTCCGCGAGGGCCGTATCCGCGGGCAGCGCCTCTAGAAAGAGAGTGGCTTCGGCGTGCATCCAGACGACGTTGGTGAGTTTGGCGCGGTTGGATTTGCGGGCGGATCTTTCCAATCGGTCGCCGATCAGGTCGATACCGATGCAAAGATGATCCAGGTGGGCTTCAGCGTAGGCTGTGAGGAAGTGTCCGTGGCCGCTCCCAATTTCCAGCGTAGTTGGACGGGTGGTCGGCAACAACGGGGAGAGTTGAGCACGAATTTCAGCTAGGCGCGAGGCACTAAGGGCTTGGGCGATTTCTAGCGGCATGAAGATAATTTATCCTAAAGGTTTGAATCCCTAGCTCAACAGAGAAGAAGCGCGATCTGCCCAATCGATCCAGATGCGCCCGCGTTTTATTTCAGACGGCTAATACGCCGGTGATCAGCGGCAGGCTGAAAAAGAAGGCGGTTCCCTGCCCCTGTTTGCTTTCCACCCACACTCGACCGGCGTGGAGCTGGATGATATGTTTTACGATGCTCAGGCCCAAGCCGGTTCCGCCTTTTTCGCGGGAGCGGCCTTTGTCCACCCGGTAAAATCTTTCGAAGATGTGTGGAAGGTCGGCTTCGGGAATACCTTGTCCGTTGTCCCGCAGGCAGACGATGACTTCGTTATGACCTTGTAGGCGGGCGGACAGTTCTATCCTTGAGCCTCTTGGGGTGTATTTGAGCGCGTTGTCGAGGAGGTTTTCTAAAACTTGCGTGAGTTTTAGCGGATCGATTTGTAAAAAGCCGATGGTCGGGTCCGAGGTAAAATGGAGAACATGCTCCTTGCCGGCAGGACGTGCTCGGTAGTCATCCATGATGTTTTCAAGAAAAGCGTTTAGATTTGTAGCTTCGCGGCTTAGCCCAGGATTGATCGACTCCAGCCTGGAGAGGACCAGCAGATCTTCCAGGAGTGAATTAAGCCTCTCGGTATGGCGTTGGATGGTTTTCAGGAATCGAGCCCGGTCAGATGCCGGGATGTCTTCGGCGCCGTCAACCAAGGTTTCCACATAGCCTTTGATCACGCTGAGCGGCGTGCGGAGCTCGTGGGAGACGTTGGCAACGAAATCCTTTCGCACAGCCTCGAGTTTTTTCTGCTGGGTGATGTTGTGAAGAACAAACAGCGTCCACGGGGCTTTTTGGCTGTTGATGGTCTCGATGCTGGTGCCGGTGACCTCCACCCAAGTGGATATCGGGCCGTCGATAAACTCGATCTCGTGTTGAGGCTGCGCGGTGCCTCGCCTTACCGATTCGACGTAATTGAGAAAATTTACACTGTGCAGCACGAGTTCCAGCCTTTGCCCCAGAATATTGATAGCGCGCGGAAATATTCCTTTTAACGCTTTGTTGGCTAATAATATGTAATTATTTGAATCAACAATCAGAACGGCCTCCTGAAGGCTTCCCAGCGTCGCCTCAAGTTGTGCAAGCTGGCCGTTGCGGAGCTGCTGAAGATGACCGACCTCGATAATCAGATCGTTGCTGAGCGTGCAAAGCTGATCCCAAGTATGACCCGATACTCCGGGCAACTCTTCGCGTAAGAAGGGCTGCTTTTTAAGCAAAGCTTGGTGCAGGCCTTGCACGGCTCGCTTATGATTGAAGAGTTTAAACAGGGTCACGCTCAGCGCTGCGGCTAAAAAAAGCGTGATGACGATGAACATAAAGTGCGCTTGAAGGTTAATCCGCGTGAAAATTCCGCAGATAACAACTCTCAACGACAAGAGATTTTGAAAAACAGGGCGTCTCGAACTGGTTGAGCTTGTGCGGGCACTCCTAGGCTTTGCGCTCGGCGAAGCGATAACCGACGCCTCGAATCGTTTCTATCCAGCCGGCCTCGGTGCCCAGCTTTTCGCGGAGGCGGCGCACATGGGTATCGACCGTGCGGGTTTCAATTTCCGTTTCGTAGTTCCAAACGTTGATAAGAAGGTGCTCGCGGGTCTGCACGCGACCGCGGCGCTCGATAAGCAGCCGTAGCAAGTTAAATTCGGTGGCGGTCAGCTCTACTAGTTGGCCGTGTATGCTGATTTCGTGGCGTTCGATATCTATTACGATTTGGCCGGCCTGAAGTCGTTTGGGTTCTTCTGGTGCACCGTCGGAAAGGCGCCGTAAAATCGTTTGCACGCGAAGAACTAATTCTTTTGTGCTAAATGGTTTACATATGTAGTCGTCTGCTCCTGTTTCGAGGCCCTGCACGCGGTCGTTTTCCTCTGCTTTGGCGGTCAGGAAGATAACAGGAACCTTTTTCAGCTTGGGATCGGCCCGCAACATGCGGCAGATTTGGATGCCGTTAAGATCCGGCATCATAACATCCAGAATAACAAGATCCGGGAGAAAAGAGCGCGCAGTGCCGATGCTACTATTGGGATCGTTTACCACTTCGACCTGAAACCCCTTCGCCTTGAGATGGTAGGCTACGAGTTCACTGACATCGGACTCGTCGTCTACGACCAATATTTTTTTGGGTTTAACGTCTGTCATAGCAGAGGCTACCTTAGCGCATGCCTGCAACACCTCCTAGTGAATTTCCGGTGCGTTTCACAAATGTTACAACCACATCTGCCTGCCTTAATCACGAATGAGCCTTTTAGGGTTAGCAGATTGTTTCCCGCGAGTAGTTTAAAAGCTAGAACTACTACACGTAGGACTTTTACACGGCACCTCAACGCGTGGACAAACGCAGCACCGTTACTGAGTGGGCGGGAAACTCGTGTGAGAACGAGTCCGAACCTACCGGAGCCGGCAGCGATGACTCGTGCGGAACCACTTTTTCGGGGTTCTCCAACGTGTTTTGCGCAGACGGGTCGCCTGTGAGCAAAATGGCCCGACCTCCCGTCACCCGCGCCCCTTTCACTGCCACAGCGCCGGAAACCGGGCGGTCCGAGAAATTCACCGCTTTTAGAATCACTTCGCCGGTCTCGTTCACGCGACTGGCTGTGGCGATCAGCGCCGCCGGTTCCTGTGGTGGCTCGTCGGCTTCGTTCATCAGCTTTCCATCCAGAAAACAACGCACATGCCGCCCGACGAGTTCCACGCGCAAATTATACCAGCGGCCCGTCTCCAGCGTCACATCCGTTCGGGATCCTAGGTCCGCCGCTCCGCCGCGCCCGACGGCAATTCCCGCCTTCGTATTCTTCCAGCCGCCCACCGTCCAGCTCCCGAAAAGGCTTGAATCCAGGTAATGGAAAAAAATCCGGAACCCCTCCGTTCCGCTCAGTTTGCGGGCCTTGAGAGTAATGACGCCATCGCCCCATGGAACTCCTTTAGCGATGGCACGAGTGTTGGTTTCCACCGAAGGCTGGCTCAAAACGCCTTCCGTCGCCGTCCATTTGCCGCCCGAAAGTTGGAAGCCCCCTGTGCTTTTTTGTAAATCAGGCTGCGTTTCTGCCCCTCCCCCGGGCTGGATGCTGATGTCTTTAAATTCCACGGGCGAGCCGAACGAACCCACCCCCGCCTGGCCTGTCGGGGCGGGCATCTTGTCGCCAGAAGGCAACTGGAGATCCATCGGCAGCCAGACGTCACCTTTGTTTTCTGCGAACATTTTTTGCGCGTAATAAGAGGGCGAGCTGAAGCTGTTCAACGCGTCGTAGCCGATGAGATTGGTTCCCCACTGCGACGCGCCCGGGTTGACATTGACGAGCAGCGGCGCGTAGCACGACATCACCACCACGTCGGAATTGCGCTCCAGGCCGGTCATCCAGGCGGCGTCGCCCAATGCGGCTTGCAGCGTCGGCGTGGGTTTTCCATCTAGCGACGCCCATTCGCCCACCATGATTTTTGGGCCATTGCGGTTGGCCTTGTCGAAATGGGTGGCGTCCAGCGCCAGCGACCGGGGGGAGCGGTAAAGGTGTTGATCCACCACATCTGGCTTACGGCTGGACACGCCCCTTGTGGCGATGATCTGGAGCTGCGGGTATTTTGCCTTGATGGCGTCGTAAAACTGGGCAAAACGCGCCTCATAGCTCTGGGTGCGGTCGTAAAAATCCTCGTTGCCGACCTCGACATAACGCAGCGGAAAGGGCGCGGGGTGGCCGTCCTTCACCCGTTCGCCGCCCCATTTCGTCGCGGCGTCTCCTATGACATATTCAATCTCATCCAGCGCATCCTGAACAAACGGGGCCAACTCCTCCGGCTTTTCCACATGCTCTCCCTTCAGACTATAGCCGGAGAAAACCGCCAGCAGCGGCTCCATCCGCAAGTCCTCACACTAGTTCAGGAACTCCAGCAACCCCATACCATCGTTGGAGCGGTAGCCCCAGCAGCAGCGGTGGCCGGGACGCGACTCCACGCTGTGGATCATCTTCTTCCAATCAAAACGCTCTTTGATGAAATCCCCTTCCAGATAATTTCCCCCGGGAAAGCGCAAGAACGCCGGGCGCATGGCGGCCATTTTCTCCATCAGATCCGGGCGCAAGCCGTTCGGGCGGTCGTGGTAGGTCGCCGGAAAAAGCGAGACCAGCGAGAACCACAGCGTGCCCTGCGCCCCGGCGGTGAGCGAGAAGCGCCCCGCAGCGGTGGCGGTCACGCTTGCGTCTGTCTTCAGCGTGGCGGTAAAGCGCTTCCACTCCGCGCCCACGCCGCTCACCTCCGCCCGTGCAAACGAGCGCCCGCCGTCGGCGGATTCCAGCGCCACTGCCAGCGGCCCCTTGAAATCCGCGCTGGCGCGGGCGTAAAAAGAGACCGTATACGTCGCCGAGGGCCGGATAGGCACTCCCCAATAACCATTATTGGTCACCCCCGCGCGGCGATCCGGCTTTGCGGCCTTTATCTCCAGACGCAGCGAAACAGGCAATGCGTCGTTCAATGCGCGCTCGCGATCCAGCGCCAGGGTTGCCTGCGCGCCCTCCGCACACGCCAGCGACCAATGCTTCGGCGAACTGGTATCATCTTGAAACGAACGGTTCTGTAGCAGCTCCGCGTAAAGTCCGCCATCGTAAGCATGGTTGATTTCCTCGGTCATCAGCCCGTAAAGCGAGGGACTGATGGCATGGCCGGGTTGGTCTGCCCGAATGATTACGGTCGCGGGAAGAGCCGAAGTGGCGGGGACAGGCGTTTCCGCCTTGCCAAGGAGCGGTAGCGCGCATGCAAGACCAAGTGCCTTCAACAATTGAAGTGGCGCGGACGGTGTTGCCCGCCCCGGTCCAGCCGGCCGGTGCAACGCTCGCCGGATGCCCGGAATCATGGATACCTTTGTAAACACCCCGTCAAAGGTGCTAGGGGCAGCCGCAGCCGAGATATCGGTGGCGGCATTACGCGTAACGGCGGAGACAGCGGGGCTGCGGATAACGTTGACTGGTGAAGAAGGGGTAGGCGTGCTCACTTCGTTTAGTCTACCTCATCCGCCTGCGACTGTGAATGCGCGCGATGCCCAGCCACCTTTGTGAAAAGCCACTCGTATCCCTTGGTTAAAAATAGCCATATCATCGGGTCACGCACCCGGGAACGCCTGATTAGCGAACAGGATTGTCCGGAACTCATTCCCCACGGCCTATCTGTGACCGGAGTATCGGACTGTGCAGCCCCTTATGAAATGGCTAGGATGCGTCCCCCTTGGGTGCATTTGCTGGTAAGCTTGGAAGGCCGTGGGCGGGTATGGGTGGACGGTCACTGGGAGGAATGCGGGCCGGGGCGGGCTTATTTGTCGCGAGCGGGTGCGCCGCATGCGTTCCGACCGGCCGGGGGCCAACGCTGGCGGATCGCTTGGGGATACTACGTCGCCGCACGCCCGTGGCAAGAACGCCTGCCCAAGCAAAGCACGATGGTCGTGGCGGACGGGCACGGCGTAGCGGCTGCAATCGATGGTCTCTACCGCGAGGTTCGCGGGAGCCGGACGGCCGACGCCCGTCGGCTTTGGGCGACCCTTGTCGATCTGTATTGGAGGCAAATTGTGGAGCAGCGTGCCGGGCGGGGGCAACTCGCCGCGCTTTGGGAGCGGGTTGACCAAGCACTGCAGCACCCCTGGTCTATCGCGACGCTCGGCCGCGAAGCAGGCTTCGCGCGCGAGCAACTCCGTCGGATTTGCCAAGTGGAAACAGGCTGCAGCCCGATGGCGCAGGTTACCCGGCTTCGCATGCGCCGAGCGCTCACCCTGCTCCAGACTACGCCGCTATCGGTCGAGGCGGTGGCGCGAGCGGTGGGTTACGAAAACGCATTTGCTTTCAGCACTGCATTCCGACGCTTGGCCGGCCACCCGCCGCGGACTTTTTGCACGCGAAGCTGACCGTCCGTAAATATAATTAGGTCATAGGTAATGCCCGGCGGCTAAACGCATGGTAAGTGAACTAAGCACCTCATGGTTTCCGCCAAAACTAAAGAATAGCGTTAAAGTAAGCCCTATCTAAGAGACCCACTTGCTGCCCCCCTACCCCCTTCTATTAAAACCATTAAGATGCTGATATCCGAAGGGTTAACCCCACTGATGCGGCTTGCTTGCCCCAAGGTGTAAGGCTTGATTTCTGCAAGTTTAAGTGCGCTTTCTTTGCGCAGGCCGCGCACCTGAAGAAAGTCGAGGTGCGGGGGGATTTTGATTTTTTCGATGTCGGCCAGCTTGTCGATCTGGCGTTGTTCGCGCGACAGGTAGCCATGATAGCTCACGCGGTAGATGACTTCTTGGCGAAGGGCTTCAGGTTGGGAGGCGAACGCGTCAGGGAAAACGGGCATCGCCCCCCCACCCGTGGTTGCACGGCGGATAGCGTCGCCAAACGTCCCCTGCCCGACCGGCGCCTTTTGGGATTGGAGAAACTCGATCCACTGCTCGGTTTGGCATTTTTTTTCTTTCATGCGGGCCAGCCGGGCCGGGGAAACCAAGCCGTGGGTTTTGGCATGATGGAACAGACGTAGCTCGGCGCTGCCGTGATTGAACAAGAGCCGGTATTCGGCGCGACTGGTAAACATGCGATACGGCTCGTTGGTGCCCTTGTTTATCAGGTCGTCGATGAGCACGCCGATATAGGCTTCGTGACGGCCGATGATAAGCGATTCCTGCTGGCGAACCTTATTTACGGCGTTGACGCCCGCGATTAGTCCTTGCGAGGCGGCTTCTTCGTAGCCGGAGGTGCCATTGATCTGGCCGGCGAAGAAGAGATTTTCCACCTTTTTGGACTCTAGGGAGGCGTAAAGCTGAGTAGGAGGTGCGAAATCGTATTCGACGGCGTAGGCTGGACGCAGCAATTGGGCGTTTTCCAGTCCGGGGATACTGTGGACCATGTCGAGCTGGACGTCGAACGGCAGAGAGGTCGAGAGACCGTTGACATAGTATTCGTTGGTCGAGCGGCCTTCGGGCTCCAAAAACAGGAGGTGCCTGGGTTTATCGGCGAAACGCACGAATTTATCTTCAATGCTGGGGCAATAGCGTGGGCCGACGCCTTCGATCTCGCCGGAATACATGGCGGATTTGTGCAAGTTGTCGCGGACAAGGCGGGCGGTTGTTTCCGTAGTATGCGTCATCCAACATGAAACCTGGCTTGTGCCCGGCTTCCAGCCGATGCGTTGCTCGCCGTTCTGTTCCACGTGGAACAGATCTTCCGGACCACGCGTGTCGTAAAAGGCGAAGAGCGTCGGGTTGGTGTCGCCGCGCTGTTCTTCCATCTTGGAGAAATCGATACTGCGGCCAAGGAGGCGGGGAGGGGTGCCTGTTTTAAGCCGGCGGAGCTCGATGCCGGCCTCTAGGAAGCTGGTAGAAAGAGTTTTGGCGCTAAAATCTCCTAGCCGTCCGCCTTCGTTCTTGTTTTGGCCGATGTGCATCAGGCCGCGTAGAAAAGTGCCGGTGGTGGCGATGACGGTCAGGCCGCTGAACTCGATGTCGAGGTTGGTGCGAACGCCAGTGACTTTTTGGCCGGTGAAGATCAAGCCCGTGACGGTGGCTTGGAAGACTTGCAGGTTGGGCTGAAGCTCAAGGGTGTGCTTGAGGCGGAACTGATAGGCTTTCTTGTCACATTGGGCGCGAGGGGACTGGACGGCGGGGCCTTTGGATTCGTTGAGCAGGCGGAATTGAATGCCGGTGACGTCGGTGTTGATGGCCATCTCCCCGCCGAGGGCGTCGATCTCGCGGACCATCTGGCCCTTGGCTTGGCCGCCGATGGCGGGGTTGCAGCTCATCTGGGCGATCGTGTCGAGGTTGCCTGTGAGGAGCAGGGTAGAGGCACCCATGCGGGCGGCGGCGAGTGCGGCTTCGCAGCCGGCGTGGCCGGCGCCGCAGACGATCACGTCGAAGGGTGATTTATTATAAACCATTGAATTAGATTTATTTGCCTATGCAAAATGTCTTGAAAAGGTGATCGAGCATCCGCTCGTTATCAATTTTTCCGGCGATCTCGCCAAGGGCGTCCAAGGCGCTGCGTAGATCGCTGGCGAGCAGCTCTACGGGGCCGTTGTTAGTAAGTTTGGCGAGGGAGGACTCTAAGCCTTCGCGGGCGCGTCGGAGGGCGTCGGCGTGGCGGCTGTTGATGGCGATGAGGTCTTCGCCTTGATCTTGGCGGAAAGCGTCGGCGTGACGGATGATGGCAGCGGTAAGGGCGTCGAACCCTGTTCCGGTGATGGCGGATACGGGCAGGCAGGGCAGGGTGACTGTTGGCTGAGCGACGGGAAGGCGATCCTCGAGGAGGTCGTGCTTGTTGAGGAGCACGAGGGTGTTTGTCGGTGTGAGGCGGGCGGAGACTTCGGTGGGCAGGGGCGGGCAGGGTAGCGTGGCGTCCACGACCCAGAGGAAGAGATCGGCTTCGGCGGCGCGTTCCATGGTTTTGGCCATACCCAGCTTTTCCAGAGCAGCGGGAGCGGCGTTGAGGCCGGCAGTGTCGATCAGGCGCAGGCAGTGCGGGCCGAGGATTAGGCGTTCTTCGATAAAATCGCGGGTGGTGCCCGGCTCCGGACTGACGAGGGCGCGGTCGTGACCGACGAGGCGGTTGAGGAGGCTGCTTTTGCCGGCGTTGGGTTCGCCGATGATGACGGTTTTGATGCCGTCGCGGAGGAGTTCCCCGTAGCGGTGGGTCGCGAGGAGGCGTTCGGTTCCACGTAGAACACGAGTCAGTTCATCCCGGACGATGCAGCTATCCTCGGGGGGAAGCTCTTCGTCGGGAAAATCGATGTAGGCCTCCACGCGGGCGAGCACGAGGAGCAGGTCTTCGGTGAGCGTCTGCATGTGCCGCCCCAAGCTGCCGCGCAACTGCTGGTTGGCGGCGGCGAGAGCGCGCTCGCTGCGAGCGTGGATCAGGTCCATGACGGCCTCGGCTTGGCTGAGGTCCATGCGGCCGTTCAGGAAGGCGCGGCGAGTAAATTCGCCGGCTTCGGCGGCGCGGCAGCCGCGATTAAGTAGATCTTGGACAATGACTTGAGCTATAAATGGATTCCCATGACAAGAAATCTCAAGGATATCTTCGCCTGTATAAGAGCGCGGGCCGGCGTAATAAGTGACCACGACATCGTCGAGACGTTGGCCGCCAGTGTCACGATAATCGGTGTAAGTGGCGATGCGAGGGTGGGGGGTGGAGCCGAAAATGGCCGCGGCCAGCCGTGCGCAATCGGGACCGCTGGCGCGCACCACCGCGAGGGCGGCGGTGCCGACGGGCGTGGCGAGAGCGGCGATGGTTTCGGTGGACATTCCGCATAGGCAACGGGCCGCGCGCTTGAAAGCAAAACGAAATCCCGTGCTGTCCCAGCCGAGTCAGGTCGGGAGCCATTTGCAAAAAAGCCCCGTCGCGGCTGCGGCGGGGCTTGTGGGAGAAGAAAAGCGTGTAGTTGGTTATAAACTACTCAGCGGCGGCGGCGGCGCCGGTCACGGAGGTGCCGCCGGTGACGGTGACTTTTTCCATGATCGCGGCGGTGAGCTTGGCGGCGAGCTCCGGCTTTTCGCGCACGGCCTGCTTGGCGGCGTCGCGGCCTTGGCCGACAAGATCGCCGTTGAAAGATATCCAGGAGCCTTTCTTTTCCAGAATTTTGTGTTCGATGCCGAGGTCGATGATGGAGCCGGAGGCGGAGATGCCTTCGTCATACATGATGTCGAACTCGCACTCGGTGAAGGGAGGGGCGACCTTGTTTTTGACAACCTTCAGCTTGGTGCGGTTGCCGATGACCTTGCCGTCCGGGGTCTTGATCTGGTCCTTGCGGCGGATGTCGATGCGGATGGAGGAGAAAAATTTCAGGGCGCGACCGCCGGAGGTAGTCTCGGGACTGCCGAACATGACGCCGATTTTTTCGCGAATCTGGTTCGTGAAAATGCAGATGCACTTGGTCTTGCTCACGACGGCGGTGAGGCGGCGCATGGCCTGGGACATGAGGCGGGCCTGGCTGCCCATGGTCATGTCGCCCATCTGGCCGTCGAGCTCGGCCTTGGTGATGAGGGCGGCGACGGAGTCGATGACGATGACGTCGATGGCGTTGGAGCGGATGAGGGTCTCGGTGATGTTGAGCGCGTCTTCGCCGGAATCGGGCTGGGAGACGAGGAGGTCGTCGAGCTTCACGCCGACGACGCGGGCGTATTTCGGGTCGAGGGCGTGTTCGACGTCGATGAAGGCGGCGAGACCGCCGCGCCGCTGGGCCTCGGCGATGACGCTCAAACAGAAGGTGGTTTTGCCGGAGGATTCCGGTCCATAGATTTCGATGATGCGGCCGCGGGGGAGGCCCTTGCCGCCGAGACAGAGGTCGATGGCGAGCGAACCGGTGGAGACGGTTTCAACGGCCATCTTGTGGTTGTCGCCGAGGCGCATGATGGAGCCTTCGCCGAATTGTTTGGTGATGGCGCTGACGGCAAGATCGACATTCTTGCGGGCGGCGGGATCGGCGGTGGTGATGGCGGGGGCGACGGAGACTTTGGCGGGAGCGGCTTTGGACATGATGATGGTGCGTTAAGGCTGAGGGATGGGTGTGTTGTTGGGAAAAGAGGGCGGCGGTTTTTGAAAACCGGTGAAAAACGCTGTTAAAACGTGAAGCGGTGCCGTGCAGGGAAGCAAGCCCACCGTTCGATAAGAGGAGAGATTTTCCGTAGGGCGGGGCGGGGGCTAGTGGCCTCCCGTCGGGGCGGGTTTGAACGCGATGGCGAAATATACGGCTCCCAAGATAAACAGAAAGCTTACGGCGTAGTTCCAGGTGAGTCTTTCCTTGAGGACCAGCCAGGCGAAGACCACGAAGACTCCGAGTGTGATCACCTCTTGGATGATCTTAAGTTGGTAGCCGGTGAACTCGCCGCTTTGGTAGCCGGCTCGATTGGCCGGGATCATGAAACAATACTCCAGCAAGGCTATTCCCCAAGATATCAGAACGATGATCGGCAGCGATTTACCCTCGAAGAATTTGAATTTCAACTGCCCATACCAAGCGATGGTCATGAAGACATTCGAGAGGGCGAGCAGGGGGATAGTTTTCATCATGGAAGGGCTAAGCTTGTTGGCGACAGAGGGCGAGGGTGGCGGTTGCAGACCAAATCTCAAACGTCATCGCGGGAAATGCCTTAAAACATGAACCTTTCGCTTGAACGGTCTAAACCTGCTCCTATAGGTTGCACCGTTTTCGGTCTTAAGTTTGTTCATCGCATGAAAATCAAAGCATATCTCAAACCGTCCTGTGGTTGGTCCAATGGTGTTCGCACGATCATGCGGAAATACAACCTGCCGTTCGAGGACATCGATATCATCAACAACCGCGCCCATTACGCGGAGATGGTCCAGAAGTCCGGCCAGCCCCTTTCTCCCTGCGTCGAAATCGACGGCGTCATGCTCGCCGACATTTCTGGCGAAGAGGTGGAAAACTATCTCATTTCCAACGATCTCGTCAAAGCCAGCAGCAAACCCGTCGATGCGCCGCTCAACGCCGGCTGTTCCGATGAAGAGCACGCCAAGATGGCCACGAAAACCATCCGGTTCTTCTAAAGCTTGGCCACTTCTATCTGATCACCCGATAAGCGGCCTCGATGCACGAGGCCGCTTTTTTTAACCCTGCGGTTCCCCTGTCCAACAGTTTGATTTTGTCGTGAATACTCCTCGTCCCTCTGTCCAACCCTCCCGCTCCGCCGCCACCGGCCGTCCCGCCAAGCAGGGTCTTTACGACCCGTGGTTCGAGCACGATGCCTGCGGCGTCGGTTTTGTCGCCGACCTTAAGGGACGAGCCACGCACGCCATTCTGCGCCAAGGCATCCAAGTGCTCGAAAATCTCGACCACCGCGGCGCCGCCGGTAGCGAGCCCAACACCGGTGACGGCGCCGGCAACCTCCTGCAGGTTCCCCACGCATTCTGTGTCGAGGTCGCGAAGAAAGTCCGCATCACGCTTCCCGCTGCCGGCGCTTACGGCACCGGTCTCGTCTTCCTCCCTCGCAACGCCACCCACCGGCGCAAGATTGAGGAGAAGTTCGCCCAGATTATCCAGAGCGAAGGTCAGACGTTCCTCGGCTGGCGCACCGTTCCCACCGACAACTCCTCCCTCGGCGAAACCGCCAAGGCCAGCGAGCCGTTCATCCGCCAGATTTTCATCGGCCGCGCCGCCGACCTCGCCGCCGAGCTGGCTTTCGAGCGCAAGCTCTACGTCATCCGCAAGCGCGCCAGCACCGAGCTGCGCGACGAGGGCTTTCTCGGCGCCGAGACATGGTATCTGCCCAGCCTCTCTTCCCGCACGCTTGTTTATAAAGGCATGCTGTTGACCACGCAGCTCGCCAACTATTTCCCCGACCTGCAAAACCCCGCCATGGCCACCGCCATCGCGCTGGTCCATTCGCGCTTCTCGACCAACACCTTCCCCAGCTGGGACCGCGCGCATCCGTATCGCTACGTCGCGCACAACGGCGAGATCAACACCCTTCGCGGCAACATCAACTGGATGCACGCCCGCCAGACCCACTTTGTCTCCGATGCCTTCGGCGACGACATCAAGAAGGTGCTCCCCGTCATCAATCCCAACGGCTCCGACTCGGCGATGTTCGACAACACGCTGGAGCTCCTCCACCTCGCCGGCCGCTCCTTGCCGCACGCGGTCATGATGATGATCCCCGAACCCTGGTCCTACCACGCGACCATGGACGACTCGCGCCGCGCCTTCTACCAATACCACGCGTGCCTCATGGAACCGTGGGATGGTCCCGCCGCGATGACGTTTACCGACGGCCACGTCATCGGCGCCGTCCTCGATCGCAACGGCCTCCGCCCTGCCCGCTACTACGTCACCAAGGACGACCTCGTCATCCTCGCATCCGAGGCTGGCGTGCTCGACATCCCTTCTGCCGACGTCGTTCAAAAAGGCCGCCTCCAGCCCGGCCGCATGTTCCTGGTGGACACTGTGCAGGGCCGCATCGTGCCCGACGAGGAGATCAAGCGCCAGCTCGCCGCCGAATTCCCCTACCGCAACTGGCTCGACGAGCACCTCGTCCACCTCGACGACCTGCCCGCCGCGCCCGAGTTGCCCGTGCCCGACCGCGATACCCTTCAACAGCGCCAGCTCGCCTTCGGCTACACGCACGAGGACGAACGCGCCATTCTCGCGCCGATGGCTCGCGACGGCGTCGAGGGTGTCGGCTCGATGGGCAACGACACGCCCTTGGCCGTCCTCTCCAACAAGCCGCGCCTGCTCTACGATTATTTCAAGCAGCTCTTCGCGCAGGTTACCAACCCCCCCATCGACTGTATCCGCGAGGAGATCATCACCTCCTCCGAGACCCGCCTCGGTTCTGAGGGCAACCTTCTCCAGCCCGGCGCCACCGCGTGCCGCCGCGTCGAGCTCGACTGGCCCGTCCTCACCAACGAGGAGTTCGCGAAAATCCGCCGCATAGCGCTTCCCGGCCTCAAGGTTGATACCTTGCCCATCCTTTTCCGTGTCACCCGCGGCGAGGAAGGCCTCGCCAAGGCGATGGAGGACCTTTGTGCGTCCGCCCGCCGCCTCATCGAGAAGGACGAGGTCAACGTCCTCATCCTCTCCGACCGCGGCGTCACCCGCGCCCTCGCGCCCATCCCCGCGCTCCTCGCCGTCGCCGGCCTGCACCACTATCTCATCCGTGTAGGTCTGCGCACCCAAGTGAGCATCGTCCTCGAAACCGGCGAGGCCCGCCAGGTTCACCACTTCGCGCTGCTCATCGGTTATGGCGTCAGCGCCATCAACCCCTACCTCGCGTTCGAGACCATCGATGAGATGATCCACGAGGGTCTCCTGCCGAACGTCGATCACAAGACCGCCTGCAAAAACCTCGTCAAGGCCACCGCCAAGGGCGTCGTGAAGGTCATGTCCAAGATGGGCATCTCCTCCATCCAGAGCTACCGCGGCGCGCAGGTGTTCGAAGCCGTCGGTCTCCGCCAGGACGTCATCGACCACTACTTCACGTGGACTCCCTCCCGTGTCGGCGGCATCGGCCTCGATGTCATCGCGCAGGAAGTTCTCATGCGCCACCGCGACGCCTACGGCGACCGCAACGTCCATGACCACGCGCTCCCCGCCGGCGGCCAGTTCAAGTGGCGCAGCGAAGGCGAATACCACCTGTTTAACCCCGAGTCCATCCACGCCCTCCAGAAGTCCGTTCGCACCGGCGACTACGCGACGTTCAAGACCTACACGGGTCTGGTTAACGACACCTCGAAGAACCTCTGCACGTTGCGCGGCATGCTCGATTTCAAACCTTCCGACGCCATCCCTATCGAGGAAGTCGAGTCCGTCGAAAAAATCCTCGCCCGTTTCAAAACCGGCGCGATGTCCTACGGCTCCATCTCCAGCGAGGCCCACGAGACGCTCGCCATCGCGATGAACCGCATCGGCGGCAAATCCAACACCGGCGAGGGCGGCGAAGACCCCGCCCGCTTCACCTGGACTAACGAGCTCGGCGACTCCAAAAACTCCGCCATCAAGCAGGTCGCCTCCGGCCGCTTCGGCGTCACCAGCCACTACTTGGTCAACGCCCGCGAAATCCAGATCAAGATGGCCCAAGGCGCCAAGCCCGGCGAAGGCGGCCAGCTCCCTGGCACCAAGGTTTATCCCTCCATTGCCAAGACCCGCCACACCACCGCCGGCGTCGGCCTCATCTCACCGCCCCCGCACCACGACATCTATTCCATCGAGGACCTCGCCGAGCTCATTCACGATCTCAAGAACGCCAACCGCCGCGCCCGTGTGAGCGTGAAGCTCGTCGCAGAGGTCGGCGTCGGCACCATCGCCGCCGGCGTTGCCAAGGCCCACGCCGACGTCGTCCTCATCTCCGGCCACGACGGCGGCACCGGCGCTTCGCCGCAAAATTCCATCTGGCACGCCGGTCTGCCGTGGGAACTCGGCCTCGCCGAGACCCACCAGACGCTTGTCTTGAACAACCTCCGCTCGCGCATCGCCGTCGAGACCGACGGCCAGCTCAAGACCGGCCGCGACGTCATCATGGCCGCCCTGCTCGGCGCCGAGGAGTTCGGTTTCGCCACCGCCCCGCTTGTCGCCTCCGGCTGCATCATGATGCGTGTTTGCCACCTGAATACATGCCCCGTTGGCGTCGCCACCCAGGATCCCCGCCTGCGCGAGAATTTCGCCGGCAAGCCCGAACACGTTGTGAACTTCATGACGTTCATCGCACAGGAGGTCCGAGAGATCATGGCGCAGCTCGGCTTCCGCACCATCGAGGAGATGGTCGGCCGCACCGACCGCCTCGAACCGCGCAAGGCCATCACCCACTGGAAGGCCAAGGGCATGGATTTCTCCAGCTTGCTCTACTCGCCCGACGCCGGCCCCGAGGTCGGCCGTTTCTGCCAGCAAAAGCAGGATCACGGACTCGAGAAGTCCCTCGACCTCACCAAGCTCCTCGACCTGTGCGCCCCCGCCATCGAGCGCGGCGAGAAGGTTATCGCCGAGCTGCCGGTTAAAAACATCCACCGCGTCGTCGGCACCATCACCGGCAGCGAGGTCACGCGCAAATACGGCGCCGCCGGCCTGCCCGAGGATACCATCGACATCCGCTTCAATGGTTCCGCCGGCCAGTCCTTCGGCGCGTTCATGCCGAAGGGCATGACGTTCCGCCTCGAAGGCGACGCCAACGATTACGTCGGCAAGGGTCTCTCCGGCGGCAAGATCATCGTCCGCGCCCCCGCGAATTCCGGCTTCAAACCCTCCGAAAACATCATCATCGGCAATGTCGCCCTTTACGGCGCGACCAGCGGTGAACTCTACGTCGGCGGCCGCGCCGGCGAGCGTTTCGGCGTGCGCAACTCTGGTGTGACCACCGTCGTCGAGGGTGTGGGCGACCACGGACTCGAATACATGACCGGCGGTCGCGTCGTCGTGCTCGGCCCCACCGGCCGCAACTTCGCCGCCGGCATGTCGGGCGGCGTCGCCTACGTGCTCGACGATACCGACCAGCTCAAGGGCAACGTCAATCTCTCGATGGTCGCCCTTGAAAAAATCGAGACGCCCGCCGAACTCGCCGAGCTTCGCTCCCTTGTCCAGCGTCAGGCCGATCTCACCGGCAGCGTCCGCGCCAAGGAAGTGCTGGCCGCGTGGGAAACGTTGTCCGCCAAGTTCGTCAAGGTGATGCCCAAGGACTATAAGCGTATGCTCGCCTGCATCGAGAAGGCGCAGTCGCAAGGTCTCACCGGCGACGAGGCCATCATGGCCGCATTCGAGGAAAACGCCCGCGACACCAGCCGCGTCGGCGGAAATTAAAACACTCCGGCCTTCATCCCTCATCCTTTAGCCTTCAAACTCTTTCCCCATGGGCAAACCCACCGGCTTCCTCGAATACGTCCGCGAAATCCCCGCCGATCGTCCGCCGCTCGAACGCGTTCACGATTACAAGGAGTTCCACCTCCACCTGGAGGAGAAGCAGCTCCGCAACCAGGGTGCGCGCTGCATGGATTGCGGCGTTCCGTTCTGCCACACCGGCAAACTCATCAGCGGCATGGCCTCCGGTTGCCCGATCAACAACCTCATCCCCGAGTTCAACGACCTCGTGTTCCGCGGACGCTGGCAGGAGGCGCTTGAGCGTCTGCACAAGACGAACAACTTCCCCGAGTTCACCGGCCGCGTGTGTCCCGCGCCGTGCGAAGGTTCGTGCGTGCTCGGCATCAACAACCCGCCCGTCACCATCAAGAACATCGAGTATTCGATCATCGAAAAGGGCTGGGAAGAGGGTTGGGTCATCCCTAACGCGCCCCGCAGCCGCACCGGCAAAAAAGTCGCCGTCATCGGCTCCGGCCCGGCCGGTCTTGCCGCCGCCGCCCAGCTCAACGCCGCCGGCCACGCCGTAACCGTGTTCGAGCGCGCCGACCGTCCGGGCGGCCTCCTCATGTATGGCATCCCCAACATGAAACTGGATAAAAACGAGGTCGTCCGCCGCCGCATCCGCCTCATGGAAGAGGAGGGAATCAAGTTCGTGTGCAACGCCCACGTCGGCGTCACCCACGACGCCGCGCAGCTCCGCAAGGATTTCGATTCTATCGTCGTCTGCACCGGTGCCACGCTCCCGCGCGACCTCCCCATCGAGGGCCGCGCCCACGCCGGCGTTCACTTCGCGATGGAGTTCCTCACCGCCAACACCAAGGCCGTGCTCGCCGGCACCGAGGCTAACATTTCCGCCAAGGACAAGGATGTCATCGTCATCGGCGGTGGCGACACCGGCACCGACTGCGTGGGCACCTCGCTCCGTCACGGCTGTAAGAGCGTCACCCAGATCGAGATTCTCCCGAAGCCTCCGACCGAGCGCACCGCCGATAATCCCTGGCCGGAGTGGCCCAAGACTTACAAGATGGACTACGGTCAGGAAGAAGCCGCCGCCCGTTACGGCGCTGATCCGCGCGTTTATTTGACCACCGTCAAAAAATTCAACGCCGACGCCTCCGGCCGCGTCGAGTCGCTCGTCACCGTCGAGATCAAGTGGGGCAAGAACGACAAGGGGCAGTTCGTCCCGCAGGAGCAGCCCGGCACCGAAAAGACCCGCCCCGCGCAACTCGTGTTGCTCGCGATGGGTTTCCTCGGGCCGGAGCAGCCGCTCATCAAGGCGCTCACCCTCGACACCGATCCGCGCAGCAACATCAAGGCCGACCATAACGTCCACACCACGAACCTCCCCGGAGTGTTCGCCGCCGGCGACTGCCGCCGTGGTCAGAGCTTGGTGGTGTGGGCGATCAACGAAGGCCGCGCCGCCGCAAGAGAGTGCGACCGCTACCTGATGGGCGCGACCACGCTGCCTTGATGGAGTGGCTGGTTACGGGGTTTATTTTAAAAGTCTAGGACTTGCCGGACCGGTTGCGGGATTGAAAAAGACGCGCAACGTGCGCGGAGATGTCCACGGGCGCACAATTGCAGCTGGTCTGGTTCAAGCGCGATCTGCGGGTAGCGGCCCATGCTTTTACGCGTTTTTAGGACTCCGGATCATATCAATCACACAATCTGATGATGCAGTTGTCTTCATCACAAGTTGCTGAATTTTGGCTTGTTAACGTGGTGCTGTGGGGCAGAACTCATTGAGTGGATTTTTTTAAAAAACCTCACAAAGCACTCTGGGGGTTTGTGTTAATCGTTGTAGTTTCCACCGTGGAATGGGGCATGCATGAAACGCGAATCGCCCAGCAACTCCGTTCCCAGACCTATGTTCTGCTCAATGGGGTCGTCCGGAGAATTTCGACGCATTTCGATGTGGATACCCCTCCGGTGGCCGTCATCGATGTTTCCAATTTAAAAACCGAGTCGGATGCCACCACGGCCGAGCCATACACGCCGCCTCTCGCGTTGGTCCGTATCATCGAATCAATCACCACCAAGCACACTCCTAAATCGATTGCGGTGGATATTGATTTATCGCCGGTTTTTTTAGCAGACGGTCAACATGTGCCGTCCGGGTTTCTGGAACTGATGCTCTTGGCGGACAAATTGGAGAAAAAAGGCACGCCGGTTTTTTTTGGGGTAGACCGCTCGGTCGGCTATGGACCGCAGCATTGGCTTAGAGATGAACAATGGGCGCGGCATGCGGCTTGGTTACGTATTCCGCTTAGCCGACAGTTCATGATCCCGGTCGAGCTGGAGTCTCGCGATTGGAATACTGGCGCGGATAAGGTGCGCTTGCCCAGCTTGGCGGCGGCAGCGGCGGGGTGGAGCGAGGAAGCGCATGGTCCGGAAACGCGACCTGCCTCCGGATTTGTCAATTGGACTCGCGGCAGGATGACGGAGTTGGAGGACGAGGAATTGATCGAGGGAAAGCTTACCGTCCAGCTGGCGCTGTCGGATTTGGGATGGGTCGAAAGACTCAAGTCGGCGATTATCGTATGTGACGAAAAAGGGGTTATCCCCGACGTGCTTTTGACGCAGGAGAGCGTGCAGCAAAAAATGGTTTTCATCGGCAAAGTGGCGAAATCGTTGGACCAGTTTCAACCCTCTGGGTTTGAGCGCACGGTGCCGGGCGTTTTGCTTCATGCCGCAGGGGCCATCACGCTGGCCCAAGTATCTCCCTTGCGTGTGCTCAGTCATATGGCTGGAGCGGTGGCGGGCTTTTTGGGCATGGTTGTCATATTGGGCGTGCATACCCTCCTCAACCGGCGACAAAAGGAGGAATCGGCTAAGACCGTCGCGCACGATATCAGGGCGGGTTTCGTCTATAATGGGGTATGGGCTGCAATCCTCGTGGTCGTGGGCGTTCTCTTGGTGCTGTTCGCGCATGTCCTGTGGATGGAGCTGTTATTCGTTCTGGTCTTTCTGGTGCTGCACATGCTCCTCGAATGTCTGCTGATGGTGCAGCTCGTTCTTTCAAAACCTCATTAAAATGAATAACGTCTGGGCTTCTATGACTAACCGATTTTGGCTTTTTGTCTGGTGCATCGTGGCTACCGCCGCGCCCCACGTTGCTCGCGGCCAGTCTCCGGTGAGCTCCTCGTTCGAGCCTTATGCTATCGTCATGGAGATGAAATCCGCCAGCGGGGAAAAGACGGAGGCTAAGTTGTTCTACCGGGTTGGCGGCGACTGGGTGGAAATCTGCAAGGCCGACTTGCCATTTGCCTTGCCCGCGATGGCGGAAATCAGGAAGGCGAAGGAGGTGTCAGTCTCGATTTCGCTTCCCAAGGGACGTTACGACAAGGAACACACGCAATGGGACGGAACGAGTCCGGTGGTCGTCGCGAAGTTAAACGAAGAACTTCCTTTGCTAAAAAATCCCGGCCATGAGGCGCTGGCTCATTATTTGGTAGGAGGGGTCACTCGTGCAGGAGAAGGGGAGTTGGACTATCCGGTGGAGTTTAGCGCCGCACGGGCGGACGCTTTCGTGGTCATCCTGAAGAGCGACTGGCCAAAGGGGTCGGCTATGGTGGCGGTTTCTGACAGTGAGGGGAACGAAATCGCTAATGAGGCCCTGGCGAGAGCTGCAAATGAACGCGTGCTGGTTTCTCCCGTGTTGCGAAAAGCGCTGGCCGGTAAGCAGGGGCAATCGTTGAGCGTGCGGGTGCAGACGGGCGTCAAAAGCGCTTCGTGCGAGTTCATGGTCTTGTCTCCTGTCTTGGCGCAACGACTGACCGGGGCGCTCAAGGAAGCCGATGCCGAGACTGATGTAGTGCTCCGCCATTTGATGCGGGCCCATGCCTATGAGGACGCCTCACTGTTGTTGGAGTCTATGGCAGAACTTAAGGCTGCGCACATAGCTGGGGGGAAAATGTATCCGCGATTGGGAGCTGTCGTCCAAGCCTTCGCCGCCCAACACGGACTTTCTGGAACACTTCCTTGATGCCATGCCATCTATCGTAACCATCATGCTTCGCCGCACGACTCTTTACCTTTTGATCGTCATGGCGGGTTTGTCCGCGTCCTGCTCAAAATCAGCCAACTCCACGTCGGAGTCTAAGCCGGTCGTGTCAGCGCCCGCAGTCCGGAGCGATCAGGCATCCGTGCCGCCGCCGCCGGCTGTGGCCGCCCCGCCCGCCGCTATTGTTCAGCCGACGGCACCGTTAAAACCGGCCATTCCTGTGGAGGCTAGCGGACCCTATCACGATGTGCTTGCGCTGGTGGTCGGAAACAACGCGTATGCGGGCATGCCCAATCTGGCCGGAGCCGAGGGAGATGCCGAGGCTGTGGCGGCGGTCTTGCGGAAGAAATTTGGCTTCAAGGTAAAGAGCCTGATCGGTCCGGCGGCCACTGCGACAGCGATCCGTGGAGCGCTGGCAGAGATGCGTGGCCAAGTGTCCGCCAGCACGGATGTGATCTTCTATTTTGCAGGCCATGGCCTGCAAAAAAAGCTGCCGTTGGCCAACGGAGAAAAGGTCGCACGTAAGACGGGATTCGCCGTGCCCTATAGTCCTGATCCGGTCTCGACGAAGAGTGATCTGGAGGTGCTGCAACGCGATGCGCTTGAAATGCAAGCCGTGGTAAATGATCTGGCCGGCTGGCCCGCGCGGCATCGGGTGGTGATCCTTGATTGTTGTTACAGCGGGTTCGCGAACAAAGCCGGAGTTGTGGCGTCGCTCGACGATTTTGATGCGCACAAGGTTGACCAACCGACTGTGCAGGTGATCACGGCCGGACTGGAAGGGCAATTGTCGGTCGAGAATTCGAGCGAGCACCGCGGGGTGTTTACGATGGCCTTGGTCAAGGTCCTTGAAGAGGACGATCTCCAGACTCTCCTGCTGGCTTTCATGAAGGTGAGCCAGAAAGTGATCAGTTCCCCCGAGTATCTGGCCGACCGCCGATCGGGTTATCCCCAGCACCGGTTGATGTCGGGCGAGGGTGGCGAGTTCGTGCTGTTGCCCTTGGAGCGCCAGCCACAATGGAACGTCTATCTGAAAGCCAGTGACGAGCGGAAACTCTACTCGAGTTCGCAACAATCAAGCTACGGTGCGTCGGCTACCAGCGGGGAATACAAAGCGGTGATCACACGCGGAGGCGAGGATGCGGAGCCGGTCGTGCTGACTCCCGAGGATGTCAAACGTCACGAGGCGCGCGCGTCACTGGGCGATCCGATCTCGATGGCGATCCTCACCGAATACTACGGAACCCAGAAGGACGAGGCAGCTAAACAAAAAGCGCACAGTTATGCGGTCGGGGGCTACGACACGGGTAACCCCTACGGCACGTTCGCGCTTGGACGAGCCTATGAAAAAGGCTATGGAGTGGAGGCGAATCCCGAATTGGGCACCGAGTTGCAAAAGATGTCTGGTTTGAAGGACATCTTGGAAATCGTGATGAAATACCGGCAACTGCAGACCGATCTGCAGCAGGCAAAGAAGGGTGATATCTCCAGTATGGTGAAGGTGGCGCAGGGTGGCGGGGCAATCTTGGGTCGATTGCGTAGCATGACTGGACGCTTATTCACCGGTGATGACGACCACATTGTCTCAGCGGGTCCAAAATCCATCGACGAAGCCCTAGAGGCTGGTGATGTGCAGCGGGTGACTGTCAAACTCGGTGATTGGGCAAAAAGGCTGAGCAAGGTCACACCACAAACGCCGCGGCAAAAAGAATTGTTTGACCATTTGAATCAAGAGCTAGCCGAGCTGCAAACTCCGGTGACTCCTCTAAGCAAGCAAATGAAGGCATACGAAGAGGGCATGGTGCGGGTGCGTCCGCTTGCGGTTTCCCTCGCCAGTTCGATTAAAGCGGGAAGCACGATCACCAAGGACCGGGCGGATGTGAGCGAGGCGGTGCTCAAGGGTAACGTGAAGACTGTGGTGAAGAAGCTGACCAGTTGGCAGGGAGCATTGAAAAAACTTAAACCGACAACCGAAGAGCAGAAAAAATTGGTCGCCAAGCTTGATGATGAAATCACCACGCTGCTGGTTCCGGTGACGCCAGTGAGCAAGCAATTGGAGGCTTATGAGACGGGGATCGAAAAACTCTGGGCGGTTTCCGACGCAGTGATCGATGAGATGGCGGTTTCCGCAGAGGCGGCAGCTGACAAATGAGGATTCCAAAAGGGGTCGGGTTTTACCCTTTACCTTTTTTAGTCGCTTGGCCCACGCCGCCGTTTCGGGATGGTGTCCGCGGGACGCGAGGCCTGTGTGCTTGCTCACATAGACGCTCGTTCCCATGCCAAGCTGCTCCGCCAGCTAGCCGCTCTTGGCGCAGGCCTCGAGCAGGCATTCCTCGAAAGCCTTCCTGGCGCCATCGCTGGCAAACACCCACTCGCGGTAATTGCCGCGGTTGATGACGTGATAAATCGCGCCCGGATATTCCAGCCTTACTTTGCGTGCCATGGGTGGTAGTTTGGATTTCAGGGCGGGCTTTGGCCGCTGCCTTGCGACTATCCCAATTAGCTTCTAAAAAGGTAAGGGGTAAAACCTGACCCCTTTTTAGGACACAAGCGCGATCTGCGGGTGGCGGACTATGCTTTTACGCGTTTTTAGGGCTCCGGATCATATCAATCACACAATCTGATGATGCAGTTGTCTTCATTACAAGTTGCTGAATTTTAGCTTGTTAACGTGGTGCTGTGGGGCAAAACTCATTGAGGAAATTTTTTTAAAAAACCTGAAGTCGCATCATGAATGAATTCTACAAAAAAATTATGAGCTTGGGAGTGGTGGCAGGCCTCTGGATTTCATCGTCACAAAGCTCGAATGCCGCCGAACTACTATCCCTGACAGATCAACAGGGGCGTGTGATTCAAGCAACGGTTACCGCATTTGACGGCACACACGTCAGCCTTTCCCGCGAGGATGGAAAGGCGTTCACTATCGGCATAGATAAGTTGATCGAGTCGGATCAGCAACGGGTGAAGGATTTGTTCGCCGCCACTTCCTCGGCAAAAACAGGGTCGCCCGCCCCTTTACCCGCCGGCAACCCAACTGAAACCAAGGCAGACTCATTCGATCAGAAACTCGAACGGGTCAAAACGGTTGTCGCCAGCGTTTCCGATCCGGATGAGTTGTATTTCGCGAATTTCAAGGTGCCGGGAGCAACCCTGAAAAATGTAGATTGCACGGAGTTTACCGACTCTGGAGCGACTCTTTCATTACAGAAGATGAGGGCTTTTGCCCGCGATAAAGGCCGTAAGCTATTGGAGGCGGCGGTGGCGACCAACTCATTGGTAATAGTGCCGCAAGCCACTCCGGATACATCAGCCTACCTTTATTTTCGTAATGCGCAGGGAAAGACCGAAGGCTTAAAGTTAAGTGGCGGAAAATGGAGTCCGGACGTCGGCATCCGCGTAGGAAATTATGCTAATAATTGGCCCAAAGGGGGGTATGTCAGTATGTCGGGTGATGGTAACGAGATTGGGCTTCTGACCGAGGCAACTAAAAACAAGAAACCGGCGTGGATAATGAGATTGCATACCGTAAACTTCGACTGAACTCAGGTGACGGCTAAAGAGAGTCTGGTGATGAGCGTCAATCGGTAGGGGATAAATGCGGGTGATGCGGTTTTTTATCCGGTCACAATTTTGTAGGAACGGATTCCTCCGGACCGGTTGCGGGATGGAAAAAGACGCGCAACGTGCGCGGAGATGTCCACGGGCACACAGTTGCAGCTGGTCTGGTTCAAGCGCGATCTGCGGGTGGCGGACCATGCGCCGCTCGCGGCGGCGGTGGCGGCGGCGCGAGTGGAAAAACGCGGCGCGGTGATCGGGCTTTATGTCGTCGAGCCGGAGGTGATCGGGGCAGAGGATTTTGCCGCGCGTCATTGGGATGCGACCGTCGATCAAAAGGGGTCTGGGCGAGTTTTTTCAATTTGTATGGAGGGAGGCGGCGTAGTGGCGGAGGCCGTCTTCGAGGGTGACGGCAGGGGAGTAGCCGAGGTCGGCGCGGGCGAGGGTGAGGTCGGCCCAGGTGCGTTCGACGTCGCCGGGTTGGGCGGGGAGATGGCGGACGAGGGCGCGTTTACCGAGGACGCGTTCGATGGTCTCGACGAGGGTTGCGAGGGTGACGGGGTGGTCGCCGCCGAGGTTGTAGATGCGGAAGCCGGGCTGGAGGCGGTCGAGGGCGGCGAGGATGCCGGCGGCGGTGTCGGTGACGTAGGTGTAATCGCGGCTGGTGGAGCCGTCGCCGTAGAGTTCGACGGGGCGGCCGGCGGCGATGGCGTCCACAAACTTGGAGATGGCGAGGTCGGGGCGCTGGCGGGGGCCGTAAACGGTGAAGAAGCGGAGGGCGGTGAGGGAGAGGCCGTGGAGGTGGGCGTAGATGCGGCAGAGGTTTTCGGCGGCGAGCTTGGTGACGGCGTAGGGCGAGGCGATGGAGGTGAGGGCGTCGGTCTCGGCGAAGGGGGTTTTGGGGTTGTTGCCGTAAACGGAGCTGGAGGAGGCGAAGACGATGCGGGTGATGCCGAGCGCGGCGGCTTCGTCGAGGAGGTTGAGGGTGCCGTTGACGTTGGTCTCGACGTAGAGGCGGGGGTTCTGAAGGGAGGCGCGGATGCCGGCGCGGGCGGCCAGGTGGAGGATGGCGTCGGGGCGGAAGGCTTGAAGGGCGGCGCGGACGGCGGGGCGGTCGCGGAGGTCGGCGTCGAAGGTGAGGGCGCCGGTGGTGGCGGCCTGGCGGCGTTTGACGGAGGGGTCGTAGAAGTCGTTGAAGTCGTCAAGGAGCGCGGTGGTGTCGCCGCGTGCGCGGAGGGCGTCGAGGGTGTGCGAGCCGATGAAGCCGGCGCCGCCGGTGACGAGAACTTTCATGGGCGGCAAGGCAGGGGAAGGGACCGGCTCGCGTCAAACCCTGTGTGCCGTGATCAACCGCACCGCAGTGCTACTTGCGGAGTTTTTCGAAGAGGTCGAGGTAGGCGCGGGCTTGGCGGGCGGGCTCGAAAGCTTGGCGGGCGAAGAGGACGGCGGCGCTGCCGGCGCGGGCGCGGAGGGTGGGGTCTTCCAAATACGGGAGGAGGGCGGCGCGGTGGGCGGGGATGTCGCCGGCGGGGACGACTTCGCCGGTGACGCCGGGCTGGAGGCATTCGCTCACGCCGCGGGCGTCGGCGGCGACGACGGGGAGTCCGTGGGCTTGGGCTTCGATGAGGAAGTTGGAGAGCGACTCGGCCTTGGAGGCGAGGACGGCGAGGTCGGCGGCGCGGTAGAGGGGGCCAGGGTCGCGTTGGAAGCCGAGGAAGCGGAGGCGGTCGCCGACGCCGAGGCGGGCGGCGAGTTCGGTGCAGGCTGCGCGGGTGACGCCTTCGCCGGCAAACCAGAGCTGCCAGTCGAGGGTTTTGGGGAGCGTGGCGGCGAGCTCGACGAGGGCGCGCTGGTTTTTCTCGGGGCGGAACATGCCGACGCAGAGGAGGACGACGGTGGCGGCCCTGGCGCCATGTTCGGTGCGGAGAGCGTGGTTGCGGGTGCTGTTGGCTTGCGGGGGGAAGACGAGGGCGTTGTGGATCACGGAGACGCGGTCGGGGCGGACGCCGTGGTGGCGTTGGAGGACTTCTGAGGCTTCGGCGCTGTTGGCGACGATGTGGTCGAGGTGAGGGAGCGAACGGCGGATGAGCCAGGGGAGGGGCTTGCCGCCGCGCATGGTGCCACTGACGAGAGCGCGCGGGAGTTTTTTGCGGAGGTGGCCGGCGCAGCAGTTGGCCATGGCGCCCATGCAGAGGATGATGTCGGGATCGGCGGCGCGGAGGGTGCGGACGAGGCCGGGGGCGAACCAATCGAGGCCGGTGTCGAAGGGTTGGAGGGTCTGTAGGGGAAGGGGCGGAAGCTGAGAGCTGAGAGCTGAGAGGCCAGCGTTGGAAGCGGAGTTGGTGCCGGGGCAGGGGCTGGGGTGGAGGGCGCCGCCGGGGCGGAAGAGGACGACGGCGGTATCGTGGCCGGCGGCATGAAAGGCATTCGCGAGGAGGAGCGTCTGGCGCTCGGTGCCGCCGCTGCGGAGGTGGTCTTGGACGACGCGGATTTTCATGGGAGCTCGTTTTCGGGGAGTTCGTCGCATGGGGCAAAGAGGAGGCCGGCGGCGTGCGTCCATGTGGTGCGCCGCGCCCAGGTGCGTCCGGCGGCGCCGAAGCGGCGGCGGAGGGCGGGGTCGTCGATGAGTTTGCGGAAGGCCTCGGTGAGCGAGGCGGGATGGCGGGGGAGGACGAGGAAACCGGTTTCGCCGTCGAGGACGGCTTCGGGCACGCCGCCGACATGGTGGGCGACGACGGGCAGGCCATGGGCGGAGGCTTCGAGGTAAACTAGGCCGAAGCCCTCGACGCTGTGGCCGTGGTCGATACTGGTAAGGGCGAAGATGTCGGCCTGGGCGTAGATGCCGTCGAGGCGGTCGGAAGGCACGTCGCCGAGGAAGCGCACTGTGAGGCCGGGGTGCGCGGCGGCGGCGCGGAGGGTTGCCTCGTAGCTGGGTTGGCCGGTGGCGCCGGCTATCCAGTATTCGACGCGGTCGCGGAGGGCGGGCGGGAGCGACTGGAGGGCTTCGAGGGTGAAGAGCTGGCCCTTGCGCGGGTGGAGGCGGCCGACGGTGAGGACAATGATTTTGTCGGTCGTGCGGGTGGTGGCGGGGACGGACCGGGTGGCGAAGTCGGCGCGGAGGGCGCCGGGGGTGAGGAAGGTTTTGGGCGCGGCCTCGGGGAAGCGGTCGCAGAGGAGTTTGCGGGTGTAGCGTGTGAGCGTGCTGATACGGAAGGCGTGGCGGATGAGGCGGCGGGTGAGCCAGCGGGTGACGGGATCGGCGTGAAAGCGTAGGATTTCGGAACCGTGAAACGTGAGCACGAGCCGGCGGGGGCGGAAGGTGCTCCACGGCATGAGCATCATCAGCGCGAGCATGGGGCCGGGTTCGGAGAGGTAAACGGTCGCATGGCGCAGGCGGCGGCGTTCGCGGATCAGGTGGCGGGCGAGGGCCAGGCGGCAGGAGAAGTTGTGCGTGCCCTTGAGGAGAGGAAGGCGGCGGAGCGTGAAGGGCCAGGAGTCGTCGGCGAGGTCGGTCGCGCCTGGGGTGGTTTGCTGCGCCCAGACCTCGACGGTGTGACCGTGGGCGGCGCCGGCGCGGGCGATTTCCTCGGTGAACGTCGCGATGCCTCCGCGCCGCGGATGAAACTCGTGGGTAATCACAAAGACGGTGGTGGGCGCGGCGACACTCATGAATCGGAGGCGTTTAGGTCTGCATGGCGCTCGCCAAAAGCAAGCCTTGGCCTCTGATGGGCGCTCTTTTAGCGTTTTTGAAAGGGGTTGGGTTCACACAGCTTTTACTTTCTTTCCGGCTCAACCTCGCCAATAAAGTAGCTATGTCCGAATCAGTTCATGCTCCGATTGCACCGGTCCAGTCAGCTGTGAAAAAAGCCGAATCGTTCTCCGTGGAGACCGAGGCCGCCATCCGCGAGAGCATGCGCCGTTGTCCGGCGAAGGCGGTGGAGGCGGCGATCGAGTTCCGAAAAACCGGCGACGTCCGGCACTTGCCGGTGGTTATTGAGGGAATTTTTGAGCGTTTCGTGGAGCCCGACCTGCGTGCGCGCCTAGCTGCGCCGGAAAGCGAAGACCTGCGGGTGATCGAGGATCTCGGGCTGGACTCTCTGACCATGATGGAAATCGTCATGCTTGTCGAAGAGATCACCGGGACGGAGATCGCGAACGAGGAGTTGCGCAAGTTGAGCACGATCGGAGACATCAAGACCTTCGTGGATTGCCGCGCACGCGGCCTCCCGCCGCCGGCATCGGCGACCGTTTACGACAACGCGGCGCTGCTTGAGCGCATGCCGATCCAGCCCCCGTTTTTGTTTCTGGACGAAGCCCGCTTGAGCTCGGCCAAGGCCACGGCGAGCTACCGCATCACGGGGCAGGAAGTTTTTTTGCAGGGACATTTCAAGGGCAACCCTGTGATGCCCGCTTCGCTCATGCTGGAGGCGCTCGGCCAGCTCGGTGTGTGGTATCTGCTCGCCGGCCTGCCGGTGGAGGCGGGCAAGGCGGTGGGCCCGGCCACGATCTTCTTCGCCTCGACCGATGGCGTGCGCTGCCACCGCGTGTGCAAGCCCGGCGACGTGCTCACGCTCCAGCTCAAACCCAAGCGCGTGAAGGCGCCGCTCGCGGTGTTTGAAGGCAGCATCCGTGTAGGGCAGGACAAGGCCGTGACCGCAGAGGAGATCATCTTGACCTTCGGCTTGGTGGACGCCGCGACGCCTGCGCCCCAGTCCTGATGCCCCGCGTTTTTATCACCGGCGTCGGTTTCATCACCAGCATCGGCAATGATGCGGGCTCGGTGGAGACGAATCTGCGCGAACTCCGCCACGGATTGGCGACCTACGCGCCGTTTGCCGCCGATAACATTCCCGTAAAGGTCATCGCGCCCGTGCGCAGTTTTGAGACAGACGCGCCCGACCAGGAAGACTGGATCATCCCCGCGCCCTACAAGTTGAAACGCGAGTTGCTCCGCGGGATGGGGCCCAACGTCCTTTACGCCACCTGCGCGCTCGAGCAGGCCATCGCAGACGCGAAACTTTCCCCGGCCGATGTGTCCAACGACGACACGGGGTTTTACGCCGCCTCCGCCGGTTCCCCCGGGACGCTCACGCGGAGCATTAACCGTATGCACCAAGTAGGCGCGATGCGCTGCCCGCCGCTCAGCGTGGTCGCAAGCATCGCGGGCAGCGTGCAGTTCAACCTCGTCGCCCACCTGAAGATCAAGGGCGCCTCGGGCGGTTTTGTCTCGGCGTGCGCCTCCTCGTCGCACGCGCTCGGCTTCGCCTTCGACGAGATCGCCCTCGGCCGGCAGAAACGGATGCTCGTGGTTGGCGCGGAGGACGGAAACATCGACGCCATCCTCCCGTTTGCGGCGATGCGCGCCCTCTCGCCCAATCCCGATCCCGCGACCGCCTCGCGCCCCTTCGACAGAAAACGCGACGGCTTCGTAGGCACCGGCGGCGGCGTGGGCCTCGTGCTGGAAAGTGAGGATGAGGTCTTGCGGCGCGGCGTGACGCCCTACGCCGAGTTGCTCGGTTGGGGGCAGGCGTCCGACGGGCACAACGTCGCCATCTCGCATCCCGAGGGCCTCGGTCTCGCCGCCGCGATGCGCCGCGCGTTGAAATCCGCCGGTGTGACCGCGGCCGACCTCGGCTACGTCAACGCCCACGCGACATCGACTCCCATCGGCGACGTCTCCGAATGCAAGGCCCTGCGCGCCGTCCTCGGCGAACACGCTTCGCGCGTGGCGGTGAGCAGCACGAAGGCGTTGACCGGCCACGGCCTGTCGCTCGCCGGCGCGATGGAGACGGCGTTCTGCGCGCTGGCCATTCGCCAGGGATTCATACCCGGCTCCGCGCACATCACCGAGCTCGATCCCGCGTGCGAAGGGCTCAATATCATTCGCGCCACGCAGGCCGCGTCGCCCGGCGTCGTGTTGAACAACAGCAGCGGCTTCGGCGGGGCCAACGTCTGCCTCGTGCTCTGCCCCGCAGGCTGATTGCGGCCGATGAGACCGGTCATCGCCTATCTTTTCACGACGTTCCCGAATCCCACGGAACTGTTCATGCAGCGCGAGATCACGAGCCTGCGCGCGCGGGGCGCGAACCTGCGCATCTACTCGCTCTGGGGCGGCGGCGGCGAATTCGAGGGCGTGCCGGTGACGACCTTTCCCAAGTGGAAACTCGTCTCGATCCTCTGGCTCGCGCCGATGCACGCGTGTCGCTGGCCGACGACTTTTTGGAAAGTGTTCGCGGGCCTGTTCACCCGTCGGCCGCCATCGTGGCTCAACCTGATGGAGAACCTGCTCGGGGCGGCGTTCGCGACGGTTTACGCGGAGCACTTCCGTAGCGAGCGGCCGTCGCTTTTTCACGCGGCCTGGGGAGGCGCGCCCGCGACGGCGGCGTGGCTGTTCTGGCGTTTTGAGGACCGGCCCTACGGCATGGGATGCCACGCCTACGATGTCTATCAGGACGGGGGCGACTGGTGGCTCGATAAAAAAACCGAGGGCGCGCGTTTCGTCCACACCTCGACCGCGATGGTGAGAAAGACGCTGATCGCACGCGGAGGAACTCCCGGAAAAATCCACGCTATCCTGAGCGGCCTCGCGGAATTCCCCGTGTGCAAACCGCTGCGCACGCCGCGTCCCGTGCTGCGTCTCCTGTGTGTGGCGCGGTTGGTGCCGAAGAAGGGCGTCCGCCTCCAACTGCGCATCTATTCAGCGCTAAAGGCCGCCGGTGTTCCCTTCGAGGCGCGCATCGCCGGCGACGGACCGCTGCGCGGCGAAGTGGAAAAACTCGCGCGCGAACTCGGCGTGGAAAACGAAGTCGCGTTCCTCGGCCACCGCCCGCCGGGGGAAATCGCGGGCCAGCTCACGTGGGCCGACGCAATGCTCCACACCGGCGTGATCGCTGCCGACGGCGACCGTGACGGCCTCCCCAACGTGATCCCCGAGGCGATGGCGGCGGGCGTCATTGTGTTCACCTCGCCGACCGCCGCGACGACCGAGGCGATCACCGACGGCGTGACCGGGCGCGTGATCCCGCCCGAGGAGCCGTCGCGCTGGGTGGACGCGCTCGTGGCGCTGCGCGACGACGACCGGCTCGCCGGGCGGCTGCGGCAGGGCGCGCGAAACTGGGCGGAGGAAAACTTCGACGCGCACAAAAACACCGCGCGACTGGCCGCGCTTTTTAAGCAGGCGATCACGCCATGATTTATTTTGACACGACCAACACCCGCCGGGCCCGCCACCAGTCCGGGCTCGTGCGCGTGTCGCGGCGGCTTCTCTGCGCGCTGGGCGGCGCGGCGCGGCCCGTCTTTTGGAAAAACGGGCGCTGGCAGGCCGGTGACAACGGGGAGTTCACGGGGTTCGTGGTGGCGGACTGGTTACTGACCGCCGAATTATTTTCGGAGGAGGAGAGACCGGGGATAGGCGATTTCTTCGTAAAAAAAACGGTGCGCACGGCGGCGATTTTTCACGATGCGATTCCACTGCGGCTGCCGGACGTGACGTGGCCGAAAAGCGTGGCGCGGCAGGTGCCCTACATGGAATTGCTCGCGCGCTGCGACCGCGTGCTGGCGGTCTCGGCGGCGAGTCGCGAGGAGCTGGCGGGCTTTTGGCGCTGGCAGGGGCGGAGCCGCTTGCCGGACGTGACGGCGATCACACTCGGGGCGGATTTCGATGGTGCGGCGCGATCCTCTGCCGGAAGCGGAGAGGGAGGGTTGTTGTGCGTGGGCATTTTGGAGCCGCGTAAGAACCAGTTGTTTTTACTAAAAGTCTGCGCGGAGCTGTGGCGGACAGGGGCGGATTTCGATCTGCATGTGGTCGGCAGAGTGAATCCGCATTTCGGCAAGCCGATCGAGCGTGAGTTGCGGCGGATGAAGCGTGACTTTCCGCGTCTGCATTACCACGCGGCGATCGGGGACGAGGCGCTGGCCGGGCTTTATACGGGGGCGAAGGCGACGGTATTCCCGACGATCGCGGAGGGCTGTGGGCTGCCGTTACTGGAGTCACTGTGGCGGGGCGTGCCCTGCGTGGCGAGCGACCTGCCGAGCCTGCGTGAGAACGCGGTAGGCGGCGGTTGCGTGCTGCCGCCCGTGAACGACCACGCGGCTTGGGTGGCCGCGCTCGGGCGCGTGCTCGCGGACGATGAGCGGAAAATGCTCGCGGCCGAGGTGGCGAGCCGTCCGCTGCCGTGCTGGAGCGATACGGCGGCGGAAGTCGTGGCGGCGCTCAGCGCGAACGGTGCGGGAGGGTAGCCATCCAGCCGAGGAGGTCGTCGGCGTAGTTTTTCCAAGTGCGAAAACGCCGGGCGCGCGCCTCGGCCTGCAGGCGTTGCAAGGTCGCCGACGTGGTAAGCAGTTCGCGGATGGCGTCGGCGAGAGTCGGGGCCGTGACGTCGGGCAGCGCGAGGCAGCCGCCGTCGCGCGTGGATTCTCCGAGGGCGCCGCGGCCGAGGCAGACACAGGGTTTGCCTCGCGCGAGGCTTTCGAGGACGGGCAGGCCAAAGCCTTCCATGAGCGAAGGGTAAACGGTAAACGTGCAGGTGGCGTAGGCGTTGTTGAGAAAGGTGTCATCGACGGCGCCGTGGTAAAAGAGCGGGCGGCCGGCGGCCTGGAGGCGTTGCAGTTGATCGAAGGCGGCGCGGCCGGTTTGGGATTGGACGAGGCCGATCAGGTGCAGCTCGAAGCGGAGGTCTTGCGACCAGAGGGTTTCGCAGGCGGCGAGGAGGGCGGGGTGGTTTTTGCGGCCTTCGAGCGAGCCGACCGAGAGTATGCGATAGCGGGGGGAGGCGGCGGGTGCTTCGACCGGGGGCGGTGGATCGATGCCGAGCGGCATGGCGACGACGGGGGGATGATCCGCCCAGCCGGCCCAGCGCCAATAATCGAGCAGGCTTTGGCGGGACTCCTCCGAGTCGGCGGCGATGCCGTCGAACTGAAGAAGGCTTTGAAGATACGACGGGAAGCGCGCGGTGGTGGTGGGCGGGCTTAACGCCGGAAGTTTTAAGGGAATGGCGTCGTGAAAAATGGCGACGCGCGGTCCTTGCAAGCGGGCGAGCAGCGCAGGCAGGGCTCGGGCGACATCCGGGCTGAAAAGCTCGGGCACGATCAGGCCCGAGTCATGGGCGAAGGCGGGCGCGGGTTTGGCGAGCAGGCGGCGAATGCGGCCGCGCCAGCGGGCGGCTTGTGGCCAGAAGGGCTTCCGTTTGGTGGATGTGCCCGCGTCAGAAAGGGCGTGCTCTTCCCAAGGCTCCAAGGACCGCCATGTCCGTTGAAAAGGATCGTAGGTGAGCGTCTGCAACGCGGGCTCTCGGGAGGCCAGTTCGGCTTGCAGCGAGCGGCATACACGCTGGATGCCGGTGCGTGCACCCGTGTGGGCGGTGTGGGAGAGATCGATGGAGAGTTTCAACGGTTTCGATCCGCCCGTTCCCATGGCCATCCGCCCCAGGGCCGTCTCTGCGCACTTTGCGCCCAGGGGGTTTATTTGGCGGCGGCTTTGTCTGCGGCTTCTTGGATTTGCTTCAGTCGCTCGGTGGTGAGGATCTCGAATTTGCCGTTATAGCGGCGGGCGGTCTTGGTGAAATTCTCGCTTGCGGCGCCCGGTTTGAACTCGGGGCCCACGAAATAAAAGATGTTGAGCGAGGCCGTCTGGCGAAGGAAGGCGCTTTGGAGTCGGGAGATGTATTTCTGGGCGTCTTCCCAACTGGCGCCGGAGAGCTTGTTCGGTAGAGACCAATGCCACCAGATGGGTTTGCCGTCGGCAAAACTCCAGCCGGTCGTATCAAGTTTGAATTCAGGATATCCGGCTTTGCGGACCGCCGCTTGGAAATCGGCATCACTCAGACGGCGTTTATCCGCGATGATGAACGGATCCTTGCCCTTGGATTCCTGTTTTTTGTTGATCGCGTTGAGATCGGCGGCGGTCTTGGCGAAGGCGTCGTTGCGGGCTTTCATTACGGTGTCGGGGTCGAGTTTGGCCTTCTTGAATTCAACCAACATTTCCTTGTCGGCTTTTTCCGCCGCCAGCTGGCGCTTGGTCCATTCGGCGTCCGAGATTTCGAGTTGGCCGGTTCCGGCTGAACCGGTGATCAGAAAGATAACCTCGGGCTTGAGCTGAAGGGCGGCGTGGACGGGAGTGACCCACCAGCCGGGACGATAGTCGGGGTCGATGCCGACGTTGGGCGGCACCACTTTGCGCCAGGGGATCGAGCCTTTGGCGGAGCTGACGCCGAGACTGTTCATGTTTGAGTTGACGGTTTTCATCCACTCGAAAAAGCGGGTTTTATTTTCCACGCTGCCGGGGGTGAGTTCTTCGGTGAACAACCGGATATTGTTGCGCTCGAAGAGGACCACGTCGAATTCCGTGGCGGGGGAAAGGGTGCTGATCAGGCGCATGATCTGCTCGCGGATGATATTGAAGGCTTGGAAGCCGCCCTTTTTGATATCCATGAGGTCGAGGCTCACATCGACGGCAAACACGACCTTGGAGACGCGCTGGTTGGTCACGCCAAGGAAGCTCATGGACATGAAGCCCGCGCCGGTGCCGCCGCCGCCGCCGAGGCCGGTGTTGTAGCCGGAGCCCGCGCCGACGGTGCCCATGCCGGCGCCGAAGCCCATGCCGTTGAGCGAGCTGGCCCCGACCTTGGGGAGTTCGGGCATTTCTGGCAACTGGAGGGCGTCGGTCGCGGTGGAGACGATGCGCTGGGCGGAGACAGGGGAGGAGGTCGATCCGCCGCTCTTGCGTGCGACTTGGAGGCGGTGCTCAACCTGTTTCTTAAACGAGGTGTCTGCGGGCGGGGCTTCCTCGAAGGTTTTCTTTTTGCCGATGATCGTCTCGGTGACCAGGTAGCCGGCGATGCCCACGACGACGGCGTGAATAATCACCGTCACCATGATGGGGACGCTGCTGGTCAGGCGGCGGTAGAGGCTGAGTTTTGGGGCTTCAGACATGGTCCTTAGAGCTCGGTGTCGGACGTGAAGGTGACGTTGGTGATTCCGGCCACGGCGAGGGCATCGAGCACGTCGATGGTGTGGTAATAGGGGGAATCGGGGTGGCTGATGAGGGTGATGACAACCTTGGTCTTGGCGGCGTCGCTCGAGTCCTTTAGGCGGATGAGGGTGGCCTTGAGCTTGGGGAGTTCGCGGCTGTCGGGGGCGTCGTAGTTCTCGTCGTTGAGGGTGATTTCGCCGTCCTCGTTGATCTGGAGGATCTGTTCGTCAACAAACTCGGCGGACTTGGATGCTTCGGCGACGCCGGGGAGCTTGGTCTGGAGGATCTGCTCGACCTTGATCTGCGCGGCGAGGGCCATGAAGAAAATCAGGATCACGAAGACCACGTCGATCATCGGCGCGATCTGGAAGCCGACGTCGGCGTTCTGATTTTTTACAGGGATGCGCATGGTCGGCGGGTTAGCGGTTGAGAGTGGCGAAGGTGACGTCGGAGATGCCGGCGCGGGCGGCGGAATCGACGACGGCGGAGATATAGCGCACGGGGGTGAGGGCGTCGCTGCGGATGAGGACGCGGATCTTCGGGTCGGCCTTTTTGCGGGCGGCGAGGGTGGCCACGACGTTGTCGAGGTTTACGGGAGCCTCGTCGTAGGTGGTGATGGCGCGGCTTTCGGAGGCTTTCCAGGCGATGTTGAAGACGAGTTCGCCCTCGGAGCTTTCCTTTTTGTTGGCGTCGGGCGCGGCGGGAAGCTCGATCGCGGGATCGTAGCGCGTGACGGCAGTCATGGCGATGCTCATGAAGAAAATGAGCAGCACCAGAAGCACGTCGATCATCGGGGCGATTTGGAATTCGGGCTCGCCATCACCTCCGCCACCACCACCAGCCATAGTAAAAAGGAGTTAAGGGTTAAATTAAGGGTAGGAAACCGGCGATCAGGCGCGGGGTTATTCGGCCGGGGCGGCCTCGGTGTTCCAGGTGGGGGCGGCGGCGTAGGATTCGCCGCCGGCGAACTCGACTTCGGAGAGCTGGCTGTAGGGGAACTTGCGGAAGAGGTCGGCGACCGCGATGGAGAGGCCGTGGATCTGGTGGGAGACGCGGTTGCGGAGGAGATAGTAGAACACGAAGGCGGGTATGGCGACGATGAGGCCGCCGGCGGTGGCGTGGAGCACGTGGCCGATGGCGCCGGAGAGCTTGGAGGGGTCGGCCGCGCCGGCTTGGCCCATCTGGGAGAAGGCGTCGATCATGCCGAGCACGGTGCCGGTGAGGCCGACCATGGGGGCGATGACGCCGATGACGGAGAGGTAGGCGATCTTGTTTTGGAACTTGGAATTTTCGCCGACGATGGAGTTGCCCATGGCGTCCTCGGTGGCGGCCAGGCCGCCGGGGGCGTGCTTGAGGCCGGCGTGGACGACGTTGGTGAGGGTGTCGGGATTGGCGGCGCAATAGTTGAAGGCGCCCTGATAATCGCCTTTGCGGAAGAAATCGCGGAGGGTTTCGAGGGAGGCGGCGGGGATGAGGAGGCGGGGGGCGCTCTTCATGTAAACGTCGAGAACGAAGTAAACGACGATCATGCTGCACACGATGAGGAACCAGATCGCGGGCATGTTGAGCTCTTGGAAGAGGGAGCGCTTGACGACGACGGGAGCGGTATCGGCGGCCCGCAGGAGAGAGGGCAGAGCGAACAGGGAGGCGGCGGACAACCAGCGGAGGAGGGGAGTCTTCATGATGAGAGGAGGCGTTGGGTTAAGCTTTAGGATTAAAAAAATCAGAGATTGGACTCGGCCTTGGCGGCGGTGGCTTCGGCGGATTCCGGGAAAGTGTTGATCAACTCCAGATAGGCGCGCTCGGCGTGGCCGTTGTCGCCGTAGCCCTTGTAGCAGCGGGCGCTGCCGAGGAGGGCGGCGGGGATGAGCTCGGTGTGGGAGCCATAAAAGACGGGCACCTGAAGATAAAACTCAAGGGCCTTGTCGAAGGCTTTGTTTTCGAAGGCGATGTCGCCGCGCAGGAGGAAGGCGCGGGCCTCGATCTCGGCGGAGGAGTGCTTTTGGAGAATCGAGTCGAGCATGGCGTCGGCGATGTCGGGCTTGTTCAGCTTGAGCTGGACCTCGGCGAGGATGAGCTGGCCGGCCTTGACGTCGTCAGGGTCGGCTCCGGCGGAAATGATTTCGCGGGCGGCGCTTTCGGCCTCGGTGATTTTCTTTTGGACGAGCAAGGCGCGGGCGCGGACCACGGCCGCGTCGCTCCACCATGAGCCCGGCACGGAGGGGAACGGGGCGAACAGGGTGTAGATGGGGGTGATTTTCCCTTGGGCTTCGGCCGCCTTGCCGGAGGCGAGCAGGGTGACGGCGGCTTCGATCTCGGCGGGTTCGGGCCAGTCGAGGCGGGTGACCTGGGCTATGGGATAGGACACTTCGGCGGAGCCTTCGGTGCTTCCGGCGAGGGCTTTCACAAGGGTGCCGTTTTTCAAGACGACGTCGGATTGGTTAAGGGCGCGGCCATCTTTGAGGATGTAGCGTTGCGCGCTGAGCGGGGCGGCGCAGGCGAGGGCGAGAACGATGCAGGCAAAGGACTTCATGAGGAGCCTCCCGCGGGCGTGGCCGGCACTTGGAGTTCGAGGACGGAGATGCGGGATTTGGCCTGTTCGATTTCGGGGAAGTTCGCCAGGCGCTTGTCGCGAAGCATTTCGCGGTAGGTGGCGAGGGCTTCCTTGAGCTGGCCGAGTTTTTCAAAGGTTTCGCCGCTGCTGATGTAGGCGCGGGCGACCCATGGGGTGTATTTGCGGTAGGAAATGAAGACGCGCTGGAAGTTGGCCTGGGCCTCGGCGAGGTTGTCGCGGCCGCCGCGCTTGACGAGGATTTCGCCGAGGGAGTAAACGCTTTGGGCGGTGGCGGGGCCGCGCCACTGGCGGTTGGTGGCGATCTGTTGGAAGAGTTCCTTGGAGGCGTCGAGATTACCCTTGGCGAGAAGAGTCTTGGCGCGGCCGAGGGTGGCGTCGAGCAACTTGAAACGGGCGCCTGCCTTGTCGATGGCGTTGTTATATTGGGTAAGGGCGACGTCGTAGTCGCCTTTGCGGTAGGCGAGTTCACCGAGGCCGACGTAGCCGAAGTCGGCGTAGATGGAGCGCGGATAGCGGGCGACGATGGTGGTGTATAGGGCCTTGGCCTGATCGAGCTTGCCTTGCTCGAGCACCAGATCGCCGACGCAGCCGAGCAGGCCGGGGGGGAGGGCTTCGGGGGATATCTCGGCGCCGATGCGGGCAAGGAGTTCGTCGCGGAGGGCGTTGTTTTTGCGGAAGGAGGCGACTTCTGACTCGGTGAACCACACGCGGGCTTTGACGGTGGGGTTATTGAGAGTCTCCGGGGTCATGAGCAGGCTTTCGATTCTTGCGGCGATCATCTCGGGCGTGGGGGAGGGAGGGCGGGAGCCATCGGGACCGGCCTTGGGGGTGCGGGCCATCAGGGTGGCGATTTGCGTCAGCAGGCGCTCGACGGTGTCGCGATCAGACTCGGCAACGTAACGCTGGGCGATGGCGCACATCTGGTCGATGGCGGCGTCCACATGGCCTACTTTGGAGCGGAGCTTGCCGATCCAGTAGGCGGCGTTGATGACAAACGGATGGTCGGGATGGGTGCGGGCGAAGTCGGACCACATGGTGGCGGCCGTGTCGTAGTCGTGTTTGGCCTGATAGTGGCGTGTAAGTTCGTCGAGCACGTAGCCGAGGAGATCGTCGGCGAGCGGCAGGAGGAGGGCGGCACGGTAGCTGGCGATGGCGTCGTCGATGCGGTCTTCGCCTGCAAAGACGTCGCCTTGGGCGGAAAGAACTTCACCGCGCCGAGGGTCGTCTCCGGGATAGTCTTTCAACCAGGCCCCTAGTTTTTCCTCGGCAGATTGATAGTGCTGCAAGGCGTATTCGCAGGAACCGATGCGGTAGCGGGCGTCGGAGACGAAGCGTCCCT